>NZ_JAEHQE010000003.1:0-209733 GCF_016238545.1 Proteus sp. PR00208 | reverse complement strand
CAATAAGCGACTGGCGTCCGCTGTACGCCAGTCGCGTGACTCGTTAAAAACACTTAATCAGCAAGCCTCTCAAATTGATGGCTTTCGCAAGATTAAACAGCAGTTAACGTCCACACAGCAAGCGTACCAATCCGCCACACAACGTGTTGCCACTCTCGCCAAAGAAATTGCCAATACTGAAAACCCGACAAAAAAACAGTTAGAGGCATTTAAAAAAGCGCAACGGGAAGCGGGGCAACTCAAAACCAAGTATGAGCAATTACAGCAGTCGGCACAGCGACAGCGCTCGGCATTGCAAGCCAATGGCATTTCTACTAATCAACTCGGTCAAGCGCAACGGCGACTTAATGGTGATATTGAACGCACCACGCAACAGCTACGCCGACAGGAAAATCAATTAAGGCGCAGTGCCGAACAAGAACGGCGCATGGCGGCGGCTAAATCACAGTATCAAAAGACGCTTGATGTGCGAAATAAAATGGCGGGCGCCGGTGCCACCATGACAGCAACCGGTGCCGGTATGCTGTATTCCGCGAAACAAACCTTAATGCCGGGGTATGAGTTTAATGTGGGGATGTCAAAGGTGCAGGCATTAACGCGCCTAGATAAAAACTCCGATGAATTTAAGATGTTGCGTGAACAAGCGCGAGAGCTAGGCGCAACCACGGCATTTACCGCCAACCAAGTGGCGCAAGGTCAGGCATTCTATGCCATGGCAGGTTTTAAGCCTGAACAAATTAAAAATGCTATGCCGGGTACATTGGCAATGTCATTGGCAGGTGATATTGATTTAGGTACCACGGCAGATATCGGCTCCAATATCTTAACCGGCTTTAAGCTCGACTCGGATCAGATGGGGCGAGTGAGTGATGTGTTAGTCGGTGCCTTTACCCGTTCAAATACCAGTCTGACTATGCTTGGCGACACGATGAAATACGTTGCACCGGTGGCGTCAGGGTTAGGAGTTGATTTAGAAACGGCTGCCGCCGCAACGGGTAAGTTAGGGGATGCGGGTATTCAAGGCTCAATGGCGGGTACCTCATTACGGGCAATTTTAGGACGCCTTGCGGAGCCACCTAAACAAGCGGCGAAAGCGTTAGAAGAACTGGGTATAAAGACTCGTGATGCCAAAGGCAACTTACGCGACTTTCCTGCGTTATTAGCAGAGTTAGATAAGAAAACCGCCAATATGGGTAATGCGCAACGGGCGGGATTCTTTAAACACATTGCGGGTGAAGAAGCCTTCTCCGCGTTATCTGTACTTGCCGAACAAGCGGGTAAAGGGGAGTTGCAAAACCTTGTTGCCGACTTAAAGAAGGCTAAAGGCGAAGCCCAAAAAGTCGCGGGCACCATGACGGACAACTTAAGCGGGGATATGAAAAACCTGCAATCTGCATGGGAAGATTTAGGCATTCAGATTTTTGACGGCATTGATAGCCCATTGCGTCAGATATCACAAAGTATTACCAGTGTGATTTCTAATGTGGGTGTGTGGATGAAAGAAAATCCTGAGCTGGCAAAAACACTGACTATGGTGGGCTTAGCGATAGCCGGCATAATTACCACGCTCGGTATTCTCTCGTTATCCATTGCCGCAATGTTAGGACCATTAGCCGCCGCGAAATTAAGTCTATCAATTTTAGGCATTAAAGGCGGTGGCGCACTCGCTCTGTTATTAAAACCAATAAAATTATTAGGCAGTGCATTTTTAGGATTGGGTAAAGCCATGTTAGCTAACCCTATTTTGCTGGCTATTGCTGTTATTGCGGGTGCTATTTATCTGATTTATAAAAATTGGGATAAGATTGAGCCGTATGTCACCAAAGTGTGGGAGTCTGTTAAACAGCGCACCGCTATCGCATGGCAGGCATTAAAAGGCACCATTTTAATGGCATGGGAAGCCATTAAATATATCTTCTTTAACTGGACGATTCCGGGCTTAATTGCAAAACATTGGGACAGTATTGTCGGCTATACCAAAACCGCGTGGGCGTCGGTTAAATCTGTGATTTCAGGGATATGGGAAGGCATTAAAACCTTTTTTATGACACAAACTTTACCGGGGATTATTTATAGCAATTGGGATCAAATCGTTAAGTACACACAAGAAAAATGGGAATTCCTTAAAACAACGATATCGACTAAATGGGATGAAATTGTCGAAGATACCAAAGCGTTACCGGCTAAATTTTTACAGTTCGGTAGTGACCTGATTGATTCCATTATTCAGGGAATAAAAAACAAATGGACAGACTTTAAAAATAGCATTGGTGAATTGGCAACTGCAGCGAAAGAAGCACTGACCCCTGAGTTTGCTAAAACCTCCGATCCGAAAGTGCAGTCTGCGTTAGATTCTTACAACAGCAACTTTGCCGGTATGTATGATTCAGGTGGTTATATCCCGCGTGGCAAGTTTGGTATAGCCGGCGAAAATGGCCCTGAAATTGTCGAAGGCCCTGCAAATATCACCAGTCGTAAACACACCGCGATGTTAGCGACAGCCGCATTATCGCTAGGCAGTGCCTTTTCATTACAGGCACAAAATGCCCCGTTGCACCCGCACAGTTTGCCGGTTGAAAACTATCGCACGGCACCAGCTAACGTGAACATTCAACAACAGCGTTATCAAGGCGCGCCGGCACATTATGAAATTAATATTCATCCTCAACCGAATCAATCCGCGCAAGATATCGCACAACTTGTTATCGCGGAAATTGAACGCCGTGAACGTGACAAGCAAGCACGATTAAATAGCCGTTATCAAGACAGTGAGGTGTGGTAATGATGGCAGCACTTGGGGTATTTGTGTTTGAGTTACGCACCGTACCTTATCAATCCCTACAAAAACAACAAACGTGGCGACATGGTTTTACTCAACGTGTCGCACGCCGACCGGCACAACAATTTATTGGCCCTGATACCGATGTGATCACTTTATCGGGGGCGCTTTATCCCTCATTAACCGGCGGTAAAGTGTCGTTGTTGGCATTGGAATTAATGGCGGATAGCGGTAAAGCGTGGTCGTTTATTGATGGTACAGGCACCATTCACGGCATGTTTGTGATCACCGATTTACAACGCACCCACACCGAATTTTTCCAAGACGGTGCCGCCAGAAAAATTGATTTCTCTCTGACATTAAAGCGTGTTGATGACTCTATCAGTCAGATGTTGGGAGATTTAAGCGACCAATTAGGCATGATGGCCAATGGTGCCGGTGAAGCGATGAAAGGGGTTTTATCATAATGTTGCCAGAAATGATCACCGGTAAAAGTAGCACGCCGGCTTTTGTGTTAATTGCCGGTGATGAAGATATCAGCGCCAAAATTCAAGGACGATTAATTTCGCTTTCATTAACGGACAACCGGGGCTTTGAAGCTGACCGGCTTGATATTGAGTTAGATGATTCTGACGGCGCATTAATGATGCCAAAACGGGGTGAGGTATTAACTTTACATCTTGGTTGGCAGGGTGAAAACCTTATTCATAAAGGCTCGTTTACGGTCGATGAGATAGAGCATTCAGGTGTACCCGATAAAATGACATTGCGCGCCCGTAGTGCCGATTTTAGGGCAACACTCAATGTGCGTCGTGAAATGTCTTATCATCAAAAAACATTAGGTGATATCGTCAGAACGATTGCAGGGCGCAATAATGTCACAGCAGTAGTTGATCCTGGTCTTGATACGGTAAAGATTGAACATATCGACCAGACCAATGAGTCAGACGGCAGTTTTTTAACGCGCTTAGGGCAATTAAACGGTGCCACCGCCTGTGTTAAAAACGGGAGCTTGCTGTTTATGGTGCAAGGGGGCAATACCACCGCCAGTGGTCAAGCATTACCGCTAGTACAAATCACCCGTAGTGTGGGAGATGGGCACCGTTTTTCATTAGTCGATAGAGGCGCTTATACCGGTGTGACTGCCAATTATTTAAATACCCGTAAACCGCAAGAGAAAACACAGTCACAAATTCGCCGTAGAAAACCGACTACCGATAAACCGAAAAAAGAAGAAGAGAAACAAGGGGAGTACCTTGTTGGTGAAGAGGGTAACGTGATGGTGTTGTCTCACACTTACGCGAGTAAAACCAATGCCGAACGTGCCGCTAAATCCGCATGGGAAAAAATACAGCGAGGCGTTGCTTCATTTAGTATTACACTAGCGAAAGGGCGTGCGGATCTCTTTCCTGAATTACCAGTACAAGTGAGCGGTTTTAAACCTGAAATTGATAAAGCCTATTGGACGTTGGTCACAGTGAGTCATTCACTGAACAATAGCGGGTTTACCACCTCGTTAGAATTAGAGGTAAAAAGCAGTGAGATAGATATGGATAAGGAATAGTGCCTGTGTATAATTACAGGTAATTTCCACATCATAAAGAGGTAACCCGTTTATGATGATTTGTCCTGTTTGTGGTCATGCCGCGCATACTCGTAGTAGTCAGCAAATATCTTCCGATACCAAAGAACGTTATAACCAGTGCCAGAATATAAATTGTGGCGCAACGTTCGTCAGCCATGAAACCGTAACGCGGTTTATTTCAAAGCCTCAATTAATTGAACGAGTAGAGCCTCATATTGATAAGTATTGCCAGCAGGTGTTGGGGATTTGATGAAAAGCTTGGAAAGATACAGAAATAGGTAGCAATCTAAAGATATTTGGTTATGTAGTTATGTTAGACTACATAGAATCTAGCATTAATATGTGAAAATTCTACCGTCATAGTTAAAAATAATTTATTTAGATTAGTAAGATATATAATTTAAATAATATTTGTGTGCTATTGAAAATAAGAGACAATATAGATGCCTTTTTTAGAATATATATCAGATGAAAATTTAATCAGAGAAGTCAAATATCTTTTAGATAAAGCGGTACAGAAAAGACAAGATGCTGAAAAATCATTTAACAAAAATGTTATAGATCCATTTGGTGCTTTGTTTGAAGCTTCTGATTTCAAAAGTCATGAAGAATGGCGTAACTCTGAAATGGCACGTCAATGCCAAAAAACTATTCAAAACCATGTAGGAACTTTCCATCAACGTGTATTAGGTTATGTAGATGGTTGGGAAGATTTGGGCACTGGTGGTATTGTTGATTTGGTTAACCGTGAAAAGAAAATTATTGCTGAATCAAAAAACAAATTTAATACAGTAACTGGAGGTAGTCTTTCTGGTGTATATCATTCACTAGATGCTCAAGTTTCTCCTAAACATAGTCAATTCAAAGGTTTTACTGCATATTTTGTCAATATTATTCCTAAAAAGCCTATTCGTTATAATGATCCTTTTACCCCATCAAATAAAGATACAGGAGCAAAATGCCCTGAAAATCCTCTAATTAGAATTATTGATGGTGCAAGCTTTTATCATATCGTAACTGAACGAGTTGATGCGTTAAAAGAGCTACATAAAGCATTGCCTAAAGTTATTGAACATGTGTATCAAGAATATTATGGGAAAAAAGATTTTGTAATTCCGGATATTGATATGTTTATGAGTTATTTTTCTGTTGCGTATGAAAAATAACCATGATCAATGTTTGACATTTAATATGACTATATATACAGTTGTAACCATGATCAAGATTATCAGGAATTATTAATATGCTACAAGATGAATTTTCTATCGCTGAAGTTGCAGATTTGCTAGGTGTAACAAAAGAAACATTAAGGCGCTGGGATTCTACAAAAAAATTAAAATCCAAACGTAATCCTGATAATAATTATCGTTACTACGAGAAAGAACAGCTTATGCAATTTGAAGAAATCCAAGCACTTTATAAAAGTAATTGGGAAACTGAATTGCAAACTAAACCAATAAAAAAATTTACTGTGTTGGAGCTATTTGCTGGTGCCGGTGGTATGGCATTAGGTTTAGAAAAAGCGGGTTTGTCTGCTGTCATGTTAAATGAAATAGATAAGCATGCTTGTAATACATTACGTTTAAACAGACCAAAATGGAATGTTATTGAAGGGGATGTTGCTGGTATCGATTTTTCTGAATATAAAGGTAAAGTTGATGTTTTAGCAGGCGGTTTCCCTTGTCAGGCTTTTTCTTACGCGGGAAAAAAAATGGGGTTTGAAGATACACGAGGAACTCTATTTTTTGAATTTGCAAGAGCAGTACAGGAAGTACAACCTAAAATATTATTAGCAGAAAATGTTCGAGGTTTACTCAATCATGATGATGGTAAAACGTTAGAAACCATAGCTAACATAATTGACGAGATTGGATATTCTCTTATAACACCAAAGGTATTGAAGGCTATTTTCTACCAAGTACCTCAAAAAAGAGAGCGGCTAATACTAATTGCGATCCGTAAAGATTTAGTTAATTCAATAAATTATACTTGGCCATCACCTTATCATAAAGTGATGACAATGCGTGATGCGTTGAAAGCTGGAGAATTATTTAAAACAGATGTTCCTAAATCTGAAGGGCAAAAATACCCTAAGAGAAAACAAGAAATTTTATCTTTGGTGCCTCAAGGTGGATATTGGCGTGATCTTCCTGAAGAGCTTCAGAAAGAATATATGCAAAAGAGCTATTATTTAGGTGGTGGTAAAACGGGCATGGCAAGACGTTTATCATGGGATGAACCAAGTTTAACATTGACTTGTGCTCCAGCTCAAAAACAAACTGAACGCTGTCACCCAGAAGAAACTCGACCCTTGGCGGTAAGAGAATATGCTCGTATCCAAACATTCCCAGATGATTGGGAATTTTCAGGACCGATTACCGCTAAATATAAGCAAATAGGTAATGCTGTTCCTGTTAATCTTTCTTATGCTATCGGACGTTCTTTAGTTCGTGCTCTTAATGAGTTAGAGCAAAAAGAAACAATAGGTTATAACGGAAACGAGCTTCTTTCTGCATAATATATAGATTATTGATAATTCATGTGCCGCCATTAAATATGGCGGTATTTTTTTATTCTCATATTAATTATTTGTAATTCTTTTATATTCATCTAATTTTAGGTATCTAGATATTCTATATTTATCTCAGTTTATGGAGTTTTTAATGTACAAAAAACATATTTTAGCGTTATCTGGTTCTAGTAACTCAGGAAAGACAACAACTATAAAAGAAATACACAAAAAATTACTTAAATATTTTGAAGATCCAGACAAAGAAACAGATTGTTTAAGTAAAAGAGCAACATCTGAAATATTGCGGATAATTAAAATAGGTGAGTTCAAGATCGGCATAGCAAGTAAAGGAGATCCTATTGGTCCATCAAAACCTAAATGTCTTAAAGATAGTTTAGATCTCTTTATTAAAGAAAGGTGCCATCTTATTATTTGTACATGTAGAAATTATGGAAAAACAGTGGATTACATTACGGATTGTGAGCCAGAATACACATCTATATTCTATAAAAAAAAGAAAGAACCTACTGAGTTGATGAAAGATAAATGGGAAGAAGTTGCTACTGAATTATTTGATAAAACGATTTATTTTTATAAAGAATTTGTTGAAGAGAATAATAAGAATTAATTTAATAAATAGTTTTTTACAAAAAGCCTCTCTTTCAAGAGGCTTTCCGAAATGTGGTCAATATGTGGACATTGACACTGATTAAATCCTTTTATATCAATCTATTAAGGCTGTATAAAAAGCCTCACTTAGCGCTTTTGATTACTTGATTCGTACAAGTGCAAAATAAGTAAATCAACGTTAAAAAATTTAATTATTTTATATCGTTTAAAGCATCTCAATCGAGATGCTTTTTTCTGCATTAATTTCCACTTACCTTAAAAATCCTATTCATAAACCCCAAATAACCTATGCTATTATCACGCAAAATTAATAATTTATAGGGAAGTTGATATGAATATAAATAAAATGTGTTTTAGACAAGTTGTACCTGCGCTATTTTTTTCCCTGCTATGTGCTAGTTCTTTTTCTGTCAACGCAGATATTGAAGTGCGTGATGAAACTTTATATGAAGCGCATCAACGCTTTAAAACAGAAATTATAAACGACAGTTTTGATAATATTGATCCGCCTTGGGAAGCGCCGCCTGAAATATTTAATGTGATTAAATATCCGGCAAAACTAGGAGATATGTATGCCTATTTAACACCACCTCCAGCAAATAAAAAAATGAAATTACCTGCTGTAATTTGGTTAAATGGAGGCTACGGCGGAATTGGTGGTGATGATTATTTTTGGCAACCTAAACCAGTTGATAATGACCAAACAGGTGCAACTTTCCGTGATCCCAATATGGTGTTGATGATCCCGTCTTTCCGAGGTGAAAATACTAACCCAGGTCGTTATGAAATGTTTTATGGCGAATTAGAAGATTTAGAATCAGCGAGAGAATATTTAGCATCACTGCCTTATATTGACTCTAAGCGTATCTATGTCGTTGGACATAGTACGGGGGGAACTAGAGCATTATTAGCGAGTGAATATAGTGACAAATTTAGAGCTATTTTCTCTTTGGGTGGAATACCTGATCTTAAATTAAGAGCTGAAGGAGATATGATAGTTGAATTGCCTTTTGATAGAAATAACGAAGAAGAGTTTAATGTTCGCTCTGTATATCGCTATATTAAATCAATAAAAACACCAACTTTCTATTTTGAAGGGCGTGACTATTTTTGGAATGAGTTTAATGAGCTACGAGCGGTTGCAATGGTGCATGATATTCCATTAAAAATATATAACATTAAAAATGGTGACCATTTCAATATCATTGTACCTGTCAGTAAATTAATTAAAGATAAAATCTTGTTAGATACTGATACAACTAAAGAAAGCAATATTCGATTCACTAATGAAGAGATTAAGTGGATCAATAAGCAGGTTAGATGATTATTAATAATTTAATTTTTAATAATGATATCCGCTCTTTTATTTAATCGATAAAAGAGCAGTATTTTTTAAACTAATACATTATTTTGATAAAGATATTAAGTGTATTATGATTAAAAGGATTAAATTATCATTTAAAAATGAAGGGATTTGTTATGCAAGCTAAACTTGCTTATCAATGGAAACAACAAAGACGTGGGAGACTCTCTTTTTTAGGTCTAGAAATTGCTTGGACAATTTTCTATTGCAGAAAACTTAGCTGATCGATGGTATATAGAACTTTACCCCGAAAAAATGGAGTCAATTACTGAAAGTTATTTTTACTATCACTTTTCTTTTACACCATATGGCCTAATAGAAATGGTGTTTTTAATAGTACAAGTCTACATATTTACACTTATTTTATCTCAACGAATAAGAGATATAGGTATAGGCTATCCTATTATTATTTCAATTATTTTAACGGCTAGTCCTATTTTATTAACACCATACTTATTATTTAATGCACCATCTATGTTAATGGTATTGCTTTCTATATTATTAATCGCTGGGTTGGTTGCTTTATTTGCACCATCAGCTTATAAAGTCGATATTGATACTAATAAAGACGCCAAAGAGAGTAAAAAATAAAATAATCAGTTAAAAGACAGATTGATAGTATGAAAAATAGAAAAAACATCTGAAAAGATGCTTTTTCTGCTTAATAGGCATTATTGATCTAATAATTAAGATAAGATTTCTATAATACCTTTTTGTCCATCAACCCTTACTTTTTGCCCATTTTTTAAAATATTTAAGATATTGCGAACACCCATTACTGTGGGTAATCCCAATTCTCTAGCAGTAACCGCACCATGAGATAATGGCCCACCACTTTCTGTAATAATGCCAGATGCACGGTAAAAAAGTGCTGTCCAAGCAGGGTTAGTTGTTCTTGCAACTAAAATGGCATTCTGCGGAAATTCGGCAAAATTCTCTGGACCATAAACAAGATAAACTTCACCTTCAACAATACCTGCACTACCAGCTAGTCCCTTTAATTGATGCTCATTTGTATTTAGTGCATTACAACTATCCTCACCATAGATCCATTGTGGTGTGACTGATTTTGCTTTTAGATATCCCGCCTTATTTTGGTATATATGATGACGTAACTGATTCCACTCAGTAGGGTTATCTGCAAGAATTGCATCAGCTAAAGGTTTTTCATTAGCAAAATAAATATCCATTGGGCAATCTAAGACGCTACGAATAACCAATCGCTCTCCTAATGCTTTTAATGCCACATAACCATCAAATGCACTGTTCCGATGACTACATAGAATTAACTTTGGATGTGTATTTTCAGCTTGAGATCTACTAGGGTAAATAAGTGAAATTTTGGAAAAGTAGATTTCTCTAATTGCACTCGAGATGAATCGATAATAAAAAGGAAGTGGAGAACCAGCAACAAAAGAGGAGGTTTTTTTATTGATGAAGGCAATGTTGAATTAGGCATAAGATTTCCTTACATTATTCCTTCTTCAAAAACATATCACTCTCTTAAAAAAAGTAACACTAAAAAATTAAAATTTAAAAAGCATTATTAGAATAAATTGTTTCACTAATTTGAGGCTGTTAATTCTAATGAATAAGATGGAAATAAGTATGATTCAACTTAGACTCGCTGAACCACAAGAAGCCAGAAGGTTATGGTATTTACGAAATCAAGCGTTGCGATTTGGTTGTGAGAATGTTTATCCATCAGAGATTTTAGCCGCTTGGACTCCTGATAAAATGCCTGAAGGATATCGGCAGGCTATTATTGATAATCCATTTTATGTGATTGATTATCAAGAATACAATATTCCTGTTGCTTCAGGTTTTTTAGATGTTAAAACTGGTTTTGCTGAGGCCATTTTTACATTACCTGAATACATGGGGAAAGGATTCGCTGGACTAATTTTAAAACAACTTAAACATGAAGCAATTAAGAGAGGTCAATCCAAGTTGTTTTTAGATGCAACACCTAATGCAGTATTATTTTATTTAAAGCAGGGTTTTAACGTATTAGAAGAACGTGATTATTATTCTGATTTAGCAAAAGCAAATTTACCTTGTTACCGCATGTGCATTGATTTAGATTAGTTGTTTGTATTTTAACCATTTTTAAGGATGGTTTTTATAATAGACTAATAATAAAAAAGCTATTCTTAAAATGCGGTATAAATTTATTTTTATCATTTTTTGAATTAGCTTTTATATTAAATAACATGAAATAGCAATTTGCATAATGTTGCGATATTGTAAAGTATCACAATATCTCTAGGATAAATATTATGCAAAATGTGTTATTAACGTTATGGCCGTTATTTGCGTTAATTGCGCTAGGTGCAATTTTAAGAAGAAATAAAACGTTTGAGCCTGCGTTTTGGGTGGGGGCTGAAAAATTAAATTATTTTTTACTTTTTCCTGCTTTACTAATTAATAGTTTGGCAAATGCACCTTTATCTGATCCTCAATTACCTCACCTTGCTGTAGCTATTTTTTCTGTAGTCATTACTGTCACTATTTTGTGTGTTATTTTGAAAAAAATCACAGGTTGGCCAGCTGGACGTTTTGGAGCAATCGTTCAAGGCAATATTCGATTTAACACCTATTTAGGTTTAGCTATTGTCGCTGATTTATTTGGTGTTGAAGGATTAGGAATAGCCGCCTTGATATTAGCAACACTGGTTCCTTTATCAAATGTCACTTCAGTACTTTGTTTAACCGCAGGGCAAAATGTGACATTGCGTCAACTAATATTACCTATCATAAAAAACCCTTTAATTATCTCTTGTGTTATTGGGATCATAATAAATCTGTCAGGAGTGGGGCTTCCTTTTGGTAGCGATCAATTTCTCAAATTGCTAGCAGCAACCAGCTTACCCTTGGGGCTTATTTGTATTGGTGCAGCATTACATTTATCAACACTAAAAGCAGAAAGTAAAATGATTAGTATTAATACTGTTACTCGTTTATTTATTGTACCGATAGTAGCATATAGCGTTGCTTATTTTTTAGCTTTGTCTCCGTTAGTCATGATGCTTTTGGTTATTTTCTTTTCGATACCAACGGCACCCACGTCTTATATTCTAACCAGACAATTAGGTGGGGACTCTGAACTCATGGCAGGGATTATTACATCTCAAACGATATTTGCAGTAATAACATTGCCTATAATATTGAGTATATTAGCAATTTAAATTTTTATTTAATAGAAATAAATTTCTTAATTTAAAGGTGTTTTTTTTATATCTATTTTTTTAGTTCAAAATTATCCTTTTTATAAAATAAAGAAAAAGGGATACAGGATAAATATGAAAGTAAATGTAGGTGGTGTGGAGATTACAAATCAAAAAATAGAAAAAATAAAAAAAACTGATGAAGTATCTGCAGCATTAACGATATGGGAAAAAATACAAAAATTCTTCCATATCGGTAATATTGAAGAAAAAGAAAAAATATTATCTTTAATTAAAGAGGTTTTTATTAATAAAGAACCAAATTTATATCAAAGAATAGAAAGTTTTGAGGCTATGAAAGAATTATCAAAAAATAATAATTCAAGTGATGATTTTAAAATAAAAGTAGTAGATGATTTACTGTGCTTATCTATTGGTAAAGTGGATGTTAAATATGAATTTACTAAAGAAGAAGATGTAATAGAAATAGAAAAAATAAAAAAAATACAAGAAAACCTTATTGAGATAAAGTTACCTAAAACTTGCGAGTTAGATAATGAGGTATTTAAATACTTAATATTAGAACTCATTAATAAAGAAAATACTAATTATTTTGACGAAAAAGGAATGATAAATATAGATAACATTGATAAAAAGAAGACAAAAGAAAATGTAATGAAATCCATTATTAATGAAATGAAAAGAAAAATAAATGCTGAAGTTATCGATGAATCTATTTTCTATAGTGAAAATATAAAATATCTTGAAAAAAAGACTGAGAGGTTAAAGGTTAATGCCAATGAGTTTATACTAAATTTAAATAATTTAATTAAAAATAATGCAATTTCTGTAACGCTTGACGAAATTACTAATACACTTCATAAAGATTTATTAAGAATGGATTATCATCTATTGGGTAAAGAGTTAATTGACAAAAATATACTAAAATTAGAGATAAAAAAAATTTCTGAAAGTAATGAAAATGAAGAGACGAAAGAAAATAAAATTGAATATCTAAAGTTTAACTTGATGAATGAAGGCTTAAATAAAATACAAAAAATATTTGAAGATGTTGATGTTGATGTTGATAAAAAGATTATCATTTATAATTTAATATCTCAAGGTGTATTCAATATAGTAAAAGATTCTTTTCATGGTATAGATCCTTTATTTTTATTGGGTTTTTCTCCGATTGATGGAAAATCTACAATAATGATTGATGAAGATAAAGATGAAAACCTAGTAATTACTGTATCTAATAAAAAAACATTAAACGAAAAAGACGAGTTAGGTAAAAAAAATGCTGATTCTTTTTTTTCTAAATATATAAATCAAGGTCTAACATCTTATACCAAAAGTAAAATTAATTTATTGCATTTTTTATGTGATAATGCACTCAATAAGCCGTCTAATTTAACAGAGGTTTTTAATATATTGGATGAAAATGATGTTTATCAGGAACTTGATCCCTCTAAGAGCATACCTCTTTTAGAAGAAAATATACAATTAGTTTTTACCTATAACGTTAAAAATAAAAATATCAGCGTAGATCCACAGAAAAGTTATTATGAATATTCCTATCTAAATATTTAGCACTATGGCATAGAGAAGCTTCTTGCTATTATGGTTATAAACCAATAATAAATAAGAGGCTCTTTTATGTCACAACCTCATAATCCAGAAATTCAAAAAATTATTAATGAATTAAAACAACAATATCAAAATGCTGTAGATGCATTACGCAATGCAATTATTGATTATGCCCAAGATGGAAAATTACCAGATATAAAACAAAGAGCGGAAGGAATATTTGCTTACCCTCAATTAACTGTACATTGGTATGGTGAAGTTAAAACAGAAGATAAAACGCGTGCTTATGGTAGATTATCAAAATCAGGTAATTATTCTACCACGATTACTAATCCGGCTTTATTTGAAAATTATCTGTCAGAACAACTGCAACTTATTGCTGATGCTTACCATGCTACTTTTGAAGTAACTGCTTCAAAACAAGAAATTCCTTATCCTTTTGTCATTGATGGAACTGGCATTGGTTTTGATAGAAAGATGAGTGCCTCTTTAGCAAAATACTTTCCTACTACTGATTTGTCTAAAATTGGTGATGAAATTACCGATGGTTTAATCAGTGATAGGGATATTTTACCTCTTTCTCATTTTGATGCATTGCGTACTGATTTTTCATTAGCACGTTTAAAACATTATACGGGAACATTACCTGAAGATGTTCAACCTTATATTTTATATACAAACTATAATCGTTATGTTGATGAGTTTGTTCGTTGGGCTTGTGAACAAGTTGCAGATAAAAATAGTGCATATTGCGCACTCTCTTGTGCGGGGTTTCAGCAAATTACGGCAGAAACGGTTGATCCTGAAAAGTTAATTTCTGATTTAACTTGGAAGAAATATCAAATGCCAGCCTATCACTTAATTGCTAAAGAAGGTCCCGGAATAACATTAGTGAATATTGGTGTTGGCCCTTCAAATGCGAAAACAATTTGCGATCACTTAGCGGTTTTACGTCCTCATGTTTGGTTAATGATTGGTCATTGTGGCGGGCTACGTGAAAGCCAGCAACTTGGTGATTATGTTTTGGCTCATGCTTATTTACGTGATGATCATATTTTAGATGACGTTTTACCTCCTGATATTCCTATCCCCAATATTGCGGAAGTACAACGTGCACTTTATGATGCGACGAAGATGATCAGCGGTAAACCAGGGCATGAAATAAAACAGAGATTAAGAACAGGAACTGTTGTTACAACGGATGATCGCAACTGGGAATTACGTTTTTCCGTTTCAGCGAGAAGATTTAACTTAAGTCGCGCCGTCGCTGTTGATATGGAAAGTGCCACAATTGCTGCACAAGGTTATCGTTTTCGCGTTCCTTATGGCACCTTATTGTGTGTATCAGATAAACCGTTACATGGTGAAATTAAATTGCCTGGTCAGGCTAATCATTTTTATGAAGGTGCGGTATCAGAACATCTGCAAATTGGTATTCAAGCGATTGAGCTATTAAAAGAAGAAGAAGATAAATTACATTCTCGTAAGTTAAGAACGTTTAACGAACCACCTTTCAGATAAAATACAATAAAATAACAGCAAAATAGCATGTTATAAAAATAAGCTTAATTTAAATACCCAATTTAATTTATTAAATTGGGTATTTTTCAGACTAAAAACTAAAAACGTAAATGTCGAGCCGCTTTTCTTAGTCGATCATCTCCACGTCTATCATAACGCTGAGTTGTCATAATACTGGCATGCCCCATAGCATCTTTTACAGTGACAATATCTTCACCGTTATCAAGCATTGCTGAAGCAAAGGTTCTTCTCAAATCATGGGGAGCAAATTTATCAATACCACTTTCTTGTTGGCGTATTTCTAAAATATAGTAAATGGCTTGGTCTGTTATTCGCTCATCAGTAACATCATCGAACCGACGAATTCGAGTAAAAAGGGCGCCATCTTGAGTACCTCTTATTTCATCGATCCATAATTGAACACGATCCCAAGTATCATCAGGCATATAAGACATGCGTTCTTTATTACCTTTACCCCTGACAATAAAGGCTTGATCACGAAACTGAATATGTTCGTAATTTAGAGCCACAATTTCTGAGCGACGTAATCCACAACCTAATAGCACGCTTAATATTGCGGCATCTCTTAAACCTTTCGATGAATTGTCTTTTTCACAACTTCTAAATAAAGCACGGATTTCACTGCTAGTTAGTGCACGCCCTTTGGGTAACCGACTTCCTCTTACCGATTTAACTTGGCGGATATGCTGATAACTTTCAGTATCCATTTGTTTCATTGCCCAAGCTTCTAAAGCAACACCTTTTAAGGCAGCAAGATAAGTATTGATAGTGGCGGGGGCTTTATTGGCATCAGACAACATATCAATAATTGCTTGAATATGATGACGACGAAGTGCTCCCCATTGGCAATTTTTAAGAGAAGAGAAACCGATCATTTTGGCAACAATAGTTAGAAACGATCCCATTGTTTGACGACTACGTTTTGAACCTAAACTCATTAAATATGCCATTGCAGGGTTAGTATGAGCAGGCGAGGTGAATGTTGCATTCAGATCCAATATTGCTTGTTTTTCAGACAACACTAGCGATGTTTCGGGTGTTAAATCCTGATCGTCGTGGTGAAATTCCACTGTGAATTCCTTATTAAATCAACATAACCATGATGAATATTCTAACAGATCCAAAAAAGAAAAAAGCTACTTTTTCAAAGGATCATTTTAATAAGTAGAATCGGTCTTGTATGCTTTACCATCATATCGTTTATTAAATGAGCTTTTTTGGGGGGGTAATAATCGGAGCGCGTTAATGATAAAAATAACGTTAAATAGATTTAAGATAGAATGCAGGAAATAAGGGGGGAATAGGCTTATATTATGGGTTTCGTACCCAATGTTTTTATCTTTTTTCTTTTTAGAAAAGGAGAAGATCAAACATAAATATTGGGTACGAAATAGAAAAATAACCGTTTAAATTTACTCTTTATAAATGGCGACAACTGGCTTTCCATCATTACCAATCGTGCCACGATACATACCTTCAGAATTAAAACTCATTGTGTAGTTACCTGTTTTATCTAATACGATAACACCGCCACTACCATCAATCGCTTTAACTTCATCAAGTGCATTTTGAGCAGCTTCTTCTAAAGGTAAATTTTTATATTTAACTTGGGCTGCGATATTAAATGCCGTTAATGTTCTGATAAACATTTCACCAGATCCTGTTGCAGATACAGCAACGGTTTCATTATCAGCATAATTACCCGCACCAATAATTGGGGAATCACCAACTCGGCCATAACGCTTGTTTGTCATGCCTCCCGTCGAAGTTCCCGCTGCCAAGTTGCCATGTTGGTCAAGAGCAACTGCACCAACAGTGCCATATTTATAATCGTACATCATAGGATCAACAAAAAGAGCAGCTGTTTTACCATCATGGTCTAAAACGACTTGTTCTTTCTCTATTGCTTTTTGAAGTTGTTGCCAACGATGTTCAGTCCTAAAATAGGAAGGATCAACAATTGTAAGCCCTTGTTCTTTAGCAAAAAGATCAGCACCATTAGAAACCATCATAACATGTGGACTTTTTTCCATCACTGCAATGGCTGCGTTAATTGGATTTTTAACCGTAGTTACACCCGCAACAGCACCAGCTTTACGGGTTTTACCATCCATAATAGAAGCATCAAGTTCATTACGACCATCATGGGTAAAAACGGCACCTTTCCCTGCATTAAATAAGGGGGAATCTTCCATCACATTAATGGATTTTTGAACAGCTTCTATGCTGGTACCTCCACTATTTAAAACAGCATATCCAGCATTTAATGCCTCAGTTAGTTTTTCTTTATATTCTTTTTCTTGTTCTGGTGTGATGGTGTCTTTAGTAATTGTTCCTGCACCACCATGAATTACAAGGCGAATAGGGGTATCAGTATTTGCGAAAACAGAGGTAGCAAACAGTGTGCAAAGTGTTATTGTAGCGAGTTTATACTTAATATTATTCATATAACCCTTCTTGTTTTTAATTAAAATTGACGTGGTATCATCATATGGATTTTACGATCTTGATCTTAAATTCTAATTAACTACATCAAAGTACTTTGATTACTAACTGCAATAATCACTATATAAAAAGTTTAAAGTGTAAGTGGTCTGAACACTCAACTTTCTTTTTAAATTATCGACCTTCATCATGTAATAGACTGATTTCGTTATTTTTTAAATGGAAAAGTTAATGCGGTGTATATTTTTAATGTTTCTTTGTTTAATGAAGATAATAAATATAAGACGTAGCTAATAGTATTTTTTTAAGAATAAAAATAATAATGTTATTTTTACTTTTTGTTTTTATTTTATATTATGAAATTTAAAATATAAAATTTATTAAATAATATAATAAATACAATTTTTGATAATTTTAAATTAGAGATAATTCGGTTATTAATTGGGGTTTTATCAAAAAATTAAGTTTTATTTTAATATTGATTAATATTTGATAACGTTTTGTTATTATTTCATTTGTATTTTAATGTAACGAAAACTAACTTTCTATATACAATTTGTGTGTTTCCTCGAATAATCAAAAATAGATGGTAGATTATGTGATAAAAGTACTACATTAATTTAGGTTAAGGCTCTATTATAATAACATAACATTTATAATTCATAAGGTTAGCTTTTAATATTTTATTTTTTTATAGTGAGTGCGTTAGCTTTATCAATACAAATGAACTATTTTTAAATATAAATAAAAAATAAAAATTAATACGTCTCATTATTTAACTATTTTCTTACATACAGCGGATAAACATATTTTTGGTATTCTTTTATGGCTAAAGGAAGGTTAAATAATTTATATGAAAAATCAAAAAAAGAGTCGTTTTTTTATTTATAGCATCATTCTTGTCGCGGTTGTTGCTGCGGGAATTTTTTGGTGGAAATCTCAAGCACCAACACTTCCTTCAGGATTTGCTCAAAGTAATGGGAGAATAGAAGCAACAGAAATCGATATTTCAACAAAGAGTCCGGGAAGAATAGACTCTATTTTAGTTCAAGAAGGTGATTTTGTTAAAGCGGGTGAAGTGTTAGCAAACATGGACACTCGAACACTTAAAGAACAACTTCATGAAGTTCAAGCTCAATTAAACCAAGCAAAAAGCAGTGTGGTCACTGCACAATCTGCATTATCACAACGTAAAAGTGAACAACTTGCAGCTCAGGCAGTTGTTCGTCAACGTATTGCGGAGCTTGATGCTGCACAAAAAAGACTTAATCGTTCTCGTGCATTAGTAAAAACTAATGCTATTTCTATTCAACAATTAGATGATGATATTGCAAGAACAGAAGGAGCAAGAGCGGCGGTTGAAGCAGCTAAAGCTCAAGAAACCGCAACCATTGCTGCAATAGAATCGGCAAAAGCGGGGATCATTCAAGCTAATACAAAAGTGGATGCTGCAACGGCAACCGAAAGACGCATCTTAGCAGAATTGGATGACAGTATTTTAAAAGCACCGCGTAATGGTCGTGTTCAGTATCGTGTCGCAGAGCCTGGTGAAGTTTTAGGCGCTGGCGGCCGTGTATTAAATATGGTCGATTTAAGTGATGTTTATATGACGTTCTTTTTACCAACAGAAGCTGCTGGTAAAGCTGCATTAGGAAGTGAAGTTCACATTATTTTAGATGCGGCACCTCATATCGTTATTCCTGCAAAAACAACCTACGTTGCTAGTGTCGCTCAATTTACACCAAAAACTGTTGAAACTGATAATGAACGATTAAAACTCATGTTTCGTGTAAGAGCGCGTATTGCACCTGAATTACTTGAAAAACACCTTGAATATGTCAAAACAGGATTACCGGGTCGTGCTTATATTAGATTAGATAATAACCAATCTTGGCCAACTGATTTAGAGGTGAAATTACCGCAATGAGTCAAACAATGAGAACGCAAAGTCATTCTCATATCATTGAATTGACTCATGTATCCCAACATTATGGCGATACCAAAGCGCTTGATGATGTGACATTGGCTATTCCTGCTGGAAAAATGGTCGGGCTAATTGGCCCTGATGGTGTAGGGAAATCGAGCTTGATCTCTCTTATTGCTGGTGCGAGAGAAATCCAAACTGGGCAAATAATTGTTTTAAACGGTGATATGAATGATGTTGAACACCGAAGAGCTGTTTGTCCTCGTATTGCTTATATGCCTCAAGGATTAGGTAAAAATCTTTATCACACACTTTCTGTTTTTGAAAATGTGGATTTTTTTGGTCGTTTATTTGGTCAATCAAAACAAGAGCGGGCAGAACGCATAAATGATTTACTTGAAAGTACGGGGTTAGCCCCATTCCGTGATAGGCCTGCGGGTAAACTTTCTGGAGGAATGAAACAAAAACTGGGTTTATGTTGTGCGCTTATTCACGATCCAGAGTTACTTATTCTCGATGAACCCACTACTGGGGTTGACCCGTTATCCCGCGCGCAATTTTGGGAATTAATTAATCGTATACGTAAACGTCAAAAAAATATGAGCGTATTAGTAGCGACCGCTTATATGGAAGAAGCTGAACGTTTTGATTGGTTGGTTGCTATGGATGCCGGAAAAATATTAGCAACAGGCCATGCCGATGAATTAAAAGCCCAAACTCATACTGATGAACTAGAAGCTGCTTTTATCGAGTTATTGCCAGAAGAGAAAAAGAAAGATCATCAAAAAGTGATTATCCCTCCAAGAGATAAAAGTGACGATGATACTATCGCCATTGAAGCACAAGATTTAACCATGCGTTTTGGGCAATTTGTTGCAGTAGACCATGTAAGCTTTCGTATTCCTAAAGGAGAAATTTTTGGATTCTTAGGATCGAATGGTTGTGGTAAATCAACTACTATGAAAATGCTGACAGGTTTACTCGAAGCGAGTGAAGGGCGAGCTTGGTTATTTGGTCAAGAAGTTGATCCTAAAGATATTGAAACACGTCGTCGTGTTGGCTATATGTCTCAAGCATTTTCACTTTACAGTGAATTGACTGTACGACAAAACCTTGAATTACACGCCAAGCTTTTTCATATTCCAGAAGAGGAAATTCCTCAACGTGTTAGGGAAATGAGTGAGCGTTTTAATTTAACGGATGTTGAAGAAATAATGCCTGATGGTTTGCCATTAGGCATTCGTCAGCGTTTGTCGCTCGCCGTTGCTGTTATCCATAAACCTGAAATGTTGATATTGGATGAACCAACTTCAGGGGTTGATCCCATTGCGCGAGATATGTTCTGGAATTTGATGGTTGACCTATCAAGACGTGACGGTGTCACTATTTTTATCTCAACTCACTTTATGAATGAAGCGGCACGTTGTGACCGAATGTCGCTGATGCATGCTGGTAAAGTATTAGTCACAGATACACCTGAAAATTTAGTTAAAAATAGCCAATTTGATACGCTTGAAGAAGTCTTTATTGATTACCTTAAAAAGGCATCAGGTGAACAAGAGGCACCTGAACTTGATGAAAAAAGCCTACAACTTCCAGCATCTAGTCATGAAAGTGCAGAAAAAGCGTTAAAGCAACGATTTAGTTTACGGCGTTTATTTAGCTATAGTATTCGTGAAGGTATGGAATTACGCCGAGATCCGGTACGCCTTACTTTAGCGCTATTAGGTACGGTGATCTTGATGTTTATTATGGGTTACGGTATTAGTCTAGATGTAGAAAATCTACGCTTCGGTATTATGGATAGAGATAAAACAGGGTTAAGTCAGGCATATAGCCAAAACCTTTCAGGCTCTCGTTATTTTATTGAAAAGGCACCTATCACCGATTATGACCAACTGGAAAAGCGGTTGCGTAGTGGTGATATTACGGTTGCGATTGAAATTCCTCCTAACTTTGCGCGAGATGTTGCCAAAGGCCATACTGTAAAAATAGGTGTCTGGATTGATGGTGCAATGCCTAATCGGGCTGAAACTGTTCGCGGTTATATTCAGGCAATGCATACAACATGGATGCTTGATATGGCTATGCGTCAACCAACTAATGTGGTTGATAAATTATCACCTATTAATATAGAAACCCGTTATCGCTATAATCCTGATGTAAAAAGTTTACCCGCCATTGTACCAGCAGTTATTCCACTGCTATTGATGATGATCCCTGCAATGTTAAGTGCATTGAGTGTCGTTCGTGAAAAAGAGCTGGGTTCTATTATTAATCTTTATGTTACACCTATCACCAAAGCAGAATTTTTGCTAGGCAAGCAATTTCCTTACATCTTGTTGGGTATGTTTAACTTTTTTATGCTCTGTGCGCTTTCTGTCTTTGTGTTTGGGGTAAGTTTTAAAGGGAGTATGTTAACGCTTTCTTTAGGTGCATTACTCTATATCACCATTGCTACTGGAATGGGATTACTCATTTCTTGCTTTATGAAAAGTCAGATTGCAGCCATTTTTGGTACTTCAATTATTACCTTAATTCCAGCAACACAATTTTCAGGAATGATTGATCCTGTTTCGTCACTGGAAGGTATAGGTAAATGGATAGGGCATATTTATCCTACATCTCACTTTTTAACTATCTCAAGAGGAACATTCTCTAAGGGATTAAACCTTTTTGATTTACCTTGGTCTTTTATTCCTTTGCTTATCACTATCCCAATTGTTATTGGGTTGAGTATCTTTTTCTTGAAAAAGCAGGAGGCTTAAATGTGGCGCACAATTCAAAATGTGTTTAATTTAGGCGTAAAAGAGCTACGCAGTCTCTCTCGTGATAAAGCGATGTTGGCGTTAATTGTGTTTGCTTTTACTGTGTCTATTTATTCATCAGCAACTGTTACACCCGGTTCGTTGCATCACGCGCCGATTGCTGTTGCTGATCAAGACAAATCTCAGCTATCTGCACGTATTGTAAATAGTTTTTATATGCCTTATTTCTTACCTCCAGCTGAGATTACTCCTGAGCAAATTGATGGTTTATTAGATAGAGGAGCTTATACCTTTGCACTCGATATTCCGCCTAATTTTCAGCGTGATCTCTTAGCAGGTCGAAAACCTGAAATACAAGTTAATATTGATGCAACGAGAATGAGCCAAGCTTTTTTAGGTAATAGCTATATTCAAAATATTGTAATGGGTGAAGCAAAAACCTTTTTAGCGAAAAATAGAACCAACGATCCACTGCCTGTTGATTTGGAAGTTAGAA
Source organism: Proteus sp. PR00208 (assembly GCF_016238545.1). Taxonomy (NCBI): domain Bacteria; kingdom Pseudomonadati; phylum Pseudomonadota; class Gammaproteobacteria; order Enterobacterales; family Morganellaceae; genus Proteus; species Proteus sp. PR00208. The sequence continues at coordinate 186,932 of NZ_JAEHQE010000003.1, read as the reverse complement.
TGAGTTTCAACCCGAATCTGACACAATCTTGGTTTGGTTCTGTTATGGCAATTATCAATAATATCACTATGTTATCGATAGTATTAACAGGAGCAGCATTAATAAGAGAGCGAGAGCATGGCACCATTGAGCACTTACTGGTTATGCCTGTAACTCCCTTTGAAATCATGCTTTCTAAGATATGGTCAATGGGATTGGTTGTATTATTGGCATCAGCTATGTCGCTGGTCTTAGTCGTGAAATCTTTACTTCATGTTCCTATCGAAGGTTCTGTTCTACTGTTTATGTGTGGTGTTGCTTTAAGCTTATTTGCGACAACCTCAATAGGCATTTTTTTAGGAACAATGGCTCGCTCAATGCCTCAATTTGGTTTATTGATGATTATGGTATTGTTGCCATTAAATATGTTATCAGGAGGGATGACATCACGAGAAAGTATGCCCCAGTTTGTACAGGATGTAATGCAAACAATGCCAACTACACACTTTGTTAGCTTAGCTCAGGCTATTTTATATCGTGGTGCTGACTTCTCGATTGTGTGGCCACAATTCATTATCTTAATTGTTATTGGCTCTGTGTTTTTTTCATTAGCATTATTACGTTTTAGAAAAACCATTTCGGCAATGGCTTAATGTCATTATGTTATAGAAAATATTAAGGCATAAATCGATAGCCGATCCCCGTTTCTGTCATTAAATACACTGGACATGCGGGATCGGTTTCTAGTTTTTGGCGTAAATGTCCCATATAAATGCGCAAATAGTGACTGTGTTCAACGAAATTTGGTCCCCAAACATGTTGCATTAAATGCCGTTGAGTAAGCACTTTACCGCTGTTATTAACCAATTCGCTTAGCAAACGAAATTCTGTTGGTGTTAAATGAACGGGTTCATTTTGACGAGTAACAATACGATTAACCCAATCAATTGTAATATCGCCAAACGTAAATTGTGTGCTCTGTGTTTCTTGTTTAACAAAACGGCGTAGTGATGCTCTGACTCTGGCGAGTAGTTCACTGATGCCAAAGGGTTTAGTCAGATAGTCGTCCGCTCCTGCATCAAGCGCTTTCACTTTATCTTGTTCCGAATCTCGCGCTGAAAGTACGATAACGGGTGTACTACTCCATTGGCGAAAGTCTTGAATAAAACACAGCCCATCTTTATCAGGTAAACCCAGATCAAGAATGACTAAATCAGGTTTTCTTGATGCGGCTTCAATTAACCCACGTTGACATTCATTGGCTTCATAAACACGAAATCCTTCGTTCTCTAAAGCAAGCCGAACAAAGCGTAAGATCTCTTTTTCATCTTCAATAATTAAAATGTTATATGGAGTCACTGTTTTATTTCAATCTCATCAATATCAGGGAGTGATTTTAAAGGTAAAACAAAGTGGAAACTTGCTCCACCTTTTTTATGGTTTTCAGACAAATTAAGGTTTTCAGCCCAGATTTCACCTTCATGTAAGCGAATAATCGCGCTACATATTGCTAGACCTAATCCAACACCAGGAATTGCGGATTCTTTTACTGCGCGTGAAAATTTATTAAAAATAAGTTGTAGTTGGTCAGTTGGAATACCATCGCCTTCATCCCACACTTCAACATGAATTTTAGAAGCTTCAATATAGGCTCTTACTCCAATCTTTGTGCTTGATGTCGTATATTTCACTGCATTTTCAAGTAAGTTCGTGATAACTCGTTCAATTAAATTACCATCGCAATAGAGCAATAAATCAGCGGAAATATCAATTTCTAATGGATGTTTATCAAGTAAATAAGAGAGAGAACGAATGGCACTTCCTGTAATTTCTTGCAACGAATTCCATTGTAAATTCACTTGAATGCCGCCAGATTGAATACGTGCCATATCGAGTAAATTATTGACCAAGCGTGAGGTGGTAAGGATCTGTTGTCGAATTTGGCTAACTTGTTCTGTATGAGATGAACCTTCAGCGCTTAAATCGAGAAGTAAAATCTCTGATTGTCCAAAAAGAACAGTAAGCGGTGTTTTTAAATCATGAGAAAGCGCAGCCAATAATGCATTTCTTAATTGTTCTCGTTCGATGTTAATTCGAGATTGTTCTGCAATTTCAGCCTGTTGTAATCTCTCGAGTGCATTAGCAATCAAACCATTAAAAGTTTGCAATAGCTGCTGTTGTTCAGGTATCAGCAGTTGGCGAAGATTATTCGGTTCAATCGCTAAAATAGCTAAAACTTGTTGAGATGCTGTAATCGGATGCAATTGATAAGGCACACTTGGCAGAGTATCTGTGCCTGCACCAGCAATTTGGTCTTTATCACAACACCAACGTGCAATTGCATTATCAATAGGTAAATGCCCCATACCTTGCGCATAAAAAGGTGTTAATTCACCTTGTTTGTTGGGAAGCAATAAGCAAACTTTGGCATCAAACGCACTTGATAAAAAATGGTAACTGGTACGAACAACGTCTTGTAACGTTACCGCTCGACCCAGTTCTCTCGTCATTTCAAATAAGTGGCGAGTGCGTTGTTCTCGATAACGGGCGACACGAGTTTGATAACGCATACCCGCAGTTAAATTACCGACCACTAATCCTACAATAAGCATGACGGTGAAAGTGATCAAATATTGCATGTCGAGTACAGCGAGTGAAAAGTGGGGCTGTACAAAAAACAAGTCAAAACTAATAACGTTGATTAATGCTGCAAAAATAGAAGGACGACGACCAAAAAAGAGTGCAATTAATACAACACCCAATAAATAGAGTGTCACTAAGTTGGCTTTATCAAGGGCTAATAGAAATGTGCGAGAGAATAAGGTTATCGCTAAACATAATCCAATCGCTGTTAAATAGCCTTTTATCTCTTGTCGCCATTTATCATTTTGCAGTGGTGCTGTTTTGGTTTTATAACGAATGTCCTCATCATTGAGAGCAACACTAATAACATGGAGGTCGGGTGCATAACGTGCTAATTTTTCTGCAAAACGCATCCGTATCCAACGTTTTAACCATTGCCATTTTTGGTAAGCACGTTGACCAATAATCACTTTTCCAAGATTATGCTCTCTGGCGTAGCGGATCACCGCTTTTTCAGCTTGATTATCAGAAAGGATCGCGGTTCTTGCACCTAGATGTTGTGCCAGTTTTAGCGAGTGTAAAATAGCTCGGCGTTTATGCTCTCCAATTTGATGAAGCTTAGGGGTTTCAACATAAATAGCATGCCATTGGCAACCAAAAGCGGCAGCATAACGCGCTGCCGTGCGAACTAATTTGTCGTTACCGCCATGAGCACCAAGGCATACCATCAGACTATCTGTGGTGTGCCAAACAGGAGCCGTTCCTTGGCTATCTCGAAACTCTTTAACTTGTGTATCAACTCTATCTGCCATACGGCGTAAAGCTAATTCTCGTAGTGCGATTAAATTACCTTTACGAAAAAAGTGTTCGATGGCCCGTTCTGCTTGTCCAGCTAGATATACTTTGCCTTCATGCAACCGTTGTTGTAGATCATCAGGCGGTAAATCCACCATAACCACTTCATCAGCACTATCAAAAATATAGTCAGGGATCGTCTCTTGGACACGAATTCCTGTAATACTTCCCACGATATCATTAAGACTTTCAATGTGTTGCACATTTATTGTGGCAAGTACATCAATACCTGCATCCAACAGCTCTTCCACATCTTGCCAACGCTTAGGATGCCGGCATTTATGAGGGTTACTAAATGCCAGCTCATCCATTAAGATCACCGCTGGGTGTCTGGCTAATGCGGCATCTAAATCAAATGCGACAAGCTTTCTACCATGATGATGAATACGTTGTGGCGGCAATAAAGGTAATCCGTGAAGTAATGCCGCCGTTTCTTGTCTTTGGTGCGTTTCGACAATACCAGCAAGCACATCAATACCTTGCTGGTGGAGGCGTTGAGCTTCTTGCAACATGGTGTAAGTTTTCCCTACACCTGCACAAGCCCCAAAAAATATTTTTAGTCGTCCACGAGTTGTTGTTCGCGTTGAAGCGAGTAAATCATCGGGTGAGGGACGTTGCCATTGTTGGTCATGTTCCATTTTATTGAACACTCACTCTTTTGTGTTTTTCTGCACTTAATCTATCAAGTGCCTGATTAAGCTTAAAGACATTAATCACAGGCTCACCTAAAAATGAGATTAATGGTGTTGTCGTATTCTCTTTTATTAATTGCTTAATCTCATCTTTAGTGAGTTGACGAGAGTGTGCAATATTTTCAACTTGGTAATAGGCCGCTTGTAATGAAATATGAGGATCAAGTCCACTCCCTGATGCGGTCACTAAATCAACAGGAACAGCCTGATCATTATCAACCGCTTTTTGCCACATTTGAACGCGTTTCGTGACCTCATTAAGCAATAATGGATTTGAAGATGCTAATTGGCTAGCGCCTGAAGCCATGCTGTTATAGGGCATTTCTGACGTCATTGATGGACGACTTTTAAAATAATCATCCCGTGTAAATTGTTGCCCAATAAATTCAGATCCAATGAGCTTGTTATCTTGATAAACCAATGAACCATTCGCTTGCCATGGGAAAATAAGATTGGCTAATCCTGTAACAAGCAAAGGATAGGCGAGTCCGGTTATTAATGTGAGTAATAATAACATTACTAAGGATGAACGAAATAGATGCATATAGAGCTCCTTAAAACCCAATAAACGCTAAGATCATATCGATGATTTTAATGCCAATAAAAGGGACTAATAATCCGCTGATCCCATATAAAGAGAGGTTACGGCGCAATAATGAATGCGCAGAAACAGGGCGATAATGCACACCTTTAAGGGCAAGAGGGATCAAAAAGACAATGATTAAGGCATTAAAAATAACCGCAGATAGCATGGCAGATGCTGGTGAATGTAAGTTCATGACATTAAGCATGTTGAGCTGTGGGTAGGTGACAGCGAAAGCCGCAGGAATAATGGCGAAGTATTTGGCGATATCGTTGGAAATACTAAATGTGGTTAAAGCGCCCCGTGTCATTAGCATTTGTTTACCAATATGCACAACTTCGATTAATTTTGTTGGATTAGAGTCTAAATCGACCATATTTCCCGCTTCTTTGGCAGCTTGAGTGCCTGAATTCATGGCAACAGCGACATCCGCTTGTGCCAAAGCTGGAGCATCATTAGTACCGTCACCCGTCATTGCGACTAATCGACCTTCTGATTGATATTGGCGAATTAATGCCAGTTTTGCTTCAGGTGTTGCTTCAGCCAGAAAATCATCAACACCAGATTCTGCTGCGATAGCCGCCGCCGTAAGATGATTATCACCGGTGATCATGACGGTTTTTATACCCATTTGGCGAAGTTGAGCAAAGCGCTCTTTAATTCCACCTTTCACAATATCTTTAAGTTCAACAACACCTAAAATTTTCTGATTTTCCACTACCACCAGCGGTGTTCCTCCGGATCTCGCTACTTGCTCAACTATCGCGGTGACTTCATCAGGAAAATGGCCGTGACTGACTTCAATATGGCGACGAATAGCATCAACGGAACCTTTGCGGATCAAGCGCTCTCCTAAATTGACACCACTCATTCTTGTCATTGCAGAGAAGGGAATAAAAGAAGCTCCAATTGACGCTAAATCACGTTCGCGCAAATTAAAACGCTGTTTAGCGAGGATCACAATACTTCTGCCTTCGGGCGTTTCATCTGCAAGCGAGCTTAATTGTGCTGCATCAGCAAGTTGTTTTTCGCTAATACCCGAAAGAGGGATAAAACGAGAAGCTTGACGGTTACCGAGTGTAATCGTGCCTGTTTTATCAAGAAGTAAGACATCAACATCACCGGCGGCTTCAACAGCACGCCCACTGGTTGCAATCACATTGGCATCTAACATGCGGCTCATTCCCGCCACACCAATTGATGAAAGCAAGCCACCAATCGTTGTGGGAATAAGACACACCAACAAAGCAATTAAAGTGACAACAGAAATAACCTCACCATGACCTTGAAATTCGACAGCAAACACACTAAATGGATAAAGTGTTATACAAGCCAATAAGAAAATCAGCGTCAGTGCAGTTAATAAGATGGTCAAAGCAACTTCATTCGGCGTCTTTCTACGCTTTGCACCTTCTACCATTCCAATCATGCGGTCGAGAAATGAATTACCTGCCTCAGCAGTGCAGCGAATAATCAGCCAATCTGACAATACTCGAGTGCCACCAGTCACAGAAGAAAAATCGCCACCTGATTCACGAATAACAGGTGCTGATTCACCCGTAATCGCACTTTCATCAACAGAAGCACCACCTTCAATGACTTCACCATCACAAGGAATAGTTTCGCCAGCGTTGACTAAAACGATATCACCTTTATGCAATGAGAAAGAGTCAACGGTTTCTTTCGAGGCATTAATGTCTGCATGATGTAAACGTATCGCTTTGGATTGTTGTTTAGCACCTCGTAAGCTAGCAGCTTGTGCTTTGCTTCGACTTTCTGCTAATGATTCAGCGAAATTGGCAAATAGCAATGTCACCCATAACCAAAACATGACTTGTGAAGTAAAGTGATTATCATCAGGAAGATAACCTAACAGCGAAGCAATCCAAATTCCGGTAGTTAAGAGCGCACCCACATAAACGATAAACATAACGGGATTACGCCATTGTGCTTGAGGCGTACATTTTTTTATCGCATCAAAGAAAGCCGATATCACAGTTTTTCTGTCAAATAGTTGAGTTTTTTTCATGATACGTTTCCTTATTTAGCCCAGAACAGCTGTAAGTGTTCTGCAATAGGGCCAAGTGCTAATGCCGGAACAAAAGTTAAAGCGCCGATCATTAATACAGTGAGGATCAATAACAAAATAAATAGCGGTGAAGTGGTAGAGAGTGTTGCCAAGCTTTCTGGCTGACGTTTTTTCACGGCTAAACTACCTGCGATAGCTAAAACAGGTAACATGACACCAAAGCGACCAATCAACATGGAAAGCCCTAATAATAGATTGTAAAAAGGTGAGGTGGCATTAAGCCCAGCAAAAGCACTACCGTTATTATTAGCAGCAGAAGTAAAGGCATATAACACTTCACTAAAGCCATGAGGACCCGGATTTAAAATAGCTTCACGACCAACATCAGTAAATAAGGCGAGGGTTGTACCTAATAAAACAACAGCAGGAGAAATTAAAATAGCAACCGCTACCCATTTCATTTCGGCAACACCAATCTTTTTACCAAGGTATTCAGGTGCTCGACCAACCATTAATCCAGCGATAAACACCGCTAATAATACATAGAGGATCATGCCGTAAAATCCTGATCCTACACCACCAAATACCACTTCTCCTGTTTGCATTAACCACATTGGCACCATGCCACCTAAAGCGGTTAACGAGTCATGCATGGCATTAACTGCACCACAAGATGCTGCTGTTGTGACAGCAACAAAAATAGCGCTACCTATTATTCCAAAGCGCGTTTCTTTGCCTTCCATATTCAGCGAGCTATCTGTACCAGCAAAGATAAATTCTGGATTTCCTTGCCATTCAGCCCAAGTGACCACAATAACAGCAACAATAAAAATAAACGTCATAGCCCAAAGTAAGGTATGACCTTGGCGCTGTGCTCCACTTAAACGACCAAAGGCAAAACATAAGGCAGTAGGAATAAGAAATATGGCAAGTATCTGCAAGAAGTTACTTAATGATGTTGGATTTTCGTAAGGATGGGCAGAGTTTGCCGCGAAATAGCCACCGCCATTTGTTCCTAACAATTTAATGGCTTCTTGAGAAGCAACTGGCCCCATAGGTAACCATTGCTGTTGACCATCAAGACCTTGGCTTAATATCGCTGGGTGAAAGTTTTGTATTACCCCTTGGCTGACAAATAACAGTGACCAAACAATTGATAAAGGGAGTAGGACATATAATGTAATGCGCCCAATATCGACCCATGCATTCCCTAATGAGGAACAAGAGGACTGTGTTAGCGCTCTAATTAAAACAAAAGCGACAGCAATACCCGTTGTTGCAGATAAGAAGTTTTGCACTGCAAGCCCTGTCATTTGGCTTAAATAACTCACTGCGGTTTCACCGCTGTAAGCTTGCCAATTAGTATTAGTGATAAAGCTAATTGTGGTATTTAACGCTAAGTCCCAATTCATATTAGATGCAAATTGAGGGTTTAAAGGTAAATAGCCTTGGTTAAGCAGTATGACAAATAATAGAATTGCGCCCATTAAGTTAAAAATAAGTAGGGCAAGCATATAGTGATACCAGCTCATCGGCTGGATTGCTTTTCCTGCGGGCTTAAAACCACAACAACGCCAAATAACATGTTCGGTTTGAGTAACCCAATGAGGTAAGTCACCTTCAATAAGGCGAGCTAAATAATGTCCAAGCATTTTCCCCATCACTAATAATGTGATCAGAAAAACAGCAAGATAGATCAACATCGTTGTTGCCATTTTTAAAATGCCTCTGCGTGGAATAACACATAGATAAGATAAGCAGTGAGCAAAACAACTAACGTCACAGCACCGAATATCAGCATCAGAACAATCCTTTTACTATTTAGATTGAGTGAGCGTACTGAATGGGCTGTAAAGATGTTGATAAAAGAGAGGTGAGAAGTGTAAAAAAAGTATAAAAATAGCTATTAATAAAACACATTAATAACTGTCATAACATGACAAGTTAAACTGTCAACTAATGACAATACTTTGAACTTTATGTATGCTTTATATACAGAAATAGGAGGAGTTATGAGGATCAATATTGCACATTCAGTGCGTCAATATGTTACCCATCAACGATTCGGAAAAGTATTTACTTTTGAGCAAATTATTGATCGTAAAAAATTGATATCTAAAGCTAATGCAGTTTCTGCAGAGATGGTTAGGCTAATGTCTGAAGGTGTTGTTAAGCGAGTGGGTAAAGGAACTTATTATCGCCCTAAAGTATCACGTTTTGGCGAAATTCCCGTAGATCCTGAAGAGGTTATTAAAACAATAACATCAACCAAAAAAGCAGAGTATGTATTGGCATCAACTTCAGCAATGAATGCTTTAGGTTTAAGTACACAATTACCTATGGTGTATAAATATTTTGTCACAGCGAGAATAAGAACAGATTTTTATCATCTACCAATAAAACTTGAATACAAAGAATCTTTGGGTAAATTTACTAAGCACCTTCATATTCAAAATATTGACGATCGTAAAAATGCATTACTGTTATGGTCATGTTTAACTGGCCTTAATGCAAACAATTTTGAAAAATATGAAGATAAGATCCACTATATATTTATTTCATTATTATCGTTAGATGCTCAGCAAGCATTCTTGCAAGCACTTCCTAAATCTATGGAATGGATTACGGTAAAATTAGAAAATAAAAATGAATCAATTTATTCAATTAAGTAATAAAGAGCGAGAAGAGGCATTATTAGCAGCATCCTTATCTCATTCAGAAAAATTACCAGCATTTATCATTGAAAAGGATTTTTGGATATGTCAAATATTAAAAATCATCTTTACTGTCATTGAGCCTAAATTAGGATGTGTAGAACCTGCATTAATATTTAAAGGTGGAACGAGTTTATCAAAATGCTTTAATCTAATAAATAGAATGTCTGAAGATATTGATCTCTCTTTTTCATTAGAGCTATTAGAGTGTAGCAATACTGTTCCAAACAATAATGCAAAGAATAAGATTATCGATTCATTTATTTCCTATATGGCTAGGAAATCTAAAATGTTTGTTGAGGAAATATTAACTCCAGAATTAAAAAATAACCTTAGTTTATTAGATAATAATATTAGAATTGAAATAGAGAGTCAGTTTCCTCTTAACCTAGCTATTTATTATCCACAGAGTTTGCCAAAAGAACATTATGCTAATAAAACAGTGAAACCTCGCGTTCTATTAGAAACAGGCGGTCGTTCAAATAATCATCCAATTGAACATATACATATTAACCATATGCTGGGTGATTGTATAAGTTTTTTTAAAGAAGAGAAATTTAATGTTATTGCATTAAAACCAGAAAGAACAGTTGTAGAAAAAATGTATGCTACTCATGAACTCATTCTTAAAAGTGAAAAACGAAATGGCGTTAAATTAGCTAATAAATATGCGCGTCATCTTTACGATATTTGGATGATTTATGAAAACGATAAAGAAAATTGCTTTAATATAAAGCTACATAGAGATAATTTAATTTTCCAAAGGCTATTTTACAGAAAAAGCCAAGATGCATGTTGTCCTAAATTTAGTGGGAAATTTAGATTAGTGCCTACAGGTGAGCTATATAAATTATATAAAAAAGATTGGAATAATATGGACGATCTTTTTCCAAATGCTCAGTTGCCTTGGGGGTTTGATGAAATGATAGAAAAAATGACAGTGATTGAATTAGAATTAAATAAAAGATTAAATAAATTTCTATAGCTCTTAAAATAATAAACCAGCCATTAAGGCTGGTCTATCTATTAATAACGCTATTTTGTTATTAGTAAAACAGTTATTAGCAAAATAACTGTTTTTCAGCAGGGGTGATATTTAGCAGAGATTGCCAGTTTTTTAGCGTTAATGTCGCCAGCATAGCTAAACCTTCATAATAAGGGAATGCACCTTGCAGAGATAACTTCTCTAAATAACGATAAGCCCACGGCAGAAGGTGTTCTGCTAATAGCTCATTTAATTTTTCAGGACGAGTTTCTGCAATCCATGCCACCATCATCACCATTAAACCAAAATGATCTTCAGGTTCATTTTGAGTTAACGCAATATCAATGCCATTTTCTAGCATCCATTCACGTAGATCTAATGTTGAATTACCGAATAATACATTTTCATGATCAAGGTAAACAGAGCCCCAAGGTGGCGCAGGCAGTGCGTAAGGGCCAACAAATAAACGTTGATATGCCTGTGCTAAAGTTTCTTCCGCTAATGCAGTTTGTGAAAGAAGGTTAGCAATGCGTTGCTTTTCTTCATCACTGCCATAAGGCCATTCTTCAACCCACTTTTGACTAGACAGCAGCTCGACAATGTCACTTTTCTCAGTAGGTGCATAATAAAAAGCCGCGCCTAAAATACGGGCAGTGAGAGAAATATCAGTAATAAGTTGTTGTTCCATAATATTTTTATAATCCGCTTAGATTTATTGTCTTTACTATATGCGATTTTCTATCTAAACATAATGACGAAGATTAAAAAAGAGCGATACCGTAATATAAAAGGAAAACCGCCATAACAGATAAAAAGAGTGTGCTTTTTAACTATTACAGCGGTTTAGAAGGGTGAGAAATTAATTAACCCACGACTGCCATGCCGACAGTCATATGTAAACCATAGAACACGCCGCGTCCTATAAACTCACCAGCAAACACTAAAATAAAGCCCAATGTTAACAAAGCAATCGAAGGGTTATTTTTACGTAACAGTGGGGCAATCCAACAACTCAAGCCTAAGACTAAAGCCACTAATTTAATCCCCATCAAAGCACCATAGTTAGGGACTAAATCCACCGCTTTTTGCACAGAGGTTTGAATAGAACCTAATTCAAAACCTTGTGATGTTGCCACAATAGCACTCACAAGAATGGCGATAACACTGAGTAATGGCAACGCACTGACACAGTTTAGATTAAAACCTGCAATACGCATTAAGAGTGCCGCTAAAACAGGAACACAGATAAAGGCCGTTAGCACAAAATTAAATGTGGTATAGCTGTTATACCAAGTCGGAACAGTATCAATTTGGTATACACGAGAGATAGCCGTAATAAATAATGCAGCTAATACCATAACCAGTGCGACCCATAATTTGCCTAATGCAACAGGCATTTTATTAAGTACAGCCAGTAACCAGTAAATACCTCCCAGCGCAAAGAAAATTGAACCGCTAGCAATTTCATTACTTAATGATGAGTGACCCAAACGAAGTAATGAGTTAAATGCGCGTAATGGGGTTCCCATATGCATCATGGATAATAAGAAGCCAATACCCATTAATGCCCAGAGTCCAAACATGCTGTAATGCACTTTTCGGTTCATTTCTGCGGAAAGCTTACCCGAAAGGATAGCGCACCCCATAATAATAAAGGCACCCGCAACACTTTGGCCGATAACAGTAAAAAACATTAGTGGCCATTCATGCAATCCCACCATCTTACACCTCCTCTGGGTTTGCCAGATGACCAGTGGTATCACCCACAGGACGGCTATTGGCATTTAATTTAAGGACAATATTTGGTTTGGTGTATTTTGCTGAAGGAAGTGGTGCAATTTCAGCTAAATCACCATATTTAGCGCGTAACTCTTCAATAGGTGCCATATCTAATGCACGCAGTGGACAAGATTCGACACAAATAGGTTTTTTGCCTTCAGCCACACGTTCATAGCAACCATCACATTTGGTCATATGACCTTTGACTTCATCAAATTGCGGTGCGCCGTAAGGGCAAGCCATATGACAATAACGACAACCGATACAAATATCTTCATTAACAACAACAAAGCCGTCTTCACGTTTATGCATCGCGCCACTTGGGCAAACTTTGGCACAAGCTGGATCGTCACAGTGGTTACACGAAATAGATAGGTAATAAGCAAACACGTTTTGTGTATAAACGCCATCTTGCTCAGTCCAATCACCACCCGCATATTCATAAATACGGCGGAAATTCACTTCAGGGGATAAATTTTTAAAATCCTTGCACGCCAGTTCACAGGTTTTGCAGCCGGTGCAACGACTTGAATCAATATAAAAACCATATTGCGTTGACATAACCAGACTCCTTACGCCTTGACGACTTCAACAAGATTACTGTGAGAAGGATTACCCTTAGCGAGAGGTGAAGGGCGTTGTGTCGTTAACACGTTAATACTACCTGCGTGATCAATTCGATTACTGTCTGGGTTATACCAAGCACCTTCGCTTAAGCCGACCACGCCCGGTAAAATACGAGGTGTGACTTTCGCATTGATCCGAACTTCACCACGATCGTTATAAATACGCACTAAATCACCGTGTTTGATACCGCGTTTAGTAGCATCAACAGGGTTGATCCATATTTCTTGAGGGCAAGCTGCCTTTAAGACATCAACGTTGCCATACGTTGAGTGAGTGCGTGATTTATAGTGGAATCCTGTCATTTGTAATGGATATTTTTCCATTGCTGGATCGCCATAGCTTTCAAAACCAGCAGAGTAGATAGGCAGTGGATCAATCACATCGTCAGACGCGAGTTCCCATGTCGCTTTAATGTCGGCAAGTTGAGAAGAATAAATCTCAATTTTACCTGATGGCGTTGTTAATGGGTTGTTTTCAGGATCTTCACGGAATTTACGATAAGCAACGTGATGACCTTCAGGATCGCGTTTTTTGAAGATACCTTGAGCACGGAATTCTTCAAAAGTCGGCAATTCAGGTAAGTTTTGACGAGATTGCTCATAAAGGTGACGTAGCCACTCTTCTTGTGTTCGGTTTTCAGTGAACTTTTCACCCACACCCATGCGTTTTGCAATTTCGCTTGTCATTTCATAGATATTACGGCTTTCAAAGCGAGGTTTGATTGCCTGATCAGCGAAAATAACATAAGCCATATTACCTGCTGATGCATCCATACAGAAATCCATTTGTTCTGATGCTGTGCAATCAGGAAGCAGAATATCGGCATATTTAGCAGATGCTGTCATATGGTTATCGATCACCACAATCATTTCGCATTTTTTATCGTCTTGCAAAATGTCATGAGTACGATTGATTTCAGAATGTTGGTTTACTAAGCAGTTGCCCGCGTAGTTCCATACCATTTTGATTGGTACATCAAGTTTGTCTTTACCACGAACACCGTCACGGGTTGCCGTCATTTCTGGACCACGTAAAATGGCATCCGTCCACATAAACATAGAAATGCTGGTGGTAACAGGGTTAGTAAAGGTTGGCATACGAACAAAAGGAATACTGTAAGAGCCTTCACGAGCGCCAGTATTACCGCCGTTAATTCCCACATTACCTGTTAAAATAGAGAGCATTGCGATAGCACGAGAAGCAAGCTCACCGTTAGAACGACGTTGAGGACCCCAGCCTTGTGTAATATAAGCAGGTTTCGCTGTTGCGATTTCACGGGCTAATTTAACAATGCGTGAAGCAGGAATACCAGTGATCTGCGCCGCCCACTCAGGCGTTTTTGGCTGACCATCTGCACCATTACCTAAAATATAGGCTTTATAGTGGCCATTTTTTGGCGCACCCTCTGGCATAGTGGTTTCATCGTAACCAACACAATATTTATCTAAGAAAGGCTTATCAACTAAGTCTTCTTTGATCATGACATAAGCTAATGCATTAACTAATGCAGCATCTGTTCCTGGACGAATTGGGATCCATTCATCTTCACGACCAGCACCCGTATCGGTATAGCGTGGATCGATGATAATCATTTGTGCATCAGATTTTTCACGAGCTTGTTCAACGTAATAGGTGACACCGCCACCACTCATACGGGTTTCACCCGGATTATTACCGAACATCACGACAAGTTTGGTGTTTTCAATATCTGAAGGGCTATTACCATCTGCCCAACCACCATAAGTATAATTTAAGCCCGCTGCGATTTGCGCCGTACTATAGTCACCATAATGATTCAGATAACCACCACAACAATTCATTAAACGTGCAATTAATGTTGCACCTGGTGGCCAAGACTTCGTCATGGTGCCACCTAATGTTCCTGTACCGTAGTTTAGATAAATAGATTCATTACCATAATCTTTGATTAAACGTTTCATGGTATCTGAAATAGTATCAAACGCTTCATCCCATGAAATACGTTCAAATTTACCTTCACCACGTTTACCTACACGTTTCATTGGATAACGTAAACGGTCTGGGTTGTAAACACGGCGACGCATAGAACGACCACGTAAACAAGCACGCACTTGATGTAATTCTTCGTAGACATCATTGCCCGTGTTGTCGGTTTCAACGTATTTAATTTCACCATCAATCACATGCATACGTAATGGGCAACGACTACCGCAGTTTACAGTACATGCGCTCCACACGACTTTTTCGCTATTCGTTGTTGGTTTTGTTTCCGAGGCAATGGCTTGATGAAAGGGGAGTGATAATCCACCTGCGGTTATCGCTAAACCACCCGCTGCACCTGTTTTTACAAAACGACGGCGAGATAAGGGAGTGGAAAGTAACGCCATCTCTTTGATGTTTTTCATACATTACTCACTTGATTATTAAAATTTTAAGAAAAAACAGCAGCTAATAAGCTTATAAAGAAATAATGATTGTTATTGTTGTTAAAAAATAAGCACTTTAACGTAGGCAATAAAACCCAACTGTTAATGTGGATACTACGTATTTCCTGAAAGTTGTAGTTGCTTTACATCAAAGAAAAGTGATTTATTACAAGCGTTACCAGTTTTTAAGGTTATCTTAAGTTTTTGTATTGGTTATATTTAATCATTTGATTAACAACCTTTATATAAATAAATATATAACTATTAGTTAAGTGTTTGGATGTTATCAGTAACATTTATTAAGCCTGCTTACTTGTTTATATCTATATGATTTTGTTGGTTCAATAGTCATTTTTATTCATGCTTAACTATCATTTTTAGGGGCTATAATTATCTAACAACTAATTAACCCATTTAGCTAAACAAAAATTAAAGATAGTTTAGCTTTTCGTTGTTTTTAATTATTTAAAAGAGTCAAAACATGATTAATAAACGTGCTTTTTTGTAATTAAGATCACAATTAAACGACCTTTACCTGAGTTTTTATTGCTATCTTGAATTGATTTTTATTTAATCCAATTGTTAGCTAAACCGTTTTAGTTTTCAATTAAACTAAATACTCGCTACATAAATAAAAAAGAATGACAGAGGCTATGATGAATATTGAAAAAGTTGCTCACCAGCTTGTGCCTTTATTAGGTGGTGCTGAAAATATCGCAAGTGCAGCACATTGCGCTACGCGCTTAAGACTTGTTCTTGTTGATGACTCAAAAGCAGATAAAGAGGCAATAAATAAATTAGAGGGTGTAAAAGGGTGTTTTAGTAACGCTGGGCAAATTCAGGTCATTTTCGGCACAGGGTTAGTTAATAAAGTACATGCTGCATTTATTGCTGCCGCAGGTATTGGTGAATCTAGTAAATCTGAGGCTGCAAATATTGCGGCTAAAAAGCTCAATCCATTTCAACGAATAGCTAGACTGCTTTCTAATATCTTTGTCCCTATTATTCCTGCCATTGTAGCGTCAGGCTTATTAATGGGATTGCTGGGATTAATGAAAACTAACCAGTGGGTAAGTCCCGATAATGCACTCTATATCATGCTTGATATGTGTAGCTCCGCGGCTTTTATTATTTTGCCCATTCTTATTGGTTTTACTGCTGCAAAAGAATTTGGCGGAAATCCTTATCTTGGCGCGACATTAGGCGGAATTTTAACGCATCCAGCCTTAACTAACGCGTGGGGGGTTGCGGCTGGATTTAATACCATGAATTTTTTTGGGTTAGAAGTCGCCATGATTGGCTATCAAGGAACTGTTTTCCCAGTATTACTGGCAGTTTGGTTTATGAGTGTACTGGAAAAACAATTACGTAAAGTTGTTCCTAATGCACTTGATTTAATTATCACGCCATTTTTAACCGTTATTATTTCAGGCTTTGTTGCGTTATTAGTGATTGGACCTGTCGGTCGTCTTTTAGGTGATGGTATTTCATTAATACTAAGTACGTTAATTACGCAGGCAGGTTGGATTGCAGGGCTTATTTTTGGTGGTCTTTATTCTGTTATTGTTATTACAGGAATACACCATAGTTTCCATGCAGTCGAAGCTGGATTATTAGGGAATCCGAATATTGGCGTAAATTTCTTATTACCTATTTGGGCGATGGCTAATATTGCACAAGGAGGAGCCTGTATTGCCGTTTGGTTTAAAACCAACGATGCGAAAATTAAAGCTATTACGATCCCATCGGGTTTCTCCGCGATGTTAGGTATTACAGAAGCGGCAATTTTCGGGATTAATTTGCGTTATGGTAAACCTTTTATTGCTGCACTAATTGGAGGTGCTGCTGGAGGCGCTTGGGTTGTTGGCTCTCACGTTTATATGACCGCTGTTGGTCTTACCGCTATTCCGGGTATTGCGATTGTACAAGCGGGTTCAATTATTAATTATGTTATTGGTTTAGTGATCGCATTCTTAACAGCTTTTGTTCTTTCTCTTTTACTGAAATATAAAGTGGAGTCTGCATAAATGACAAAAAGCGAAGGATTATCTGCAATTTTACAAGCGGTTATGCGTAATAGTGCTAAAGCTGCAAAAGATAAATACTATCCGCGTTGGCATTTAGCGCCAATAACTGGGTTATTAAATGATCCCAATGGGTTTTGTTTTGATGGTAAGTATTATCATCTTTTCTATCAATGGGCGCCTCTGCCTTGTGAGCATAAAAATAAATGTTGGGGGCATTGGCGTTCAAAGGATCTTATTACTTGGCAACATCAACCTATTGCTTTATTGCCTGATGAATTTTATGACAAAGATGGCTGTTATTCTGGCAGTGCTGTGATCAATCAAGGACAATTAACGCTTTGTTATACCGGAAATGTAAAATTTGATGATGGCTCTCGCACTGCATGGCAGTGTTTAGCAGTTGAAAACCAGCAAGGTGGTTTTGATAAGTTAGGGCCTGTTTTAGGGCTTCCTGAAGGTTATAGCGGACATGTTCGTGATCCTAAAATTTGGCAACACAACGATAAATGGTACATGGTGTTAGGGGCGCAAACGTTAGATAAACAGGGTAAGGTTTTACTTTATCGCGCATCTCACTTATATCAATGGCAATTAATAGGCGAGTTAGCAGGAAGTCATTTAGGTGGATTAGATGATGTGGGTTATATGTGGGAATGCCCAGATCTCTTTGAACTTAGTGGACACTTTATTTTATTAACCTGTCCTCAAGGAATAAAAAAAGAGCAATATCGATTTTTAAATTCGCACTCTAGTGCTTATTTAATGGGCAGTTTTGATTATTCAACATTGCAGTTTCAACATGGTGATTTAATCGAACTTGATGCAGGTTTTGAGTTTTATGCGCCGCAAACCACACAAGTTAATGGTAGGCGTTTATTATTTGGTTGGATGGGGGTTCCTGATGGAGAGGAAATGTATCAACCGACCATTGCTAATGGCTGGATACATCAAATGACCTGTCCTCGTGAATTACAAATAAGCGAAGGGCAACTTTATCAGCAACCCGTAAAAGAATTACAGCAACTCAGACAAAATGTACAATATTGGCAAGGCATTGCAGATGATGCGCCTGAAATTAACGGGTTTTGTGTTGAATTAGAGGTGGAATTAATAGACTCTCTCTTAATTCAATTCTCTGATTCACTTGAATTAACCATTGAGAATAATCAAGCAATATTAAAACGTCGTAGTGTTAAAAATGGTGAATGGCAATCACGTTTCTGGTCTGGTGATATAAAACATCTTCAAATATTATGTGACAGTTCGAGCGTGGAGATTTTCTTTAATCATGGTTTGGGTGTGATGAGTAGTCGTTTTTTCCCTTCAGCAAAACAGATCATTAATTTTTCGGGTAAAAACACAATAAAGCTAACAACTTGGCAATTAAATGATGCATTGTTTAGTTAAATAAGATTAGATAAACAATAAATTAATTTAAATTCAGCAAATGCAGCCTTAAGTAAAATAATAGTGAAAAAACAAAAGCGTACGACTATTACAGATATTGCAAAACTAGCAGGTGTATCAAAAACAACAGCTAGTTTGGTATTGAATGGCCGAGGTAAAGAGATGCGTGTTGCTGATGACACCATTGCGCGTATTACCTCTATTGCCCAACAATATCAGTATCAACCTAACATTCATGCTCGCTCTTTACGTGATAATCGCAGTTATGCATTGGGATTGGTTATTCCTGATATTACTAACTACGGATTTGCCTCAGTGGCTTATGAACTAGAAATATTATGTAGAGAAGCGGGTATTCAGCTACTTATTTCCTGTACGGATGAAAATGCGGCTCAAGAGACTCTTGCAATAGAACATTTGTTATCACGACAAATCGACGGTTTGATTGTGGCTTCTTGTTTACAAAATGATTTTGAATATCAGCGCTTAAGTAAACAAATTCCCGTTGTGTTATTTGACCGTTATTTTAACGGTACAACATTACCTTTTGTTGTCACAGATTCAACTACCACGACACAACAACTTATTGCGGAGATTGCTTCAACAAAAGGCATTGATGAATTTTACTTTTTAGGTGGACAATCAACGATTTCACCCACAAAAGATCGCCTTTTAGGTTTTACGCAAGGGCTTTCTCAAGCCAATATTAATTTGAAAACAGAGTGGATCATTCACGGGCACTATCATCCAAGTTCAGGCTATGAAATGTTCGGCTCTTTATGTGCGTCTTTAGGTCGTCCACCCAAGTTTGTTTTTACTTCAGCCTGCGGTTTGCTAGAGGGTGTATTACGGTATTTAAGCCAAAATAAAATCATGCAAGATGATGTTTATTTAGCGGGTTTTGATGATCACTATCTTTATGATTCATTATCGATACCAATAGATACTATTGCACAAAATAATCCTGAATTAGCCTCTCACTGCTTTCGACTCATTATGGGATTAATTAACCAAGCAAATTTAGAAACTCACCAAATTTTTGTTCCAGCAAAAATACACCAACGACATAAATAAGATTGAGCAATTTTATGCAATATCATTTATCTTTACTGACTGATAATTATTCTCTATAGAATTAATGTATTAAAAGTGAAGACAGGTAAATGGAAAAAATCAAAAATAATAATGAAGATAGGCAAGTAATGCGTGCTTTTGGCCTTGGTGCTTTGCATGTTTTACCTTTATGCCTTGCGGTTATTCCTTGGGGACTATTAGCGGGATCAATGGCCGTTGATGCAGGATTAACCTTTGCACAAAGTGTCGGAATGTCTGCAATTATATTTGCAGGGGCGGCGCAATTGGTGACATTAGGATTAGTGGTTTCTGGTGCGGGAATGCTGACCATTATTGTTTCTGTCTTTTTTATTACAGCTCAGCATCTTTTATACGGACTAACCTTACGTCCTCATGTTGCCCATTTAAAATGGTATCAACGCATTACAATAGGTTTTTTATTAACGGATGAACTTTTTGCTGTTTCGGCACAACCTAAAGTAAAACTCACACCCGCTTATATGATAGGTGCGGGATTATGTTTTTATTTAGCGTGGGTTGCCGTTAGTATTGTTGGTATTATTATGGCAAGCCAAGTTTCTGATTTATCTCGTTATCATCTTGATTTTTCTATTGTTGCCACGTTATTGGCAATTGTTATTCCGTTAATAAAAACATTTAGTACATTAGTAGGCGTTATTGTCTCTTTTTGCCTATCTATTATTTTCAGCTGGTTGAATATAGAAGGTGGCGTAGTGATTGGTGGATTAACAGGCATGTTTATTGCTGTTTGTGTTGCTAGAGCCAGAGGAGAACAAAAATGACATGGTCGTTATTATTAATTTTGGCACTCGTCATTTTTATGTTGCGTTATTTCTTTCTTGAACCGGCGATCCCCGTCAAATTACCGTCTGTGATCAGACAGGCATTAGGATATTCTGCACCTTGTTTATTAACTGCAATTTGTGCACCCATTGTGCTGTTAGAAAAAGGCGAATTTAAAGGTATTCTAGATAATCCTTATCTTTGGGGAACCTTATTATGTGTAGGATTAGCGCTTAAAATACGTAATACCTTAGTGGTCGTGTTGCTGACATTAGTGGGCTTTTATCTGCTTAATGCCTTGTTAAACTAAATACCAAGGTGATTTTATTTAACATGATATTTACATTTTAAAACTATCACATCTGTAATAATCTAAGTTATTATTTTATCAGCCGTTCTTGAACGGCTGATTCTACCTCTCTTTTCTAAATCTCCATTCATTATTCGACTCGTTTCACCTCTCATTTTTAACGTATGCCAATTGATGTTGTGTTAAAAAAATGTGATCTAAATTGCTTTGATTTGGTTTTGCTTCTGTTTTTGGTTTTTTGTTTTGAATACCATCGCAGAATCACTGACCTAATCTCCTTATTCTCGTTATCAATGATACGGAGGCACTTTATATGTTTTCAGAAGAACGGCGACAGGAAATTTACACCATCATCAGAGAACAAAAGAAAGTTAAAGTGGCTCAGCTTGCGGAAAAATTCAGTGTCACATTGGAAACTATTCGCAGTGATTTGAAATACCTCGAAGGAGAAGGGTTGATCAAACGTTGTCATGGTGGCGCCATACTAGGGAAACAAGAAATTAAAAAAATAAGTAAATTTAGTGATAGTTTTGATATTTCATGTTTATTGCACGATTTATTAATCGTGAGAGAACGTAAAGATAGAAAGCCAGAAGGCAAAGTCTGTGTACTTGGGTCATTTGTGGTAGATATTATTGCCAATGTCGATTCTTTTCCAAAAGTCGGAGAGTTAATTAACTCTAAAAGCAATTCGATAGGTCCTGGTGGTAAAGGAACAAATCAGGCAATGGCTGCCAGTTTTTCTGATGCGAAAGTGCATTTAATAACAAAAGTTGGTGAAGATCATTTTAGTAAATATGCATATAAATATTTACAAGAAAGTGGAATTGATTCTTTCACTATTTTTCAAACAGAAATAGAGCCAACAGGCAGTTCAATTAGTTATTTAGCAGATAAAACACAAAACAATATTACAGCGACTTATTTAGGTGCGAACAATACATTCTCTGAGCAGGAGATTGATATTTCTTTGCCTTATGTAAGTGAGGCAGATGTGTTATTGCTCCAAGGTGAAATTAATATAGAAGCCAATATTAAAGCAGCGATGTTTGCAAAGTCTGTTAATAAAATTATCGTACTTAATGTTGCACCTTATAGCGAAGATTTAAAGCAACTTTATTCCACTCTTGATTTTATTACGTTAAATGCAAATCAAGCATCACACTGGGCTGACATTGAAATAAACGATATTAAAGACGCAACACAAGCGATTAACGTTATTTCAGGTGATGAAAATAAGAAAGTCATTATCTATATGGATGAGCTTGGTGTGGTCTATTTTGACGGACGCGCCACTTTTCATATTCCCCCTATGCCATCGTTACGAGTGGATACGATGGCAGCCACGGATGCTTTTAATGGCGCATTTGCTTCAAAAATAGCGGCAGGAGGCACAATGCATGAGAGTGTATTATTTGCCAGTGCTTTCCTCTCTGCATTTATAGAACAAAAAGGCGTAACAGCAATGCCTGTACTTTCTCAGGTTCAGGCTCGCCTTAAATCAAGGCTCGAAGATATTCGACCACAAATAATCTGCAATGAGAAAAGGTGCATATAATGAAAAAAACACTTCTGGCATTTACCCTATGCAGTTCCATTTTTACACTTCCAGCTTTTGCTCAATATCCAGAAAAGCCGATTACTATTATTGTTCCTTGGGCTGCGGGAGGTAATACTGATACTGTTGCACGCCTAGCGGCTAAAGGGCTACAAGAAGAATTAGGCGTGACCGTTAATGTGGTAAATAAAACTGGAGGTAGTGGTGTTGTAGGTCATGATGCCATTAAAAATGCAAAACCCGATGGTTACACATTAGGTATTGCAACGGTTGAAATTACCATGATGCATCATCAAGGAATGACAAATTTAACTTATCAAGATTACACACCGATTACACGTCTTGCCGTTATTTATGGTGGATTACAGGTTGGGAAATCTTCACCATTTAAAAATGCACAGGAAATTATTGATTACGCAAAAGCAAATCCGGGTAAATTAAAAGCATCTGGCAGTGGGTTAAATTCAATCTGGCATCTCAATACTATTGGTATGTTGCGTGCCGCAGGATTGCCTGATAACGCCATTCGCTTTATCCCATCTCAAGGTGCAAGTGCTGCATTACAAGAGCTTGCTTCTGGTGGTGTTGATATTGTGACCTCTTCATTAGGTGAGGCAGACAGTATGGTAAAGGCAGGATTAGTGAAGCATATGGCAATTATGTCAAATGAGAAATCGGCTTTTTATCCTGATGTACCATTATTTAAAGAAGCCACACCTTATAACTGGGATTTGCAAGCATGGAATATGCTAGTTGCGCCAAAAGGGCTAGATAAAGAAGTGCAAGATAAACTCACGGCTGCAATGAAAAAAGTGTATGCATCTGGTGAATTAGCCGAGTTTGCAAATAAACAAGGATTTGAAGTGATCGAGCTATATGGAGATGATGCCACTCAATTTATGGCCAATGAAGATAAAAAGTTTGGTGAAATTATAAAGAAATAACTGAGGAAACGGCTGAACAACAGCCGTTTTTATGCCTATGCTAAATCGTCATATTCTATCGCTAATATTTTGCTGCTTTGGTTTATTTCTTATTGTTTATAGTGCGTATTCATTAGGTGATTTTAGTGAATATGGCGCCGCATTTATGCCTTCTATTATTGGCGGTGGCATGATTATATTTTCATTAATAGATATATTTTCACGCAATCAAGAAAGTGATATTCCATTAGTTTCATGGCATGAAATAAAATTTGTTTTATTAATTATTGGAATTATTCTTTTTTATGTTTTTGTATCAGATTATCTAGGTTTTATTTTAACAGGATTAATTATTACCGCACCGTTAATGATAAAGTATGCAACAACAAAACCTATATACAGTTTTATTATTTCAGCCAGTGTGGTGTTAGGTGTGTATTACTTATTTACCGCTGTACTGTTAGTACCGCTACCTCAGCTATTTTCATAAATAGAGAACAACAGTATGGATATATTAATTAGCGCCCTTGCTTATATTGATTACACAACAATACTTGTCGTTATTGGTGCTTGTTTATTTGGCTTATTTGTTGGTGCAATTCCTGGATTAACATCAACAATGGCTATCGCATTAATGGTGCCATTTACTTTTTTTCTTGATCCCATTCCTGCATTAGCCTTAATGATTTCTGTTGGCGCGTCTTCTATATTTGCAGGTGATATTCCTGGTGCTTTATTAAATATCCCGGGTACGCCTGCATCAGCGGCTTATACCAATGATGCACACAGCTTAGTTAAAGAAGGTAAAACCAACCGTGTATTAGGTATGTCGTTAACAAGCTCTGTGATTGGTGGCGTTATTGGTACAATTATATTAGCGTCAACAGCGCCAGTTTTAGCTGAGTTTGCTTTAAAATTTAGTTCTTATGAATATATGTGGTTGTCTTTAATTGGGCTTAGCTGTGCAACTATTGTTTCAGGTTCACATATTAGAAAAAGCTTATTAGCACTGTTCTTTGGTATTGCATTATCCACCATTGGTTATGATGAATTTACAGGGCAAGCACGCTTTACTTTCGGTGAAGTCTCTTTAATGCAAGGTGTAAGTTTTATTCCAGCAATGATAGGATTATTTGCAATTTCCGGTGCAATTAAATATTACGTTGAGCGTTGGAAAGAAAAGCAAATCACGCTAAGTGAAGTGAATGCTGAAAATAATTCTTACAATATTTTTAAAGGGATTGGTGGTGTTGTTCGCCAGCGTAAAGGCGGCATTTTTCGTAGCGGAATAATAGGAACATTAATTGGTGCTTTACCCGGTGCGGGTGCCGATATTGCGGCATGGATCTCTTATGCCGTTTCAAAGAAACTCTCTAAAAACCCAGAAAAATATGGTCATGGTTCTGAAGAAGGTATTGTTGATGCTTCAGCAAGTAATAATGCAAGTTTAGCGGGAAGTTGGATCCCATCTTTAGTATTTGGTATTCCGGGCGATTCTGCTGCTGCAATTATTATCGGTGTCTTGTATATGAAAGATATGCAACCAGGACCAACACTATTTTTATTCAACCCAGATAAATTGTATGCTGTCTTTATTATTTTCTTTATTGCTAATTTAATTTTATTACCGATTGCTTTTATTGTTGTCAATTTATTGAAGAAGATCGTTGCTATTGATAATGCAATTATTTATCCAGCAATTATCTTATTTAGTCTCGTAGGCTCTTACGCAATTACTAATACGATGTCTTCTATTGTTGTTATGTTAGTAATGGGTGTTATCGGCTATTTCCTTCAAGAACGAAAATTCCCAATATCACCCATTATTTTGGGCATGATTTTAGGACCAATGTTAGAAAAGAATTTACTTTCATCATTAATGAAGTCAGATGGTGATTTTATTAATTTTGTTAATAGACCTATTTCGATGATATTAGCCAGTGTGTTTTTATTCATTGTTATTATGCAAATTAGAGGTGCGTTTAAAGCTAAATAAAGCCTCGTTTATTTATAAACAATTATTTAAATAGAGATGCTTTTTAAGTATCAGGGAAAACTCATCTTAAATAAACGAAATGATTTTTTTAAGATGATAAAAATCAGCAGATAAATAAAAATATCGGGTGATCACATGAAAAAAATATTAAATAAGCCAGAAAATTATGTCGATGAAACATTAGCAGGCTTATGCCTTGCTCATGGTGGTATTTATCGTCAACCACAGCCAAGATTGATTACTCGTTCGAAAAAAGCCAATAAGCCCAAAGTGGGTATTGTAACGGGTGGCGGGTCGGGTCACTTACCTGTATTTACAGGATATGTCGGTGAGGGCTTATTAGATGCAGCCGCCGTAGGCGATGTTTTTGCTTCACCTTCAGCCGATTTAATGGCAGATGCCATTCGTGAAGCAAACAGTGGCTTAGGTGTATTGTTACTTTATGGCAATTATGGTGGCGATATCATGAATTTTGATATGGCGACCGAAACTGTCGATTTTGAAGATGATATTCGTTGTACAACCGTTTTAGCTACTGACGATGTGGCTTCAGCAAAACCAGAAGAAGCGCACAAACGCCGTGGTGTTGCTGGAATGATCTATGGTTTTAAAATGGCGGGCGCCAAAGCCGAAGAAGGTGCAACACTTGATGAAGTCACGCGTGTTGCTCAAAAAACCATGGAAAATACTCGAACCATTGGTTGTGCGCTGACATCTTGCACCTTACCCGCAGTAGGACATCCTACTTTTGAAATTGGTGACGATGAAATGGAAATGGGGATGGGTATTCACGGTGAACCGGGAATTTGGCGTGATAAATTACGCAACGCAGATGATATTGCACAAGAGATGTTTGATCGCTTACAGACAGAATTATCATTAAAAACAGGAGATAAAGTCTCTGTATTAGTTAACTCTTTAGGCGCAACACCATTAGAAGAGCTTTATATTCTGTACAACAAAATTGCACAGCTGATTGATAAAACAGGTGCAACAATTGTGCATCCGTTAGTTGGACGTTATGCCACATCCATGGAAATGACCGGTGCAAGTTTAACATTATGCAAATTGGATGATGAGCTAGAAGCCTTGATGAATGCACCGGCTCATTGTGCATTCTGGAGGGTATAGCGATGAATATTACGCTTGATATGCTCAAACAAGCGGTGATCCGTATCGCTATTGCTTGCGAGCAATCTCAATCAATGCTATGTGAAGCAGATAGTCGTCTAGGTGATGGGGATTTAGGGATCACCATGCAAAAAGGCTGGCGACAAATTGCAGATGATTCACAAGATTGGCCTGAAGATCTAAGCAAAGCACTTTTCCAATGCAGTAAATCATTACAAAAAGCCTGTGCTTCTTCTTTTGGTACATTGCAAGCAACCGCTTTTATGGCAATGGCCAAATACTGCAAAGAAAACCAACTTCAAGAAATATCGTCCTCCGACATTTCATCGCTATTAACTATTGCATACCAAAGCATGATGGCAAGGGGAAAAGGGGAGTTAGGGCAAAAATCCGTACTCGATATTCTTTACCATTTATCTGAAGCGCTAAAACCAACTTTAGCTATCGATAATTTAAAAGCAGCAGCCTTACAAAGCGTCGATAGTACGCTTAATGAATTTCGCCAAAAACCTAATTTATTAGGTCGAGCCCGTATGTTCCCAGAAAAATCTATTGGTTTAGATGATCCGGGTATGTTGGCAATTAAAGTTATTGTTGAAGCAATCTGATTTAATAAAGGTCTTTATATGAAAAAATTATTTGGCGTTACAGTGGCAATGGTTACTCCGTTTGATTCGAACGATCAAGTAGATATTAAAGCGTTATCTGCATTAACTGAAATGCTAGTAACCAAGGGCGTTGATTGCCTTTATCCTTGTGGTACAACGGGTGAGATGTTGCGTTTATCTGCATTAGAACGTAAAAATGTTGCGAAAACCGTTGTTGAAACAGCGAATAAGCGTTTACCTGTCTTTATTCATGTTGGTGCAATGACATTAACTGAAACCATTGAATTAGCCAAACACGCAGTTGAAATTGGTGCCGATGGTATTGGTGTGGTGACGCCACAATTTTTTGGTGTGACAGACAGAGAATTAGAAAACTATTTTGTGACAGTGGCAAATAGTGTGCCGGATAATTTTCCTGTTTATCTGTATAACATTCCGCAATGTGCGGCAAATAATATAAAACCTGAATTAGTGGCAAAAGTACAACAACAGTGTAAAAATGTAATTGGTATTAAATACAGTTTTGCTGATAACAATACAACATTAAGCTACCTTGCTGTAGCCGATAATTTTTCCGTCCTTCATGGCTACGATAAATTATTCCTAGGTTTATTAGATGCGGGCTGTGACGGTACGGTTTCTGGTTGTGCTTGCGTATTCCCTGAGCCTTTTGTAAATATGTATAAAGCTTATATCGCAGGTAATTACCAAGAAGCGAAACAGTGGCAACAATTTTGTGTGAAATTTAGTGATGCACTTAAGTCTGGCGCGAATATGGCAATATTTAAATCGGCATTAACCATGCGTGGTTTAGAAGGTGGTCATATGCGTTTGCCACAACTCGATTTATTGCCTGAAGAAAATCAACAATTAAAAGAAAATCTGACTCAATTATGTAAAGAAGCAGGTATCACTTTTTCACTTAATTAAAATTTGTTAAACAAACGCCCCCGTTATTTTAGTTGATTGGTTGTATGTTGGTGTTTTTAAGCAGTATAGGTTTTTCTATACTGCTTTTTTTCATATTAGAACATGCAAGTTTATTGCGCTAAAAATAGACCATATTGCGCGATATCGACATTGCCACCGCTGATAATAATACCAATTTTTTTTCCTTTTAACTTATCTCCAAATTGACGAGCAGCCGCTAAACTTAAACAGCCAGTTGGCTCTACAATTATTTTCATTCGCTGAGCGTAAAACTGCATAGCCAAAATTAATTCTTCATCTGTTGCCGTTAAAATATCGTTCACATGGTTACGAATAATCTCAAAAGTATAATTGCCTAAGTGCTGAGTTTGCGCACCGTCTGCAATTGTTTTCGGTGTATCAATATGAATGATTTCGCCTTTGCGTAATGATTGTTGTCCGTCATTTCCGGCTAAAGGCTCCACGCCAAATATTTTACAATCTGGTGAGAGAGCTTTGGTTGATAATAAAGAGCCAGAAAGTAAGCCACCACCACCTAATGGAACAAATAGCATATCTAATGCACCCACTTCATCAAACAGCTCTTTTGCAGCAGTACCTTGTCCAGCAATAATATGAGGATGATCGTAAGGTGGAATTAATGTTAGGCCTTCCTTTTGTGCCAGTTGTTGCCCAATTTCTTCACGATCTTCTGTATAACGGTTATAGGTGATCACGCGACCACGATAGCCTTTTGTGGCTTCCATTTTTGCCTTTGGTGCATCTTCAGGCATGATAATTGTTGCAGAAATACCTAATAGCTTTGCCGATAAAGCTATAGCTTGTGCATGGTTGCCTGATGAGAAAGTCACGACACCATTTTTACGTTGTTCTGCGGTAAATTGAGATAACGCATTCATCGCACCACGAAATTTAAATGCACCCATTCGCTGAAAGTTTTCACATTTAAAATAAAATTGCGCCCCTGTTAGCTCATTAATAGTGCGAGAGGTTAAAACCGGTGTTTTATTAAGATATGGCAGAATGCGTTGATGAGCTTCAGTAACATCTTTATAAGTGGGAGCAAGTAACTTATTCATAAGATTATTCCTTAATAACAACAGCTTCAATTTCAATTTTACTCCCAAAATGTAGCTCTTTTATACCCGCCACTAATCTTGCTGGTCTATGCTCGCCAATCCATTTTGCATATAACTCATTTACGATAGGCCATTCATTAATATCTGTCACATAGACTTTAACTTGAGCAATATCGGTTTTCTTTGCATTTATTCCGATAAGGCAAGCTTGTAAATTTTCAAGGACTTGTGTGATTTGTACTTCAACAGGTTTGTCTGCTAAAGGTTTACCTTGTTTATCTAAGGGTAATAACCCTGAAATAAACGACATATTGTTTGCAGTCACGACATGAGAGTAATGCCCACCAGGTAAAGAGAGTGCTTCAATATTTTGTTGGATAAGATGTGAGGTCATTGTGTTTTCCTATTTCACTTAAGTTAGATAAAATGTACATCTGGTTATACATAATGTCTATCATTAGATCAATAGTTTACTTTTTTATAAAAAAATAAGAGTACGCGTAGAATAAGGAGAAGCTAATTTATCTTCAGGAGTAACTAAATTTCGTTCAGCGATTTCTTTCACTGCATCTTTTATTTTAGAAAAATCAACTTTATTTTCTGATAAAATATTGTAAATATATTCAGCTATTAAACAATAAGTTTCATATTTTGAATATGAATCATTAGCAATTCCTAATTCATCTATTGCTTTTACAACTTCAGGGATATCTTGTAAATGTTGGATTATCGTGCTTTGAGCCGCATTATTATCTAAATCTAGATTAAATTTTTTAGAAATTAAAAAAAATAAAATTTTTTTAGTCTCTTTGTTCATAATAAATTTTTCATCATGATATAGATTGTCAATTTCTCGATTAATTCTTGAAGAAGGAAAAATTTTTATTTCATTTTCCCACCAGTCTGAAATATATCCATCTATTTTTCCATAAGCTTTATTTAATAATTTTATTGATTTTTCTCTGTTTTCGGTATTAATTTTGTAAGAGGATATTTTGGTGGGTGTATAAAGTTTTAGTATTTTTGATAGTAATTCACGACTAATTTCTGCAATATTTACACTAACCTTTTTTCCATTACAACCACAAGATATGTCTTTTAAAGGGGTGTTTTTAATATCTTTAATATTATTAAAAAGTTTCATATAACCTTTTAAATTATAGTCATTAAAAAAAGCTCCTGTATTTTTCTTTTTAATTACAAAGCTATTGGAAATGTTTTTCATAAAAACTCCTTTTGTCATTAAAGGAAATTTTGACAGAATAAATGATAAAATCTTTCATAAATAAAACAAATAAATCTAATAAGAAACAGGTAAAAACATATCACTACTTTTTTATAATATTAAGTATAAGATTTAATAAGAACAACGTGTTATTTTCCACGCTGTATAAATCGCCATTAATGGTGCTAATGCTAAAAATAAAAAGAATTTTGTCTTAAACGATAAAAGCAAAAACCGCGCAATAAAGCGCGGTTACTGTTCTGTCCTTAGAAGTTTAGCTTAGTTTTTACAATGTAATCGCAGAAGCTTTCCAAATTCGTTGCATATATTCTGTTACCGCACGATCCGCAGAAAAATAACCCATTTGGCAGATATTTAACGCAGATTTTCTCAACCAAGCATCTTCATCTTGATAGAGAACATCAACACTATCTTGAGTATCAACATAACTACGATAATCGGCTAATACCTGATAATGATCGCCAAATTCAATTAAGCTATCGAAAATTGATTTGTACTTATCAGGATCCGTTGGGTTAAAGAAACCATTAGCGATTTGATTAAGCACAGTGTGTAACTCAATATCTTCATCGTAATAACGACGAGGGGAATAACGTTGTCTTAATTCCGCCACTTCTTGTGCATTGTGGCCAAAGATAAACATATTATCGAAACCAACATGTTCGCCAATTTCAATATTCGCGCCATCAAGTGTACCGATGGTTAATGCACCATTTAGGGCAAATTTCATATTTCCTGTACCAGAAGCTTCTGTTCCTGCTAATGATATTTGTTCAGATAAATCTGCCGCAGGGATAATATGTTGCGCTAAACTTACGCCGTAATTAGGAATAAAGATCACTTTTAGTTTATCTTTAATACGCTCGTCATTATTAATCTTACTTGCAATATCGTTGATAAGATTGATAATTTTCTTCGCATTATAATAGGCTGATGCAGCCTTACCGCCAAAAATAAATACGCGAGGTACCCAGTTTTTCTCTGGATTTTCTAAAATGCGATTATAACGAGTGATAATGCCTAACATATTCAGGAGTTGACGTTTATATTCATGAATACGTTTGATTTGTACATCAAACAGTGCATCAGGATTAATATCAATATTTAAATTTTCCTTAATGATCTGAGCAAGATTTTGTTTATTGATACGTTTTGAATCTTTTAATTGGTGCAAGAAATTTTTATCTTTTACCAATGGCATTAATTCACCCAATTGCTCTAAATTAGTTCGCCAGTTTGTACCAATATGGCTATCAATTACTTTAGAGAGAGAAGGGTTTGCTAATGCCAACCAACGACGTGGTGTGATCCCATTGGTAATATTGCAGAATTTCTTAGGATAGATCATCGCAAAATCAGCAAATAAAGATTGCACCATTAGTTGGCTATGAAGTTCAGAAACACCATTAACCTGATGACTAATAATAACCGCTAACCATGCCATACGAACATTACGGCCATTCTCTTCATCAATAATAGAAACACGACGCAATAAATCGTTATCGTTAGGGAATTGTGCTCTAACTTGTTTCAAGAATTTATCATTGATTTGGAAAATGATTTGTAAATGGCGAGGAAGCGAACGGCCTAGCATGTCAACAGGCCAAGTCTCTAATGCTTCACCCATTAATGTATGGTTGGTGTATGAGAATATATGAATAGTTTGTTCCCATGCCTCATCCCAGCTAAATCCATGATTATCAATCAGCTGACGCATTAACTCAGGAATAGCAAGAACAGGGTGAGTATCATTAAGATGAATTGCAATAAAATCTTTTAAATTATCAAAGCGTTGATGCAGATGATAATGACGTTGCAAAATATCTTGAACAGAAGCACTCACTAAGAAATATTCTTGCTGTAAACGCAACATTTTACCTGACATTGTTGAATCATCAGGATAGAGAATACGAGAGATATTTTCAGAGCGATCTTTTGCTTCTGTTGCTTCTAGATATTCACCTTTATTAAATTTACCTAAGTTAAACGCAACATTTGATTTGGCTGACCACAAACGAATGGTATCTGTCGCTTGGGTGTTATAACCAGGAACAATAGAATCATAAGGTTGTGCCATAACATTAAAGGTATCGACCCAATAATTTTTCTCACCTTCTTGTTGCAAACGTCCGCCAAAATCCACTTCAAATTGCAGATCATGACGAGGGAATTCCCAAGGATTACCTTTTTCAAGCCAGTTATCCGCAACTTCATGTTGTTCGCCATTTTTAATTTGTTGGCGGAACATTCCGTATTCATAACGAATACCATAACCTGTAACGGGATAACCTAGTGTGGCACAAGAATCAAGGAAGCATGCAGCCAATCGACCTAAACCCCCATTACCTAAACCTGGATCGGGCTCGAGTTCGATTTGTTTTTCAAGATCAAGACCTAACTCTTTTAATGCCTCTTTGACTTCGTGATAAACACCTAAAGAGAGCATGGCGTTTGTCAAAAAACGCCCCATGAGAAACTCCATCGAAATGTAATAAACTTGTTTTACTTTCGGTGAAAGCTCTGCTTTGGTCGATTTTAACCAACGCTCTACTAAACGGTCTCTAATAGCGTAAGAGGTTGCATTTAACCAATCTGTTGGTGTTGCATATTTTGGCGACGTACCAACGATAAACATAAGTTTATAAACAATGGAACGCTTTAATGATTCAATATCCTTATCGGGTGATAAATAATCAAATTCACATAAATTTTTCATTATAAATCTCTTTTGTTATCCACTGGTTCAAATAGACTTCATGTCTATAAATTTTGATACAGTGTCGCATACGTTTTTGCCGCGGTTTCCCAACTAAAAATAGTTTGATTCATGCCATCAGTTTGAGCTTGTTGCCACTGTTTAGGCATACCCCATAAGGTAAAGGCTCGGTTTATAGCTTGACGCAGAGAGTCAGGAGTCGCTTCATAGAAAACAAAACCAGTCGCTTGGTGATGCGCTAAATTTTCTAATGAACAATCATTAACCGTATCGGCTAATCCACCTGTGTGTCTTACTAAAGGTAGGGCTCCATATTTCAAGCCATATAACTGAGTTAACCCACAAGGTTCAAAACGACTAGGCACCATAATCACATCAGCACCTGCGACAACTTGGTGTGAAAAACTCTCGTCATAGCCAATATGTACCGCTACATTTTGCGGATACTGTTGTTGTGCATGTAAAAATGCCGCTTCAAGGTGACTATCGCCAGTACCTAATAAAATAAACTGACCGCCTTGTTCAACGATATCAGGGAGCGTTTCAATCACTAAATCGAGCCCTTTTTGCGAAGTTAAACGACTGACAGCTGCAAAAAGTGGGGCGCTATTGTTAACAGGTAAACCACATTTTTTCTGTAATGCGGTTTTATTTTCTAAACGCTTATTCAGGTTTTTAACATCGTAACGACGCGTAATTAAGCCGTCTGTTGCAGGATCCCAAACGGCCTCATCAATACCATTTAAGATGCCACTTAATCGCTGTTCATAAGCGCGTTGGCGTAATAATCCCTCTAAACCGTAACCAAATTCGTGAGTGGTTATCTCTTTGGCATAAGTTGGGCTGACTGTCGTAATATGGTTAGCATAAAAAAGACCTGCTTTTAGGAATGAAATTTGCCCGTAATATTCCAGCCCATTAATTGAAAAACTGTAATCAGGTAATTCAAGCTGATGCAGATGATAGGGTGAAAACTCGCCTTTATAAGCCAGATTATGAACAGTAAAAACAGATTTTGCGGAGTAATGTTTAACCGCGAGATAAGCACAAGCTAGTCCTGCATGCCAATCATGAGCATGAACAACATCCGCTCGCCATAAGGGATCTAATCCCGCTGATAGCTCACTTGCCACCCAACCTAACAGGGCAAAACGAAAAACATTATCACCATAAGGATGTTGATGTTGATCGTGATAAGGACTACCTGTACGTTGATAAAGATGAGGTGCATCAATAAGATAAATATCAACACCGTGGTATTGTCCGTAAAGCAGAGAAACATTACCTGCAAACGTATCGATATTAGTCACTAATTTGAGATCGGGAATATTATCTTTGATAGCAGGAAACGCGGGAATAACCACCCGCGCATCTAAGCCTATTTTTTTCTGAGCTAAAGGCAAAGAGCCCATAACATCAGCTAATCCCCCTGTTTTTAGCAGAGGGAATAATTCAGAACAACAGTGAAGGACATTCACGAAAATGCCTCCTCATTTTGAGGTTTTTGTTCTGCACTTGTTTCAGTTGGATTTTCTTTTTCTTTACGTGCTAGTTGCTCAAGCATTTCTCTTGTTACAAGCACGATGCCTTCTTCAGTGCGGTGGAAACGCGCAGCATCTTCTTCTGCATTCATCCCAATCACTGTGCCTTCTGGAATTGTACAGCTACGTTCAATAATGCAGCGTTTTAAGTAGCAATGATGGCTCACCGTCACATCAGGTAAAATCACAGAATCTTCAATATGGCAGAAAGATTCAACACGAACTAATGGGAATAGAATAGATGAATAGAGCGTTGAACCATTGATAATACAGCCGTCAGCAATCAGCGAGTTCATCATTTGTCCATGTTCACCATGATTATCTTGAACAAACTTGGCTGGTGGTAAAGGTGTCATAAAGGTGCGGATTGGCCAATCTTTCGCATACATATCAAGCTCTGGTGTTACAGAGGCTAAGTCGAGGTTAGCTGCCCAATATGCTTCAATAGTACCTACATCGCGCCAGTATGGTGGTACTGAAGGATCTGAGCTGACACAAGAGAGTTCAAATGGGTGGGCAAGAACATCTCCACGTTCTGTGATCTTAGGAATGATATCTTGGCCAAAGTCATGATGTGAATTTGGATCGCTGCTATCTTCTTCCAATAAATCAAAGAGATAATCTCTATCTACCACATAAATACCCATACTTGCTAATGAGTGTTCTGGATCATCAGGAATACAAGGTGGGTTTGATGGTTTTTCTAAGAAATTGAGCACTCTACGATTTTCATCGATATCCATAATACCAAATTGGAATGCATCTTCTTTAGGAACACGAATACAAGCTACGGTGAATTTTGATTTGTTTTCAACGTGATCAAGTAATAAACGCGCATAGTTCATTTTATAAATATGGTCGCCAGCTAAAATCACGACATATTTTGCTTTGTAACTACGAAGAATATCGAGGTTTTGATAGATAGCATCAGCTGTACCCATATACCAATGTTCGGTATTACGACGTTGCTGAGCGGGTAATAAATCAACGAACTCATTCATATCTTCGTTAAAGAATGACCAACCACGTTGAATATGTTGAACCAAAGAGTGCGATTGATATTGGGTGATTACACCAATACGACGAATTCCTGAGTTAAGACAGTTTGATAGCGTAAAGTCAATAATTCGAAATTTCCCACCAAAGAAAACCGCCGGTTTTGCACGTTTTGAAGTCAATGCTTTTAAGCGTGTACCACGACCTCCCGCTAAAACGAGTGCAATTGCCTCTTTAGGAAGTTGTTGTGCCAACATTAATTTTTGGCCTTGTTCTGTTGTCATCATAGTTATAGCACTCCAATCAAATTACTTAACTTGGGAGGAAATAATGGGTAATTTTTCAGTAGAAGACTGAGTATAAAAAACGCTATTTCGCCAAAGGGTGATACTGTTAGGTTGTATTTCACAATGCTGAGATTGTGTCGGGTGACAATCAGGCCAGCTAACCGTATCAAGCAAGCAAGACCAAGACCCTTCAGGTAAAGAAAAAACAGCGCTGTTTCTTAATGGGTTAAACATTAAGATCCATTGTTGCGCTAAAAGAAGTTGTAATGGTGAGGGTGGAAGTTGTTGCCATTCTTCATGACTCATAGGTTGAGCATTCTGATTTAACCAAACCACGTTTTGGCTATCTTCTTCCCACCACTTAAGCGAACTTAAAGGTGTAATTTGGTGACGTAATTCAATAAGGTGGCGAATGTAATCAGTTAAGTCATAAGGTTGTTGAAACCATTTGATCCAACTGACTTTATTATCCTGACAATAAGCGTTGTTATTACCATATTGCGTATTACCCACTTCATCACCGGCGAGTAAATGAGGTGTTCCTCTAGAAAGCAGTAAGGTTGCAAGCATATTCCGAGTTGCAAGCAATCTGTGTTGACTTATTTTTTCGTTGACTATCAAACCTTCTTCACCAAAATTCACACTGTAATTGGTGTTATGTCCATCTAGGTTTGATTCTCCATTCTCCTCGTTATGTTTATTCTGATAACTCACTAAATCCCGTAGTGTAAAGCCGTCGTGGCTTGTTATCATATTGACGCTAGAATAGGGAGGTCTGCCATTTTTGTGATACAGCTTTGCAGAGCCCGTAATATTGTCTGCAAATGTCGCAATAGCCACATCACGCCATAACCAAAAACGACGAATAACATCGCGATAGCCATCATTCCATTCTGTAAATGGAACAGGGAAATTACCGACTTGATAACCATCAGAGCCTAAGTCCCAAGGCTCTGCGATAAGTTTGATACGTGACAGCAGCGGATCTTGTCGTATCGCTGTCAGTAGTGGTGATTGAGTATCAAAATAAGGAACTCGACCAAGACTTGTCGCTAAATCAAAACGAAAACCATCGATATGAAATTCTGTCACCCAATAACGCAGGCAATCCATAACCCACTGCACTGTTTCAGGGCGACTTAAATTTAGAGTATTGCCACAGCCAGTCCAATTTTGTGCTTTATTTTCGTCGTTTAGCCAATAATAGCTTTGATTATCAATACCGCGCTGCGAAACAATATAACCTTCATATTGATCACTTAATTCTGCTGTGTGGTTGAATACCACATCTAAAATCACTTCAATATTGGCTTTGTGTAAACACCTTACTGCTTCTCGGAATTCATCCATAATATTCCGACCTGTGTTGGAATAATATTGTGTCGATAAAGCAAAGGGCGCTAATACGTTATAACCCCAATAATTTTTTAATCCGATTTTATGAAGATGTGGCTCTGTTAAATGGTATTGAACGGGTAACAGTTCTAATGCTGTAATACCTAATTTTTGCAAATGCGCAATAAAGGCAGGATGCCCTAATGCTGCATAAGTGCCCGCAATTTTCTCGGGTATTTCAGGATGAAGCTTTGTCAGCCCTTTTACATGTCCTTCGTAAATAATGGTTTCTGACCACGGCGTATTTAAACGCTGATACGTGCCTTTTTCTTTATAAGAATGGCAAAAACAACCACTATCATCTGTGATAACTGCTTTAGGTGTAATCGCACTATCATCATGCTCTAATGCATTAAAAACAGGGGAGGTGTAAGGCAATGTATTATCAACAATACCTGTCACCTGTTTTGCATAGGGATCTAATAATAGTTGCTGAGGTTGATAGAACAATCCTTGCTCTGGGTTCCATTCGCCTTCTACACGATAACCATAATGTAAACCTGGCCCTGCACCAGGCAAATATCCATGCCAAATTGCGCCCGTTTTACCTGGTAATGGGTAGCGGATCTCTTTGCCTGCTTTATCAAACAGGCAAAGAATGACTTTAGTGGCATTTTCACTAAAGAGTGTAAAGTTTACTCCATAGCCATCATAATGACTGCCCATAGGAAAAGGGCGACCATAATCTAAAGACATATTAATCCTTCAATCTTAAATACAGCGTCGCAAGCGGAGGCAGTGACAATGACAAGGAGTGAGGTTTGCCATTAAATGTACTTGCGGTTGCTTCTATTTCACCTAAATTTCCTACATTACTGCCGTTATAAAACTCAGAATCACTGTTAAGAATTTCCTGATAAGTACCTGCTTTATTTACGCCGACAACGTAATTGTGATGAACAACAGGCGTGAAATTACTGATAATAATAATTTCATTGCCTTGCGCATCTTTACGGCAAAAAGCAAAGACAGAGTTATCGTGATCATCAACGGTAAGCCATTCAAAGCCTTCGCGTTCAAAATCACATTCATAAAGCGGAGCATTAGCTTGATAGGAAAGATTTAAATCACGTACAAAGTGTTGAACACCTTGATGTGGGCTATTTGGTTCTTCGAGAAGATGCCAATCTAAGCTACTGTCGTGGTTCCATTCACGCCATTGTGCAAACTCACATCCCATAAATAGCAGTTTTTTGCCGGGATAAGCCCACATAAAACCGAGATATGCACGTAAATTGGCAAATTTTTGCCAATCATCGCCCACCATGCGGCCAAT
The DNA here is from genome assembly GCF_016238545.1 of Proteus sp. PR00208. Classification (NCBI taxonomy): domain Bacteria; kingdom Pseudomonadati; phylum Pseudomonadota; class Gammaproteobacteria; order Enterobacterales; family Morganellaceae; genus Proteus; species Proteus sp. PR00208. Next base: position 148,397 of record NZ_JAEHQE010000003.1, on the reverse strand, counting down.
CAACGAACCTTTACCATGTACAAATTCATCATGAGAAAGAGGCAGAACAAAGTTTTCGTTATAGGCATAGAGCATGCCAAAGGTCATTTGATTGTGGTGAAATTTACGGTAGATAGGATCACGTTGCATATAAGCTAACGTGTCATGCATCCAACCCATATTCCATTTGTAATTAAAACCTAAGCCACCATCATCAGGCGGTAAGGTAACACCCGGAAAATCAGTAGATTCTTCTGCAATTGTGACAGTACCGGGGCAAGTTGTGCCCAGTAATTTATTGGTATGGCGAATAAAATCAATGGCTTCTAAATTCTCACGTCCACCGTGTTTATTGGGTATCCATTCGCCTTCTTTTCGGCTGTAATCACGATAAAGCATGGAGGCAACAGCATCGAAACGGAAACCATCTAGTGCAAAATGCTCATGCCAATACAATAAATTACCAGAAAGGTAATTCAGCACTTCATTGCGCCCATAGTTATAAATTAAAGTATTCCAATCGGGATGAAAGCCTTCACGTCTATCCGCATATTCATAGAGTGATGTGCCATCAAAATTACGTAAACCGTAATCATCTTCAGGGAAATGACCAGGAACCCAATCTAAAATAACGTTAATTTCTGCTTGATGTGCTGCTTCAATAAAGTCACGGAAATCCATTGGGGAGCCAAAGCGACGAGTTGGTGAATATAACCCTAATGGTTGATATCCCCATGAGCCATCAAAAGGATGCTCATTAATAGGGAGCAACTCAATATGAGTAAAACCCATTTCTTTAACATATGGAATTAACTGTTCAGCTAATTCGCGATAGCTTAACCAGCTTTGATCGTCAGTATGTCTACGCCATGAACCTAAATGAACTTCATAAATAGACATAGGTGCATTACGCTGATTCGCTTGCTGACGCGATAATGGCATTGGTTTGATTGGTGGTAATGTATTGATAATTGATGCGGTTTCAGGGCGTATTTGTGTTTCAAAAGCATAAGGATCGGCTTTTAATCGACGTTCACCATTCGCATCAAGAATAGAATATTTATAACAATCACCTAGATGAGCTTGTGGAAGGAAGAGCTCCCATATTCCACTTTCACGGCGTAATCGCATTGGAAAACGACGTTCATCCCAGAATGAGAAATCGCCTACAACACTTACGCTTTTTGCGTTGGGCGCCCATACAGCAAAAGTAATACCATCGATATCACCCAGTTTTGCAGGGTGTGCGCCTAAACATTGGTAAGGGCGGGAGTGATGGCCTTGCGCTAAAAACCAAATATCCATTTCTTGCAATAAAATGCCAAATTGATAGGGATCATCAACGACACCTTGTGCATTTTCCCACGTTACATCTAAACAGTAACTAAAACGGCGTTTACGTCGGGGGATAGCACCACAGAAAAAACCACTAGGGTGCTTACGCTCTAGTGTTGCTACTTTTCGGCCATTTTTTCTATCGATGACACTGACTACAACTGCATCTGGTAAAAAAGCACGAACCTCTAAACCTGCCGATGTTTCATGCATACCAAGAAGTGCAAAAGGATCAGATTCATACCCATTAATTAGTTTTTCTATTGCTTTTTTTGTCACAGCTACAGACATCTTATCGTCCTTCGTTGCTAGCAAATAAATTAATAAATTTTATATATAAATATCAGCATAGAACGTTAATTTAAGTTAAACAATAAGTGTTTATAACAGATTATTTAAAATCAAAATAATTTAAATAAGTTAATTTACTTATTTTTTGATATTAATATATTGAATTTAAATGAACTTAATAATATGACAGAGAAAGATCGCGAATTATAAAAACAGCACGATTAGCATTTTTACCTATTCACAAAAAGAAGATAAACATTAGATGTTTTTAATAAAATGGCTGTAAATTAGTTGTAAGAAGTATAATGCATAGGATTGAAATCGCTATTTTTATGAAAAAAAATCACTAATTTCATTAGTGAAATTAACTTTTTTGTTGGGTGAGCCATTGTTCAAAATCAAGATGTGTTTTGGTTTTTTGTACACCCAATGGTGTTAAAGCGTAGTAGCTTATCGGTACAATTTGGATATTTGGAAATAACACTTTTAAAGTACCGCTATTTATTTCATTCGACAAAATCGAAACAGGGCCAATACCGAGGCCTAATCCTTCAATAATGGCTTGAAGAGAAATATGAAAGTGATCAAAGCGATAGTGACGTGAAAATGAACGCTGAGTATTAAGATGAGTCGCCATTAACCATTGTTGCCAATGCCCGGGGCGGGTAAGTGTATCAATAACGGGGCAGTCAAAAACATCTTCAAATCTAGTGACGTTGTAACGTTTTAAGAATTTTTCAGAAGCAATTAAACAATGTTTATCCTCTAAAAAAACAACGGATGAATACTCTTGTTGCTGAGGTTGAGGGCGAATTATCAGATCATCATGACTAATCAAATGAAATCGCTCGCTATTTGCAGAAGCAACTTGGATATTTGCATTAGGATATTGAAGATAAAAATCCTCCATTCGCGGAATAAGCCATTTTAAACAAAGTGTTGTAGGAACACTGATATTTAAAATATCGTTTTTTCCACCATTACCATAACGAAAACCAATATCATTTAATTTATCAAAAACGTCACTTAACTCTTGCGCTAGCGTCAATGCATAAGGAGTGGGTACGCGGCGTAAACCTTGTTTATTGAATAAGGTGACACCAAACCATTTTTCTATAACTTGGATATGACGACTGATCGCACCATGAGTGACACATAATGTCTGTGCGGCTTCAGTATAACTTTGGCTATGGCAAGCGACTAAGAAAGCACGCAATGAAGGTAATGGAGGAAGGTTTCTCATCATAATTTTCTCATTATAGTTATAAATAAAGCAGCTTTCTGATTAAAACTCACAATACCGTGACATTTTATCACAGGTAAAAATAAAGAAGACGGGTATGATACAACGTCTTTAACTTATTGAACTTAAAGGATGATAATGAGTTTTATCGCGGTTATTTTATTGGCAGTAGTGTCTGGTGTAATCAGTGGCGTTGTAGGAACGGGCTCTTCTATTTTATTAATTCCCGCTTTGACTTATGTATTTGGTGCTAAGGAAGCCGTACCGATTATGGCATTAGCGTCAGTGATGGGAAATTTATCACGTATTTATTTATGGCGTCACAGTATTCGCTTTAAACCACTATTTTATTATCTATTACCCAGTATTCCAGCCGTTATTCTTGGTGCTAATACATTATGGATAATGTCTGAAAAATGGCTAAATATTGGTATGGGAATATTTTTTATATTGATGATCCCCGTGATCCACTTATTACGCAAACATCAAATCAAAATGAAAACTTACCAAGTTATTATTGCGGGTGCAGTTATCGGCTATTTAACAGGGATTGTGTTTTCTACAGGACCATTAACTATTCCAATATTCTCTGCATATGGTCTGACATTAGGGCCATTACTTGCAACTGAAGCAGCTGTCTCATTTGTTATTTATCTCACTAAAGCCCTGACATTTAGCCAACTAGGTGCAGTTAATAGCTTTATCTTTATTAGTGGAGTGTTAGTAGGTTGTGGCTTAACCGTAGGAAATTACTTTGGTAAAAAACTGGTATTAAAACTGACACCAAAACTTTTTCAATGGCTATTAGATGCCATGCTAATTTTTGCTGGTGGCTCACTGCTATTTAATGGCATTTATTCTTAATAAAATGTGAGCCGCACTTAATGGACTTAAAAAACACCGCTAATTTAAGTCAATTAACGCTAGAATAAGAAAATCAATATTGACGTTTATCTAAACTGTTTTATTTCAAATTTGGAGTATCACAATGACGGAATACGAAAAAATGGTATCAGGTCATCTTTATCATGCTAGTAAAGATGATAGTTTAGAACCACTTAGAGTAAAAGCGCGTGAAATTATTTATGATTTTAATATGACGCGTCCTTCTGACGTTGAAAAGAGAAAGACATATTTAAAACAGCTTTTAGGAAAAACGGGCAATAATTTTACTATTGAGCCACCATTTCATTGTGACTATGGTCAGTTAATTGAAATTGGTGAATCATTTTACGCTAATTTTAATCTAACGATATTAGATTGTGCTCCAGTAAAAATTGGACACAATGTGATGTGTGCGCCAAATGTCAGTATTTTAACTGCAACTCATCCGATTGATCCTGAAATACGCAACAGTGAATTAGAATATGCATTACCGATTACTATCGGTAATTCAGTATGGTTAGGTGCAGGGTGTATTATCTTACCTGGTGTGACTATTGGTGATAATTGCGTTATAGGTGCCGGCAGTGTAGTCACAAAATCTATTCCAGCTAATTGCGTTGCTGTTGGAAATCCTTGTCGAGTGATAAGACAAATTAGCGATAAAGATAAACAAGATGCTGAGAAAAAGCTTAGTCTTTATTAATATTTAAAAAATAGGCTCAACAAACATGATTGAGCCTATTCATATAGCTGCTTTTATTCTTTAATAAAACTAAGATAGTTAAAGAGCGATTTAAAACCAAACTTACGGTATAGCGCTAAACCATCTGCTGATGCATCTAAGAAGCAACGTTCAACGCCTTGCTCACGGCAAAACTCTAAAACATGCTTAATCAAATGTGTCGCATAACCATTACCTTGATAGGCAATATCTGTCCCAATATCATCAAAACGCGCTAATTTATCGTGTATTGTTAACGTTAATGAAGAGACTGGCTGACCATCAACTAATAACGCGTAATGGAAAATAGCTGCGCCATTATCTAATGCTTTCTGATGATAGCGAATATATTCATTAACAATCGTATCATCACTATCATTTCCTACTGGAAACGCCGTTTTTAATGGGTGTGCCCACTGTTCAAGGTTGTGATTGGTTAAAATAATATCACAAGGATTATTTCTATAAGATGGAAATACCGCTTCCGATAATGTTAAATACATTGCGGTTGTCATACCATCACCGGTATAACCTGCATTTTTTATTATTTCTTCAAATTCAGGCAACAATGACTCGGGTAATACCAAAATATGATTTTTTTTCTGCGAAGTAAAAAGGGTGCTGGCTTGCTGGAATGAACTTTCTGTTGCGCCTTGGCGCAAATAAATAAAGTTAAAAATGGCAGCATCCATTGGTGTCATAAAGCAGTGAGTATGATCACCAATACGAATATTATTTTCACAAATTTCTGACCAAAAGGCTTTTTCTACTATTTTAAATTCTTTATACAGTTGTGCATCCATAATGGTTCTCTAGCTGAATCGTGATACGCGATAAGGCGTTAATAGAGGTTCCGCTTTTTCGTAAATAAGTTCTTGTGCAACTAATTCACATAATAAAGGTGACAGTGTCACGGCGGCGTGCATAGTAACAAGATATAATCTCTGATAAGGAGATATTTCTCCAATAATTGGCATTTCATCTTTAGGCATAGGCCTTTCACCGACAGCAATCTGTTTTATTGTTAGTTTACCTGTTTGTGTAAAATTATCATAAAAAGTCGCTTGTGCTTGGCATGCAATACGCTCAGGGTGATGTACATCACTATTATCAATGTAATCTTCAGCTGCAATAGTCTCATTTTGAGCAAAATGGCGTAACTCCATCTCTGGTGTGAAGATAAATGCAAGATAAAGGTAAAAATGAAAAACAACTTAGAGTAATGGTTTTGGTAAATATAATCTTTTTTATTCCCTCGCTTTTCGTGCTAATTAACTCACCGAATATCAATAAAAACACTTATTTTTCATAAAATTAATGAGTAAGGCTGTTTTAATGTTAAAAATAAAATATCGCCTAAGATCACAAAAAGAATAATGCACCATAACATAAAACAAACAATAGGGTATTGCATCTGAATTTAATTCACTATGCAGTTTATAATTCCATACATGTGACTTTAATTAGATACTAAGTCTGTATAAATTTTAATTTCAGCATCATACTATAACACACATTTAAATTGGTTTTTTAATCCAAAATTAATTGTAAAAAAAGACTTATAAACTGCTTTTTACATACAAAAGCAGAGCAACTAACTTATCTTTAGATGGTATAAAGATTATTGTTTTACAAAAAAAATATTGTAGATATGATAGCTCACATATTCAGCATGTTATTTTTTTAAAAAAGGCGTCGTATGTTAGAAAGTATCGGTATTTCAAATATTTGGACATACCTTTTAGGCGTTATTTTTATTACTTTAGTACCAGGTCCAAACTCGATTTTCGTCCTTACTTCCAGTGCGAAGCATGGCGTAAAAGGGGGGTATAAAGCCGCTCTTGGTGTTTTTACGGGTGATGCATTATTAATCTTTTTGGCATTTTTGGGGGTTGCTTCATTAGTCAAGACTTCACCCGTCTTCTTTATTGTCATTAAATATGCTGGTGCACTTTATTTAACCTATTTAGGGTTAAAAACGTTATATGCAACGTTCCAAAAGAAAAAAGAGACGCCAGAGCAAGTGTCTGAAGTAACTGTAAAAACAAAAGATGGTCTTTATGTTAAGGCGTTATTTTTGAGTATGCTTAACCCAAAAATGATCATTTTTTATGTTTCTTTCTTTATTCAGTTTATCGATCCTAAGTATGAAAATGCGGGTGTTCCATTCTTTGTATTAGGTGCGATTTTAGAAACATGCAGTATGCTTTATTTATCAGTTCTTATATTTGGCGGTGTTGCTATTACTAATAAAGTAAAACATAACAAACGGTTAGCTTCATTATCAAATAGTTGTATTGGTGCAGTGTTCTTACTTTTTGGTGCCAAGCTGGCGTTAACTGCATAATCTTTTTTTAACTTAAAAAGCCACTTTTGAAAGTGGCTTTTTTTTGCTACAAATAAATGGTTATTCCAATAGATTATTTAATAACAACTTCTAGTATTGAGTTATATGTTCCTGTTTTAATCACTTTATTGATTTTCAAATCTGCTTGATCTAGTAAAGCAATAAATTCATCTTCTGTACGTTCACCTGATTCAGGAAATGCAGACATGCATAGAAGATCCATATATTTAGCCATATCAGGTACATTCTTTTTAAAAATAACCGGTTCAATAATAAGTATTTTTGAATTAGGCTTCATTGCGTTACGGAAGTTTTTAAAAAATTTAATGACGCTTTCATCATCCCAATCATGAATAATATATTTTATTAAATAAATATCAGATTCTGGATACTCTCCAAATAAATCACCTGATATTAATTTCCAGCGACTATCGTCATTTAATTCAGTCAATAACGTTCTTTCCAACACATGTGGCCTATCAAATAATTGTCCCTTCAGAGTCGGATTTTCTTTTAATACGTTTAATAACAGCCCACCCAATCCGCCAGCAATATCTGTGATAGTTATATCTTCAGGAAATTCGTAATGCTTAATAATAAAATAATTTTCTATCTTTGAAAGTGAGTTCATACCTGCTTGAAAATCATGATCATCTCTTACATTATCTTGCCAATATTGATAAAAAGGCATGCCATATAAGTTTTCAAAAGCGGGGTTGCCCTGAACTGACTCAATAACATCACCTACTGGGCGCCATAGCGTTTCATTTGTTAACATTAATACGGCATCACGCAAGCTATATTCATGGTCGCTTAATAAAAAGTATCCCGCAGGAGCAAGAGAATAGCGAGATCCTTCTGACTCAGAGAATATACCTTCAGAAGCTAACATTCTTAATATTCTATTTAAAACAACAGGGATGGAGTTTGTTTTTTCTGCAAGTTCATTAATATTCTTAGAACCTTCTTTTAATAAATCTGCGATATTTAATTTAGCAGCAACTCTTAATGCGGCAGGAATAGTAAAGCTCATTGCTTTTTTCATTACTGCCAGCGCATCAGCTTTGTTTTGTAAATTGAGTGCATAATTTTTCATATTAAATCCTGAAATTACAGAATAACTAAGAATTGACCTAAGTAAAAATTCAAAAAATCAAATAAAGTATAGACGGTAATTTAAATTTTATATTTTTTTATAACTTTTAATATGAAACTATAGTTTTTAAATGTGATGATATTTTTGATTGACTAACTTCTTCTAAAAAACAATTAAACTCTTTTGCCAAATATTATCTTCTTTGCCTACGATAAAAGGTAGAAGGTTCAATTCAAAAAAAAGCAAGAAATAGAGTACGTAATACACTTATCTTCACGTTATACTGACATAAATATTTTATTTAAATTAAGTTAAATTATGCACTTTCAGTATGGCGAAACAGAGATAAACACATTAAAAAAACGTGATAAGCGCTTAGCCAAACTCATTGAAAGAATAGGAGAAATTAAACGTCCATTAACACCTGATTTATTTACAGCATTAGTTAAAAACATTATTGAACAACAAATTTCGGTTTCTGCTGCCATAACCGTTAATCAGCGGTTACTCAATTTATGTGACGGTATTTACACACCAGAACGTATCGCAAAATTATCAGAACAAGAGATACAACAGTGTGGAATGACTATGCGCAAAGCTAGTTATATTATCGGTATTGCTGACGCCGTTATTTCAGAAAGATTAGATTTAAATAAAATTCCTGAGATGACAGATAAAGAGGTTATCGATACTTTAATTCAACTAAAAGGTATAGGGGTTTGGACTGCAGAAATGCTATTAATTTCTTCGCTTAATCGGCCAGATATTTTAAGTTGGGGAGACTTGGCTATTCAACGTGGAATTATGCGTCTATATCGCCATAAAACATTAGATAAAGTACGCTTCGAACGTTACCGAAAACGCTATTCACCTTATGGTTCCACGGCATCGCTTTATCTATGGGCATTATCTAAAGAATCAGAGTGATTGAGCAATAAACGGAGTTCTTTATTCATTATGTTTGTCAATAATAGCCATAATCCCGCATTTAAAGGACTACCATAATGGAAAGTGAACATAATCAACTTATTGAGCGAGCCTGCCGTTTTATTGAAGAAAATAACGGTGACGTGTCGCTTACCTGTATTGCAGAGCATGTTATGGCAAGCCCATATCATTTCCATCGCTTATTTAAATCAACGATGGGGATCACACCAAAAGATTATGCTAATGCTTATCGTCAAAAATTAATAAAAAAAGCGTTAGTTCAAGATGGCAGTATTACAGATGCGATTTATCAATCAGGCTTCAATGCGAATAGCCGTTTCTATGAAAATGCAACAGCGATATTAGGAATGACGCCAACAAATTGGCGTACAGGTGGTAAGAATATTGCTATCTTTTTTGCTATCGCTCAGTGCTCTTTGGGAAGTATCCTTGTGGCGCAAAGTGAAAAGGGGATTTGTGCCATTATGTTGGGGGATGATGCAGAGCTGTTATTAGAAGATTTGCAAAAACAATTCCCTCATGCTGAATTAATTGGTGCCAATGAAGAGTTTGAGCAAGTCATTGCACAAGTCATCGGTTTTATTGAATTACCCAAACAACCCTTATCTTTACCTCTTGATATCCAAGGTACGGTATTTCAGCAAAAAGTTTGGCAGGCATTATTAGATATCCCTTTTGGTAGCACGATGACTTACCAAGAAATCGCCGACAAAATTGGAGCACCTAAGGCATATCGCGCTGTCGCTAATGCTTGTGCAGCTAATAAGCTAGCAGTTGCTATTCCATGTCATCGTGTTATTCGACAAAATGGTGAATTATCTGGTTATCGTTGGGGCATTGAACGTAAGGCTAAGTTGCTTCAGACGGAGGCTTTAAATAATACCCTTGCGGGTAAAAAAGAATAAAAAGTAGTTATTGCATGATAAGATAATCAGTAATTTATCAATAAATTTATGAGTCAATATTATGTCAGCAATACCAACAGAAATTACTTTTTTTGAACGTTTGATCCCTTCCATTCTTGAAGAAAAAAAAGTGATTACTATCAGAGATGAAAGTGAAAGTAATTACAAACCAGGAAGCATTGTTGAATTATTTGCTAATGAACATCGTACTCATTATGGAAAATTGAAAATCATAGCGGTATCTCCTTTACGTTATGATGATATCAATGAGTATCACGCACAACAGGAAGGCATGACACTTCCAGTGTTGAAAGCGCTTATCAAAGATATTTATCCGACAACAAAATCTTTATATCTTATTGAATATCAATTAGTAAGATAAGAATAAATAAAAAAGGATCACAGCGTGATCCTTTTTGCTTAAACAAAATCTTATCTATCTTAAATCAAATTAAGTGCTTGCTTTAGCTGGTTAATCTCTAATTTCCATTGTGCTTGCAAAGCAGGTTTTTGATGGTTAATTTTACGTGCTAAATCGGCCTCTAATTTTTCTTCTAGCTCAATTAACTTAAAGAGTTTTTCATCATCATCATGATGTGAAACTAATGGAACTGATGAGATATTCTGCAAATTATTGAGTTTATCCACTAGCAGAGTTTCTGGCATTTCTTCTTCAGCAATAAGCTGATAAATCGCTTCAATATCATGATGTTCTGTTAAAACACCATTATGAATATACCAAAAACGATTACAGCTATTTTCAATCAATTCCCTATCATGGCTAACTAATAAAACACCACCGGGAAATTGACTAATTTGTTCAGATAATGCCTTTTTGCCTTCCATATCAATATGGTTTGTTGGCTCATCCAACATTAATAAAGAATAGTTTGCTAAACTCAGGCCAACAAACAATAAACGCGCTCGTTCACCACCACTTAATGTACTCACTTTCTGCCCGTGGCGCGTATAAACAAAGCCAGCACTAATAAGCGCCATTTTTCTCTGTTCATCCGTTAATGGTGCAAAAGGTTTTAATGCATCAGAAAGGGTATCATTATCAACTAATTGAGCAATTTTTTGATCGTAATAACCCAATTCAACTCGGGGATGCAGCTTTATTGCATTTTGTTCATTTATCTCAACTAAACTAAGTGACCAAATCATTTTTAATAATGATGATTTACCTGTTCCATTAGCCCCAATTATTGCTACTCGATCACCACTTTTTATACGCTGATTTTCAACAGTATATAAAACGGGTGTATTTTCAGCAGGAATAACAGCAAGTTGATTTAATTCGCAGAGCCTATCAGCACGTAATGCCGTACCAGAAAACTGTAATACCCATTGATTTCCAGACGTCACTTCAGTTTGCTCATCTTTTAAACGAACAATATGCTTTTCCATCTGTTTAGCTTTACGAGATAAATTCTCGTTATCATAAACGTGCCCCCATATTGCGAGTTGTTTCGCACTTTGGGCTATTCTATCTATCTCTTTTTGTTGTGCATCATAGCGATGTTGTGCACTGATATCTTGCTCTTCTTGTGCAACTCGAGCTTGAGAGCAGGGTAACCGAAATATAGATAGCGATTTATCACGAATAATCCATGTGCAATTCGTTACGTTGTCTAATAACGTATTATCATGTGAAACTAGAATGAAGCTACCACGCCACTATTTTAAAAATGTTTCCAACCATAAAATAGTGGGTAAATCGAGGTGGTTACTTGGTTCATCAAGTAATAATAAATCAGGCTCAATAATTAACGCTCTCGCTAATAATAAACGAGTGTGTTGACCACCACTTAATTGCGAAACAAGGAGATCTTTTTCGTGAAGTTTAAATCCCATTTCACTTAGCAATAATTCAGCTCGCCAGCCTTCAGATGATCTGTATTCTTCAGGTAATTTATGAAGTACAGCATCCATTAAAGTCATTGACTGTAATTCAGTGGGTAAGTGTTGTTCTATATACGCCATAACCGTTTGATTAGCGACAGAAATAACACCCGAACTTGGTGATAATTGATGTGAAAGTAATTTTAATAAAGTACTTTTCCCACAACCGTTATAACCAATTAAACCAATCTTCTCACCTTTAATCAGTGCTAAAGAAATATCGTTTAATAATAAACCGTGATTATTATGGAAAGACAGATTTTGTGTAGATAATAATGTGCTCATAGCTTACTCATTCTTTAGGCGTAAAAACGCCTTGGGCAATATCAAGCGATAACCCTGTAAGCTGAGGAGAGGTAATAGTTAACGTCGCTCAGGCAGGTTAACGCAGTAAATTACTGTGAAAGCCTGAGCTGTGGCGATTACCAAAGAAGTGTGAGTATTTAATAAGATCACACAAAAACATAATTAGCCTCCTTCTCTAAGTTTAAAAGTTAATCGGTAGTGTGATTCTATCAAGATAGAGTTACAACATACAATCTTATAAAAGAGGTAAAAGGTGTCATTTTGTGTGAAAACCCGCTATTTAAGCGGGTTTAAGATAATTATGAATAAATAAAGGATCGTTTTATCTACTCTAATTTTCAGGTTTTAACATGGTTGTTCTATTGTGTTGTAACAGGTAAGTACTTTCGTAGTTTTATCGCAATCAATAAAATAATGACGCTAATGACAATACTGATGATATTCGTATTTTGCCAACCGATGAGATAAAAGGCGACACCTCCTGTAATGCTTCCAACTGCACCAAAGAAGAAAATCAGAAAATCATTAGTTCCTTGTACTTTTGCTCGCTCATGAGGTAGGTAAGTATTGGATAATAAATGTGTTGAACTAATCAAATTTAGATTCCACGAAATTCCAACAAGAACAAAGCTGATAAAATAGTGATAAAAACTTATTCCCGTTAAATTAATCACTAATGCGATGATAAGTAAAATAATTGCAGAGAAAAAGAATTTCTTTACACCAAATCGATGGATCAGTTGACCTGTAATAAATGAAGGCGCAAACATTCCCAAAATATGGCATTGAAATACAAAAGCAATGGTGGCAAATTCAAATCCATTTTGCTTCATAGATAGCGGGATCGCAGCCATCATATAAACTAAAATACCATAACCACATGCACTTACTATTGTGACTAGAAATAACAGTGGCTGACGATAAAGTTGCAAATAACTTCTGGATTTTTCCTTATGTGTTGCTACTAATTTAACTACTTTTTTTAATGGAATTTTCCACAACAGAATAAACGCTAAAATATAAATTACCGTAAGTGAAAGGAAAGGACCAATAAAAGGATAATTAGCAAAGAATTGACGAGTAACAACCGCTAAGGTAGGGCCAATAATAGCAGCAATAATACCGCCACTCATGACTAATCCAATCGCTTTTGCGTGCATATTAGGGGGTGTTTCTTCAATAGCCGCAAATCGATATTGTTGTGCTGTACCAATCGCAACACCCGTAAATAATGTGCCTACCGAAAATAAAATTAAATTTTGATAATATATTCCAGCAATAGCAAATAAAGCACCAATTAAACCGGCAAGATTACCAATAATAAAGCCCGCTTTACGTGAATATTTCATCATAAAGTAGGCCATAGGAATGGTGGCTGAAATAATACCAATATATTGGCTTAATAATGGAACTGTTGAATAAATAGGATCTTTAGCAAGTTGTTCACCAATAACAACGGCGACAGAAAGGACTAATGCATTGCCTGTAATAAAAAGTGCTAAAGAAAATGCCAACCACCAAACTGATTTAGGCATAAAAGGTCTCCACTGATACAAATAAAGAAAGAATTTGTATCATACAACTTGAAGTTAACTTCAAGTCAATAGAAAGGCAGTTTGATCAAAGTTGTTTTTAATATATTGTTTTTATTATTAAAAATGAAAATTGTGTCGATTATTCAAGCAGTCGTTTCTTATTCTTTTCTAAACTTAATGCGAGATCATCTTGAAAATGCTTGCACTGAAAGTGATTCTTTTCAGGACAAAATAAAATATGCTCTAATCCATCTCGTAACTGAATTAATTCACTAATTTTAATATCAATTTCTTCAATTTTTGAGCGCACCATATTTCTATCAATTTCAGGTACTTTTTGATTAAGACTCAGTTGGGCTATTTCATCTAAAGAAAAATGAGCTTGTTGTGCCAAAGAGATTAACGCTAAACGAGTCAGAACATCTCTATGATATACGCGCTTAAGTCCTTTGCGACCTATCGAATGAATAAGCCCTTTTTTCTCATAATAACGGATCGCGGAAGAGGCGAGTCCCGTTGCTTTTGCAACTTCAGTAATATCCATCTCAATCGGTTGTTTTATATCAGTCATGGCATTACTCTTTTTCTATAGCATGGTCATCGTTAGAGAAACTCTATAACTTGAAATAGTGATGTTTTAACACTCTAAATCATAGAATTTCATCATTTTATCGTAATTTTTCGCAGATAAGAACTATCCACCTACATTGGGGGTTTTTATCATGATATATTGCTACCTATTCGCTATAGCTGTCCTATAAAAGGTTAGAAAATGAGTAAATTAAGAGTCGCTATTATTTTTGGTGGTAAATCCACAGAACATCAAGTTTCATTACAGTCAGCAAAAAACATTATTAATGAATTAGATCGAACGAAATTCGACCTTTGCTTAATCGGTATTAATGAACAAGGTCAGTGGCATGAATATTCAGAAACTGATTATTTACTAAATAGCGATAATCCTAAAACTATTTCATTAAGCAAACCTTTAAGAGCGGTTGCTATTATTCCTGGTAGTGTAAAAAACCAATTTATTTCACTTGAAGATGGCCAGGCATTACCTCAAATTGATGTTGTATTCCCAATTGTCCATGGTGCGTACGGTGAAGATGGAACACTCCAAGGCTTATTACACATGATTGATATGCCTTATATAGGACCAAATATCATGAGTTCAGCTGCTTGTATGGACAAAGATATTACTAAACGCCTACTTGATGGTGCCGGATTAGCGGTTGCGCCATTTATTACTATTATGGCGCATCAAATTAATGATATTCCTTACAACGAAATGGTTCGTCAATTAGGACTTCCTTTATTTATTAAGCCTGCAAACCTAGGTTCTTCTGTAGGAATTAGCAAAGTTAATAATGAAGAAGAATTCAACGCTGCATTAGCAATGGCTTTTGAATACGATCTTAAAGTGATTGTTGAAAGTGCTATTGTAGGTCGTGAAATAGAGTGTGCTGTTTTAGGTAATGAGGATCCAGAAGTTAGCCCTTGTGGTGAAATCGTATTAAACGATGCTTTCTATGCCTATAATACAAAATATATCGATGAAGACGGTGCTAGAGTCGTTGTCCCTGCGGTAATGGAAGAAAATACGAGTGTGAATATTCGCCAAGTTGCATTAAAAGCATACCGTGTTCTTAATTGCTTAGGTATGGCTCGTGTAGATGTGTTCTTAACTCAAGATAATCGTGTTGTGATCAATGAAATAAACACACTACCTGGTTTTACCAATATTAGTATGTATCCAAAATTATGGCAGAGTGCAGGTTTAGGCTATCAATCATTAATTACTAAATTAATTGAGTTAGCACTAGATCACCATAGAAAAACGGCTGTTTTAAAAACGAAGTGTGAACTTTAATTGATGTATAAAAAGTGAGAGCTTGATGAAAATTACACACCTTGATCATTTGGTATTAACGGTTGCTGATATTCAGATGACCTGTGATTTTTATCACCGCGTATTAGGCTTTAACGTTATTACGTTTAAAGAAGGACGCAAAGCACTCACTTTTGGTTCTCAAAAAATAAATCTTCATCAATTAGGAAAGGAATTTCTTCCCAAAGCAGCAAAACCAACCGCCGGTTCGGCTGATTTGTGTTTTTTAACACAAACACCGTTATCAGAGATTATTGAGCATTTAAATCAGCAAGGTGTAGAGATAGAAGAAGGGCCAGTTCCTAGAACGGGTGCAACTGGCGCTATTATGTCGGTTTATTTACGTGATCCTGATAATAACTTGCTTGAAGTTGCCAATTTAATTGAAGAATAAAACACGCGAAATAACCCTATTTAGCGTGTTTTTTAGTTTTTTAAAGCAAGCTTTAATTAAGCATATTTTCTTGAGCCAGCAACACAAAAAATAACACCAATAGTGACTAACAACATCAATAAATTGACAGATTCATGAAGTAATACAGCGGCTAAACCTAAGCCAAAGAATGGTTGTAATAATTGAAGTTGTCCTACTGCCGCGATCCCACCTTGTGATAATCCTTTGTACCAAAATATAAAGCCAATCAACATACTAAAAAGCGAGACATAGCCTAAGCCTACCCATGCTGAAACACTAATATTACAAATATCTGTTGCAACCGCTGAGCCTTATGCCACAACGACCAATATTCCTCATGCAATTCGTATTGCACTAGCTTCAATTGATATTAATTTATTGCGTGATGCATTAATAAAAATCAGAGAAATCATTGAGTATCAAATTGATTTATAATATATTTTTACACTTTAACGCCTAAGGAGAAACTCTCATTTAGGCGTTATTTACATTTTATTTTAAATTTGTATTCCTATTTTCACATTTAAAATCAATGTAATCAGAAGATATTGTCGTCTCTTCAGTGATCCACGATGTTAAGTAATTTAAAGCATCTGGGGAATAACTATCTTGTCCTTGATAAATGAAAAGCATCTGCTTCCACCAAGGCCATTGATTATCTAACTGGTAATTAAAGAAAGGCGCTTTTAATAAACCATGAGAAGCATTGGGGAATAGGGTGACTGTTTTATCTACATGATTTCCTAATAGTGTTCTATATAAACATGCGTTTTTTGGAGCATCGACATTAAGATCTAACTCACCAAACATAGCCAGTACCCGCCCATTCATGTGCGGTAAATATTGAGATGAATCACTTAAATAGTTTTGAACAACAAAATAGAAACGATCGTCAGACATATCTCCTTGCGCTGAAATATCATGGTTACCATTAATACCAAACACACGATCATTTTGTTGCAGTTGCTCTGAGACTCTTCGAGAAATTTCATTATCATCAATATTGTCGGCTTTTAAACGTACTTGCTGATAATAAACGCCTTGAGCTCGCCAATTCACAGCTCCACCAATAATAACGGAAAAATCAGGTTTAGATTGCGTCGCTGCAATAGGGATAACCCATCCAGCCTGTGAAAATCCTAAATAACCAACTTTAATATCTGTATGAGTAAATTTTTTTTGAATAATTTTTAATGCTATTTGTGCTTCATCTGCTCTATCTTGCATAGATTGAAGCAACCAATTTCCTTGGCTCTCTCCTACACCGGCTTTATCCCATGTATACACACCAATGCCAGAATCCAGCAAGCTATTAATTAATGGCAAATATCCACTATTTGAAAAGCGATCTTGAGCACCATCACCATGAACAAAAATAGCAACTGCTTTTATATTATTCTGATTAGGTAAAATTAATGTTCCAGATAAAGTATCTGTTTTAGAAGTAAAATTAATCGGGGTTATCGCTAAGGCATGATCATCCAATTCAAAATCAGAATACTGGCCACGACTAATGATAATCACAAAAAGAAGTACAATAAATCCTAAATAAAACCAAATTGATTTGAAACATTTTTTCATATCTTGAAAAATCCACTATGGGTGTAGACCCGTGAGTAATATAAATAAATCATTTATGTCTCTATTTCATATAATATGTACCAATTAGACTGGTTAGTCTAATTAATTAAAATTATTTTATTAAAATTTGCTTAAATAGAAACTGGTAAGACGAGTTACTTATTAAAGTAAAATTGATTAGATATTTTCAATAAACGTGATTCACTACAAAAAAACAAACAATAGAATATAACTACTGTTTTACTTAGTTTTTTTACAAATGACATTTATTGTTAAAGAAAAGAGATATTGAGTTATCATTTTTTTAAATTTTTATTAAATAGATATTCTCTCTAAACAAAATATCAGTATAATTACTCAAGGTTAAATATTGTTGTCTAAATCGGATTATCTAAAATAGAGTATTTTTGCGTTATCTTCACGTAATTGTCATGTAAGAAATATTGCTAAAATGATAAATGGCTTACTTTGTTTTTATCTTTTAAATTAAGTAGTAAAGGAATGAAGTAAATATCTTTAGCGATATTTTTAATCAAAAAACGGACGGTGTGATGAAAAAACTTATCCTATTCGGTGCAATATCTGGCGGTATACTATTTTGGTCTATACATTTACAAGCAGATAATTTTGATTGTCGAAATGCGGCAACTCAAACTGAAATTAATCAATGTGTACATCAAGATTTTCAGCAAAAAGATGAAGAACTTAACCATATTTATCAACAATATTACGCTAAATTAGACGGTGATCGAAAAGATCAGCTTAAACAAGCCCAGTTGGTTTGGATTAATTTTAGAGACCTCTCTTGCCAATATGAAGCTGACTATTATCAAGGTGGTAGTTTAGCACCAATGGTATATAGCAGTTGTTTAAAAGATAAAACAAAAGAAAGAATTAGCGACCTTAAAAATTATATTGCTCTATATTAAAGAAAAATGTTCAATCTAAAAAAATATAACCACTAAAAATATATTCTTTTTATAATAGTCAAATAAGTATAGTGGTTATCATGAAAATAGTTTATAAATAATATAAATGTAAATTTTGTATTATTTTGAAACATAAAACCCCTTGACTAATCACTGTTACAAAGTAGTCTGATGTGCAAGTAATAAGCAAAAAAAGAAGTGAATTCAATGAATAATATATTAAAACTTGGGCTAGGATTACTTTTTTTATCGTTGCCATTTGCTTCAACAGCAGTAGATATTAAACTTGAATATGGAGTAAATCTTATCGATTTTAATGGTGATGGTGTTCCTGATGTTGTCGTTAAATCTAGACGAGCATTAAATGATTCAACCTCTGTTGATCTGGCAACGGTTTATATCAAAGGAAGTGATCAAAAGGTTTATATTGTTCCGTCCATATATGCTAATGCTTTGAGTCTTTTTAACAATAAGATTAAAGGTACAGATATCACTATCTCTGATTTCAAATTTATTGAGAAAAAAAATCACGTTGTATTGTTAAGTGCTGAAAAAATAGGAAACAACCTACAAAAAGCCACTCCAATCCGCTTTTCAAGTTATTCTATTTTAGAAAATAAAAAAGGTGATGAAATTCAATTTAAATGGCAATTTAATAGTTATTGTGTAACTGAATCATCTTATCTTAGTGTAGAAGATGCGTATTCTGATAATTGTATAAAAAAAATTATTAATGAATAAATCTACAATTAAATAACAAACACATCATATTATGATGTGTTGTTTTTTGTTTTATAAAACAACACATTGTGTAAATATAAATAATATTCCTTTCTTTATATGCATTGGGTACTTGTATCATTTCTTGTTCCTTGTTATTAATCTACTGTTAGGATATTTCTTAATCAAAATGATTTTTATGGCGCTGTTTTATCAAAGTCTGTTTAAGAGGAAGATATGAAGGAAATTATTACAGGTTTACTTCTAGCCTCAATATCACTATTTACTGTATCTTGCTCACAAGAAGATACACATAAAGTAAAAGTGGCAATTAATACAGGGCCTGATCAAGTGATTTGGGATGAAGTAATTCGTTTAGCGAAATTAACTGAAGGGTTAGATGTTGAGATTGTTGCTTTTAATGATTATGTTCAGCCTAATAAGGCATTGAACGATAAAGAAGTTGATGCGAATGTATTTCAATCAATTCCTTATCTTCAAGCTCAAATAAAAGAACATGGCTACCAATTTCATATTGCCAGCAAAACGTATATCTTTCCTTTAGCCGCATACTCTAAAAAAATTAGCGATATAAATGAATTAAAGTCTGGTGATGTCGTTGCAATTTCAAATGAAGTCAGCATGAAAGGGCGTGCCCTTTTATTACTCGCAGAAAATCATCTCATTACTCTTAATGATGATGTTGGTTTCACGCCAACAGTAGATGACATTATCTATAACGCAAAAGAAATCACTTTTGTTGAAGTCGACACACCTAAGCTGACTGAAGCATTAAATGATCCAAATATCACAATGGCTATAATCAACAATAATTTTTCATCTCAAGTTGGGCTCATTGCGACTCGTGATGGGCTGATCTTAGAAACTAAAAATTCACCTTATGCTAATGTTGTTGTTACGCGTGAAGATAACAAAAATGATGAAAATATAAAAAAACTGGTTTCAGTTCTGCATTCAAGACAAATCGAGTTAAAATTCAAAGAAATGTATAAAGGTGATGCGGTAAGAGCTTGGTAACCGCCCTTAACTTAAAGGTAAAAAGAGGCACTCATTCTTTTTATCTTTAAGTTTATCCTACTGTTTTTTCCTTCTTTTTAACTAGAATAATCAACTTTTATCTAGTCAAATTACCTTGATTAAATATCACTCAACAAATAGAACCTTTTATTTAACGTTATTTTTATGTTTAAACGCGTTATGTTTATATAACTACTGGTTTTTATTCTATATAAAACATTCTAACAACATGAATTTTTTTCAGTATGATAAAGATCCTTCATTAAACATAAGAAATAAAAAAATGACTGACTCTCAACTGAAAAAACAATATATCGGCGAACATAAACTCTCACCAGAAACACTAATGATGAGTTATGGTTATGATCCATTACTCTCTGAAGGCTCAGTTAAACCACCTGTATTTTTAACATCCACCTTTATTTTTAAAAGTGCTGAAGAGGGTAAAGCTTTTTTTGATACCGTAAGTGGTAGAAAACCTTTACCAGAAGGTGAAAAAGCCGGTTTAGTTTATTCTCGCTTTAATCAACCTAATAGTGAAATTGTTGAAGACAGACTGGCGGTTTATGAAAATACGCAATCTTGTGTATTATTTTCATCAGGAATGTCCGCAATTACCACAACATTAATGGCATTAACTCAGCCCGGTGATGTTATTTTACATTCACAGCCACTTTATGGCGGAACTGAAACGTTAATTGCCAAAACACTTGCTAAATTTGGGATCCAAGCCACACCATTTACTGATGGGCTAAACCGTTCACTTATTCAAGAACAAGCAGATAAAGCCTGTCAAAAAGGGCGTGTATCCGTTATTTTTGCAGAAACTCCTGCAAACCCAACTAATTCATTAGTCGATATTGAAGCATTAAAAAACGTTGCTGATCAATTAGAAAAAGTGCAAGGCTATCGTCCTATTATTGTCTGCGATAACACATTACTTGGCCCTGTATATCAACATCCGATAGAACAAGGTGCTGATATCTCAGTCTATTCTTTAACTAAATATGTTGGTGGGCATTCAGATTTAGTCGCTGGTGCCGCAATGGGCTCTCGTGAACTTATTAATCAAATCAGATTATTAAGAGGAGCAATAGGGACACAACTGGATCCGCATTCTTGCTGGATGCTAGGCCGTTCTTTAGAAACGTTACAAATTAGAATGGAAAAAGCCAATCAGAATGCATTATTAGTTGCAGAGTTTCTGCGTGATCATGAAAAAGTAAAAACAATTCATTATTTACCTTTTGCTGATAAAAATTCTGTTGAAGCCCAGCTTTTTGCTAAACAATGTACAGGTGCGGGATCAACTTTCTCATTTGATATTGTAGGTGGAGAAAGTGAAGCTTTCCGTTTTCTTAATGCAATGAAAATTTTTAAACTTGCAGTAAGTCTGGGGGGAACGGAATCTCTAGCATGTCATCCAGGTTCAACAACGCATTCGGGTGTACCAATGACATTACGACATAGCATTGGCATTCAAGACACCACTATTCGTTTATCTATTGGGATAGAAAATCCACAAGATTTAATTGCTGATTTATCCCAAGCATTAGCAAGTGCTTAATTAAATTGCCCTGTTAATATTAAAAAACACCAGATAATGTGAATTTCACACTCTGGTGTTTTGTTTTAATAGACTTGTTTTTGGATTTCAATCCACTCATCTTTAGTTAAGCGGCAAATATTTTCAATTTTCACTTCATCTAAAAATTCTGCGTACTGTTCTTCAATGACGTGATGGAATTTAAATCCACATTTTTCTTGTGTTTTTTGTGATTTCTCATTATCAGCGAAATAGCCACACCATAAATTATCTAATTCCAGTGTTTCAAAGCTATACCGACTGATTTCTTTTACGGCTTCTGGTATTAAACCTTTGCCCCAAAATGGAACACCAATCCAATAAGAAACTTCAGCATCATTATCCCCAATCGGGAAATTACTCTCATTTGCGAAAGATAATCCAACTAAGCCTATGACAAGATCATCATCAATTAACGTAACGGCATAAACATCATCACGCATAAATATAGTGCGAATAATTTCGGCACTTTCTTCAACACTTCTATGCACTGGCCAACCTGCAATTGGGCCAACGCGTTCATCTTTTGCATATTGATACAAACTTGACGCATCAGAAAGTTTCCATGGTCGTAATATAAGTCTCTCTGTTTTTAATATTTTCATTTCAATAACTTCTCTTAGTTTTCAAATATTCTGCAAATTATCTTACGTCTTTAAGATGTATGTATTCTAAAGAAAACAACTAAAAAACCGAATGTCATAAAAGAGGTAAAATCGGTACTTTTGACAACTAAATGAGAGGGGATACTTGTTATTACGTTCAATATCGTCAAATATAAAAACATAAAGTGGGTTAAGTCAGGAGCAAAAGAGGTAATGGATTTATGCTGAACCAAGTATTGTCACAACTTAATACTTCACCGCAATATGCCATTATGGGTGAAAGTAATATGATGAATGAAATAGGTTATCCTTTACCATTATCCTATATCGTAGTCATGATTTGCTTAGAAGGGAGGGCGGTAATCAATATTAGTTTTCAAAAACAGGTGATCAAAGCGAATGATATTCTTATTTTAGGCGATGATATGATGGCGGTTTTGAGTCGAAAATCAGCGAATTTTCGCTTATTCTATTGTTTTCTCGATAAATCTTTTGCTTCAGAAATTGCTTATTCTCTTTCAAATACTTTATTTGCTTTTCTCCATGACAACCCTATTTGCCATCCACATAAAGAACAATATGAAGCCTTAAATAGATGGATTCAACAATTAACACATATAGATAGCAGTTATTCTGAACACAGAAAATTAATGTTAAAAAACCACTTACAAAATCTCTTTTTTGCTATTACTGAATCAATACCCGCTCATTTCTCTATCGCCAAAAAAGAATTTAGTCGTAAAGAAAAGCTCTGCTGGCAGTTTTGGGAATTGATTGGCAAGCATTGTTTAGCACATAGGGAGGTGGCTTTTTATGCAAATCAGCTTAACATTACACCGTTTTATTTATCTCAAATAACAAAGCAATTCTTTAATGATGCGCCTAAGGCTTTGATTAATCGTCAAGTTATCCTTGAAATAAAGGCGTTATTAATGCGCACTTCGCTGTCGGTAAATGAATTATCAGTGAAGCTCCATTTTGATGATCCCTCTTATTTATGCCGATACTTTAAAAGAGAAACGGGTAATTCTTTATCTGGTTACCGTAAACAACACCAACGACAATAAAACTATTATTTAATTCATTGTTAAATAACAATTTTATTTATTTGCCAATGTTGACTAAAATCATCTAATTGGCAAATAAATCGCTCTTGAGCCACAAATACGATAATTCCTTGTAATTAATTTCTGCTAATTTCAAAAGCATAAGAAAAAAGATCAACAACAAAGGTAATTATTGTGAGTCATAAACTGCACCCTTATATCACAACAGATGCTAACCAAGCTGTTGCTTCTATCGCTTATCGCTTAAATGAAGTTATTGCTATTTATCCCATAACACCTAGCTCGACGATGGCGGAATATGCTGATCGTTGGGCAGTTGCTCACCAGCCCAATCTTTGGGGGGATATACCTCGATTAATGGAAATGCAATCCGAAGGCGGTGCGATAGCAACGGTTCATGGTGCATTACAAACAGGTGCGTTAGCCACCACATTTACCTCATCTCAGGGATTATTATTAATGATCCCATCACTTTATAAAATAGCAGGGGAATTAACGCCTTTTGTATTGCATGTCGCTGCACGTACTGTCGCAACACATGCTTTGTCTATTTTTGGTGATCATTCGGATGTAATGGCAATACGACAAACGGGCTGTGCGCTACTTTGTGCCAATAGTGTGCAAGAAGCGCAAGACTTTGCGGTGATTGCGCAGATAGCAACGCTCAATAGCCGTATTCCATTTGTTCATTTTTTTGATGGATTTAGAACATCACATGAAATGAATAAAATAATGTCTATTTCTGATGATGAACTCAAGCAGCTTATCCCATACTCTGCGATTGAAGCTCATCGCCAACGTGCATTATCGCCAGAATCGCCTGTGATAAGAGGAACTTCCGCCAATCCTGATACTTATTTTCAAGCTAGAGAAGCCTCGAACCCTTGGTATAACAGTGGTTATCAACATGTTGAAGAGGCAATGAATTTGTTTGCCAAAGTGACTGGGCGTACTTATCAGCCATTTGAATATTATGGGCATCCTCAAGCTACACGAATTATTGTTCTAATGGGTTCAGCCGCGGGTCCTTGTAAAGAAGTTATTGATATGCTCAATACACAAGGCGAGAAACTCGGCTTACTTTGTGTACACCTTTATCGCCCATTTTCGGCGTGTCATTTTCTTGATGCTATTCCAAATTCAGTTGAGTCTATTGCTGTTCTTGATAGAACTAAAGAGCCAGGCGCACAGGTTGAACCTCTCTATCTTGATGTTATTACGGCATTTGCCGAAGCCTATCATCAAGGTGAACGTGAAATATTGCCTCTGACTATTTCTGGTCGTTATGGATTATCTTCAAAAGAATTCGATCCAGATTGTGTTATGGCTGTGTTTAAAGAATTACAGCAATCTAAACCTAAACGTCGGTTCACTGTTGGTATTTATGATGATGTAACACATTTATCAATTATGCCTATGGATGCCAAATTACCTGAACATCATAAACTTAGCGCACTCTTTTATGGATTAGGTAGTGATGGTTCTGTTTCTGCGACTAAGAATAATATTAATATTATTGGTAGCAACACACCGTTATATGCCCAAGGCTATTTTGTTTATGACTCAAAAAAAGCGGGTGGATTAACTGTTTCTCATTTAAGGATCAGTCAAACGCCTATTAACTCAACTTACCTCATTAAACAGGCTGATTTTATTGGTTGTCACCAATGGCAGTTTATTGATAAATACCAAATTGTTGAGAAATTAAAAGTAGGGGGCACACTTCTATTAAATACCCCTTATTCAGCGCCAACCGTTTGGGCTAAATTACCGCAAGAAGTTCAAGCGCTACTTATTGAAAAAGAAGCGCGCATCTATGTTATTAATGCTTATAAGATTGCGCGTGAATGCCAATTAGGCGCACGAATTAATACCATAATGCAAACAGCATTTTTCCACTTAACATCTCTTTTCCCTGCCGAAAAGATAAATGATTATCTGCATAAGACAATTATTAAAAGTTATCAAAATAAAGGCGAAGCATTGGTCAATGCAAACTTAATGGCGATTTCACAAACATTGTCTGCATTAGAGCGCGTTCCTGTTGGGGCTGTATTAACCGAAAGTCCTTATAAATCCCCGATTGTCGCTGATAATGCGCCTGATTTTGTCAAAACAGTCACCGCCATAATGATAGCAGGGCTTGGTGATAGTTTACCTGTTTCGGCATTTCCACCTGATGGCACATGGCCAACTGGCACAACACAATGGGAAAAACGTAATATTGCTGAATTTATTCCTGTCTGGAAACCGTCTTTATGTACACAGTGCAACTATTGCGTTGCCGCTTGTCCTCATGCTGCTATTCGCGCTAAAGTGACCAAGACTAGCCTGTTAGAAAATGCACCAATAACCCTTGAAAAACTTCCTGTAAAATCTCGTGAAATGAAAGGGTTAGACTATATTTTACAAGTTGCACCTGAAGATTGTACTGGCTGTAACTTATGCTATGAAGTTTGCCCAGCCAAAGACAGACAAGATCCAAACATCAGGGCGATCAATATGATTGAAAAGCTTGGTGTATTAGAACAAGAAAAACAAAACTTCAATTTCTTCAATCAATTACCTGATTTACATCCTTCTGAATTAGAAAAAATAGATATCAGGACATCACAATTAATTACGCCACTATTTGAATATTCAGGTGCATGTTCTGGCTGTGGTGAAACCGCCTATATTAAATTATTAACTCAGCTTTATGGCGATGAATTATTAATTGCAATTGCCACAGGGTGTTCATCTATTTACGGTGGTAATCTCCCAACCACACCCTATACCACAAACAGAGAAGGCAGAGGGCCTGCTTGGGCTAACTCCTTATTTGAAGATAATGCCGAATTTGGTCTAGGTTTTCGTCTCACCTTAGATCAGCATAAAAAACGTGTTGAGCGCTTATTAAATCGATTTGCAACAGAAATACCCGCTTCACTTTATCAAACGTTGACTGATACGAATAATTCTAATCAGGATAAACGCAATGGAATTAATGAGTTATCCACCTTATTAGGTCTCAGTAGTGATCCACTAGCCAAAGAGTTACTCCATGATGCGCACTATTTAATGCAAAAATCTGTATGGATGGTTGGCGGTGACGGTTGGGCTTATGATATTGGTTTTGGCGGACTTGATCATGTATTGAGTAGCGGTGAAAACGTTAATGTACTGGTGTTAGATACACAATGTTATTCCAATACTGGTGGACAACAATCTAAAGCAACCCCAATGGGCGCTATTACTAAATTTGGTGAGGATGGAAAAAATAAAGCTCGCAAAGATTTGGGTATCACCATGATGATGTATGGCAACATTTATGTTGCTCAAATCGCTATTGGTGCTCAAATGAACCAAACTATTAAAGCCATTCAAGAAGCGGAGGCCTATCAAGGACCTTCACTGATTATTGCTTATAGTCCTTGTGAAGAGCATGGTTATGACTTGGCCTTTAGCTATGAACAAATGAAGCAACTGACTGCATCAGGTTTCTGGCCTCTCTATCGATTTGATCCTCGCCGTGAACAAGAGGGCAAAAATCCATTAATGCTAGATTCAAGAGCTCCTAACCAAGTCGCTTCTGCGGTGTTAAATAAAGAGCAACGTTTTAGTCGACTATTTAAAATCTATCCTGATAAAGCAATGGCATTAGCGAATCAAGCACAACGTAATATTGAAAAGAAATATGCTTTACTTAATCTATTGGCAGAAAAAAGCATAAAGTCAGAGACTGAATAAACTATAAATCCCACTCGGCTAAAAATCATAACCACTCGTAAGATGGGTGGTTATGATTTTATTAATACCTAATATATTAAACAGATATCATTTTATTTCGGCTGGCATTCATACCTTGGATCATACAAAACCAAGCCAATGCAGAAACCACCATTAAAATAGCGAATAAAGAGGCGGGCGGAAATGCAGTTAAAATAAAACCACTGGCAAGTGGATTAAGTGCCGCACCTAACCAACCGAGTGACTGTGCAGAGAAATAACTTGCTTTCATTCCTAACGGTGCAATGTTATCAATCATCATATACTCGCCTGGTGCATAAATTAATTCACCAAAGGTAAACACAGCGATAGCTAGTGCCCAAAAGATTAAATTGTCACCAGCAAACATAAAGCCAAGTAAGCCTGTCATAAAAAATAACGTACCTAATGTCATTAATTTACGTAGCCTTTCTGCGGTAACATGTTTACCCACTATATATTGTAAAGAGACTACAATGGCAGCGTTTACAGGTAATACCACGGCGATAACAGACTCTGCTAATTTTGCATCGTAAACCACTAAAATATATTGCGAAATACATGAGGCAAAAGAGCCAAACGTTAATGTACCGAAAAAAGTTGAGAATACAAACCAACTTAATGCTCTATCTTTTAGCATTATTTTCGGATCCCATTTCACACTATTTTCTTCATCTGTATTCACCGCTTTTGAGCGTTGAACAAAAACTTGGATCATAAATAGTGGAAATGTTGCCGAAATAGCCGCAAGCCAGAAAGGTAATTGTGTTCCATACATTAATAATAAGGTGCCGATAGGGGGCCCCACCGTCCATCCCATATTGATAAAGGTATAGTTTAGAGAGAATATTTTAGGTTTTGCTGAAACTGATAAGGTTTCGGCAAAATACGCTTTTAATACGGTTGAAAACACTAAATAAGAGCAGTTAATCACAGAAAAAAAGATAACGACTAAAATAGTGCTATGAACAAGAGGGATTGCAGCAAATCCAAAAATAAACGTTAGAATTGCAAGGATCATATAACGTTTTTTCTCAAATTTATCAGCAAGCATGCCAAAGCCAAGGCTGAAGAAAATCCCCGTTGTTAATGCAATAGACATGGCAATACCAATATCATCGACAGGTAATTGATACTCCCTCGACAAATAGATAGCCATAAACGGTAATGTTGCACCTCTTCCTATTGTAAGAAGAAGTGATGAAAATAGCAGTGCAGCTGTTGAGCGTGTTTTTTTTGAGAACATATTATCTTTATTCTAATTATTTGTATTTTATGGCGTGTTTTATAATTCGTACGATTTTTTACGGGTGAAAAAAAGAACAAATTCGCACTGTATATTAATACATAACTTAGTAATTACTGTATAGCTTAAAGTCAGAAAAAAAGCTCTTTTTGATCTTATCTTTTTTCTTGCTGATCTTGTTGTAATGTTCAATTATCCCATTTTTGATAATAGTGTTTATCAAATTCCAATCTATTAACACATTGTTATTTTTTCTAAACTGAGCCAATCATTGTTTTATTTACTGAATTAAATCTGAGGTCGTTATGTCTTTTATTCATCTTGAATTTGAAAAACCTATTGTTGAATTAGACGAAAAAATAGATGCATTGCTCACCTTTAAGCAATCTCAAGATGAACCAACAGGTATTAATTTAGATGAAGAAATCGCACGTTTAAGGCAAAAAAGCCTTTCGCTGACAAAATCTATTTTTACTGATTTAGGTGCTTGGGAAATTGTGCAACTCGCTCGTCACCCAATGCGTCCATATACCCTTGACTATATTAAAGCGGTTTTTACTGATTTTCAGGAGTTGGCGGGTGATAGAGCTTATGCCGATGATAAAGCGATTGTTGCGGGTTTAGCGCGTTTAGACAAAATGCCAGTCATGGTGATTGGGCAGCAAAAAGGGCGTGATACAAAAGAGAAAATTCTTCGCAATTTTGGTATGCCGTCACCAGAAGGTTATAGAAAAGCATTACGTTTAATGAAAATGGCGGAGCGCTTTCATCTACCCGTAATTATTTTTATTGATTCTGCGGGAGCGTACCCTGGTGTTGGTGCTGAAGAGCGCGGACAAGCTGAAGCTATCGCACGTAATATTCTTGAAATGTCACGATTAAAAACACCTATTATTTGCACTATTACTGGTGAAGGATTTTCTGGAGGTGCGCTAGCTATTGGTGTTGGTGATAAAGTTAATATGCTGCAATACAGTACTTATGCAGCAATTTCACCAGAAGGCTGTGCATCTATTCTGTGGAAAAGTTCTGATAAAGCGCCAATTGCGGCAGAAACCATGGGAATGACAGCACCTAAATTACAATCATTAGGTATTATCGACGCCATTATTCCAGAGCCATTAGGTGGAGCTCATCGAGATCATCAACAAGCTGCCGAATTTCTTAAACAACAGTTATTAACTGACTTAGCCTTATTAAAAAGCTATTCAACCGAAGAACTTTTAGATAAACGCTATCAAAAACTCATGTCTCATGGTTACTGTTAATTATTAACGAGTGAAAAGAAAATGAATGATACACTGCCTATATTGAGTAATAGAAATACAGTAGGCAGTGAATTATTTATGCAAATCGATCTTAATTTATTACGTATTTTTTCTGCCGTAGCAGAGCAAGGGCAATTTGCAGCAGCAGCTCGGCTATTATCTATGCCTACCTCAAATATCAGTCGTGCAATTAAACAGCTTGAACAGCAACTCAATTGTAAACTTATTGATAGAACAACTCGAAAAATGCGCCTTACTGAACAAGGCAAAATACTCTATCAGCAAGGAATAAAAACCTTAACTGAATTAGACAATGTTGTAAGCAATATCACTAGTGATGGACCATTAACGGGTACTTTCCGTTTAACTATTCCGAGTGAATATGGCAGTGAGCTACTTGGTGATATTTTGGCTGATTTTGCTGCACTTCATCCTAATTTACTTATTCAATGTGATACCCAACTAATGCCAAGAAATATCATCGATGATGATATTGATTTACTGTTAACTTTTCATCGTGGAAATTTAGCGGATAGTAGCTATCACTCACGCTTAATTAAATCATGGCGCAGTATTGTTGTGGCATCTAATGAATTATTAGAAAAAACAGGAATACCCACACATATTGAACAATTAAGCAAAATGCCTTGTATTTCTAGCTTAAGCGCACTAGAAGGGCAACCTTGGATATTTATGGATGAAGATAAAAAGCCAATCAGAGTAACCATTAATAGTAATTATCGAGTAAACAGTGCCATATTAGCAAAATCAGCAGTATTAAAAGGATTGGGATTTGCTATTTTAGCTGAGCATTGCTGCCTTGATATGATTAAAGAAGGGAAGTTACGAGCTATCGAGTTTCCTCAACAACCCGCAACGATTAACTTAGTGGCAATATATGCAACTCGTAGCACACTCTCACGTAATATTGAGTCTTTTCTTGAATTTCTAGCTCAACGTTTATAGATATTAATCTGTGATTTGTTGAGTAAGTGCCTTATGTTTTGCTTTAACAGGAAAGAGCACAATAAATAAAGTCACAAAACATGAGATCCCCGCGATCGCAATTGCATAAGCAAACCCCGAATTAAATGCCTCTGGTAATAGAGTGACAAATCCTTTGTCTAAACTATTTGTCGTATTTTCAGTCACCAAACTAACAATATCGGTATAACTTACAGATATTCCCAATGTCTGACTTTGGAGCACCATATAATGAATTGCTTGCTGCACCATCAAAGTGCCTAATAAAGCAATTCCCATTGTCATACCCGTTTGTCTTAATGCATTCATGGTTGCAGACGCCATACCAGAACGAGATGGTGACACACTTTTCATCACTAAAGCACCTATTGCGGGTGTTGCTAATCCCATTCCAGCACCTAATACAAACAGATAGCTTCCTGTTATTCCATAATGGCTATTTGTTGCTAATGTCGCTAATAAACAAGAAGAAATAGCGATTAATAAGAAACCACAGATCATAAGTTTTCTAACAGAGAAATAAGAAGATAACCGTCCAAAAGACATAGAAAATAGTGCCATTGCAATAAATTCTGGTGCCATTCTCCAACCCGCTTCTAATGCACTCCAACCTTGTGCTTTTTGCAAAAAGAATGCGATAAAAAATACATTACTGTATGTAGCAAAACCCAAGGTAAAAGAAGAAAGGTTATATTGAAAGAACGCGCGATCTTTAAATAAAGCCAGTGGTAATAAAGGACGCTCCACACGTTTTTCTATCATTAAGAAAAGGGCAAGGAATATAATCCCCGCAATCAGTGTTGATACTGTTCTATAATGTGACCAACCCACAGAGCCAGCTTCAATTAAACCATAAGTCAGTAATCCTAATCCCAACATACTGGTTAATTGACCAAAAGGATCTAAAGCAACATTTTCAGGATCAGCACTCTCACTTAATCCATACCAACCTAATAAGACGGTAATAATGCCAATAGGAATATTAATAAGAAATATACTCGCCCAGCCACTCACATAAACTAAAAAACCGCCTAAAATAGGACCAATAATTAACGATAATGCACTGACTGAAGACCAAATACCGATAATGCGAACCCGTTCAATATCAATAGGAAAAGCATGAGTAATTAAAGACAATGCACCCGGAATAAGTGCAGCCGCGGCAATACCTTGAATAATACGTCCAAGAATTAATATTTCATGTTGCTGTGCAATCGCACAAATTACTGAACCTAACGTGAAAATAATCACGCCCCATAGCCATACCTTCTTTCGCCCAAAGCGATCGCTCAAAGGACCTGATGACAAAATACAGGCTGACAAACAAAGCGCATAAGCATCAACAATCCACTGCAAGGTTGCCATATCAGCATGTATATCATTTTGAATAGTTGGCAGAGCTACATTCACGATACTAATATCGAGAGTTGCCATAAAAGTACCTAAACAAATGGCACAGATAAGTGACAGTCGTTTTAAATAAGTCATAAGCTTTTATTGCCTTAATGATGAATAATAATGGCATAATAATACTCGACCGACCGTCGGTCAATTGATATTGATAATGAGTTTCATTTATCATCATTGTGACTCGCTTTAATATAGAGTACTCTTTACAAGCGACTTTGAGGGAGATAAGCAATGTCATTAGAAGAACAAATAACAGATAAACCAAGAACAAAACCCGCAGAGGTTCGTTTAGAAGAGTTAATGAATGCCGCAGAAGCGTTATTTCTTGATAAAGGTTTTGATGCCACAACCGTTAGCGATATTGTAAAAAAAGCAGGGGTAGCAAAAGGAACATATTATCACTATTTTTCTGCCAAAACAGACGTTCTTGATGCGCTCAGAACACGTTATATGGATTGGTATTTAAATAAAATAGATAACGCCATGGATGCCTGCTCACAACAAGATCATCGTGAGAAATTAAAACAGTGGTGTGAAATCAGCGTTATTGCTTATGTTGAGAAACAAGAATTACACGACATGCTTTTTCATCAAGTATTTCATCAAAGCAGCAATATTCATGAAAATAGAGCATTACAGCAAATTCAAACACTGTTAATTTCGGGTACAGAAAATAAAACTTGGCATGTTACACAACCGGAATTAACCAGTACATTGATTTATCATGGTATGCATGCTGCGGTTGATAATTTAGGTCATAGCGAAGAATATACCGCAAAAACATTAGGTAATATGCTATATCAGCAATTTACTCAATTGCTAAAATAAGCGTTAATGATATATCGTGACAATGTCACTTATTGAGAAGATAGTTCCAGAAAATCAGCTTACTGAAGGAATGACATGGTTACTTTCAGGATTAAATGTAGGCACAGCAATTGGTGCAACATTAACAGGGCAACTTGTTGATTATTCTGGTGTTCAATCTGGCGTATGGGTTGCCATTGGCGCAAGTACTTTAGTGATGTTAATTGCATTTATTGGCTTTAAACGCATAAATAATCACAACAGTAAGATTTAAGCACAATCAATAATAATTAAAGCCTAAGAATATCAGCAAGATTAATGTTGATATCTTAGGCTTTTTTCGATCAGCGACTACGATTTAACAGCATTAAACAAAGGAAATAGCTACCACCTAAAATCGCTACTAAAGTTCCTGCGGCAATTTGTGCAGGATAAATCAATATTTGCCCAAGCCAATCAGCCCAAACCATTAAAGTCGCACCGATTAATCCCGAAAGAATTAATTGTGATTTTATTTTTTGAGCGCCAATTAATACCGCCATATGAGGAGCGACTAAGCCAATAAAGGCGATAGGGCCAACAGTTGACGTAACTAATGCACATAACAGAGAAACAATAATCAGTAAAATAATACTTGCTCGCGCTGTATGTAATCCTCGCGCTAAAGCAAAGTTTCGACCAATTGATATTAATGCCAACCATCGAGTGAGTAATAAAACAACGCCCACAATAAAGATGATAGCTAATGCAAAATAAATAGCTTGTTGCCCTGTTACACGATAAGTCGAGCCTGATAACCACAATAATATTTTATAGCTACTTAACGAACCTTTCGCTAAGAAAAACTGAATAAAAGCCTCTAAACTCGCGGTTAATGCAATACCCGTTAAGATTAAACTGGCAGGGGCATATTGGTGCCTTTTACCCAACACTAATAAGATAATCATAACAACACCGCTTCCTAATAACGCCGTTCCCCATTGTGATGTTTGTAAAGTGCTTCCCAGAATTAAGCTAGAAAATACCAAAGCGAAGGTTGCACCTGATGAAACACCTAAAATATCTGGGCTGGCTAACGGGTTATAAATTAAACGTTGTAAAATAACGCCAGCAATAGCCAGTGCAACACCAGCAAAGAGTGCTGTTAATAGACGAGGGAAACGCAAAGCCCATTGATAAACGGAAGGTATTTCCCATAACCATTGGCGCTCATTAATATGAATAAACAGGGTAAGCGCTAATCCAAGTATTAATAATGCCGTTATTCCTATGACCGTATAATTCGATATTTTTTTAGTTTGAGAAATAATTGAAATAGAAAGCTGATCTTGAGCTCGCATTTTCTTACGACTAAACCAAATTAATGCTGGCGCCCCAATAGCCGCTGCCGTAACACCACTAGGAATAACTGTATTGAGCCACTGACCAACCCATATCGCAAGACTATCGGTAATTAACAGCAAACATATTCCCATTAATCCACTTGCAATGAGTTCTTGGCTAGCCGTTCTAGCTCCTAATGTTCTAACTATATTAGGTGCAAGTAATCCGATAAAACTAATTACACCAACAGCCGTAATAGAAACAGAAACTAACCAAGTACTTAATATAATGAAAAAGGCAAATGCAGGTAAAACAGAAAGCCCACGAGCCGCCGCACCTTCATGCCCTAAACGTAATAAAGTAAGAATACGAGGTGCAAAGATAAAAATAAGTAAAACAGGTGTTATTCGTGGTAATAACCAATAAACTTTATCCCAGCCATCTTGTGCTAAATCACCAGCCCCCCACATGAATATATTTTGAGCAAATTGTGAGTTTAATGTCACTAATGCCGTTGCAATAGCGCCTAATAAAATATTGACCACCATACCTGAAACAACTAAAGGTAAGCCGGTCATATTGCGAATACCTGCAATAATAATCACCAGAGAAAAGGCTAATAAAGCGCCAATTGTTGCAGCTACTGCACTGTAATCTGCAACCCAGCCAGTGAACCAAATATTAACGATCACTAAGGCTAGCCAAGCACCTGATGAAGTTCCTAAGGTTAAAGGGGAAGTTAAATTATTTTGCGTTAATTGCTGCATTAAACTGCCAACAACACCAAATAACCCGCCAATAACAACGGTCATAACTAAACGTGGTAATTGTGCGTGCAAGAAAAAAACATCAGCAAAAGGCATTGTTGTGGCTGAATTAGCCAATAAATACAATTGGTGAGA
The DNA here is from genome assembly GCF_016238545.1 of Proteus sp. PR00208. Classification (NCBI taxonomy): domain Bacteria; kingdom Pseudomonadati; phylum Pseudomonadota; class Gammaproteobacteria; order Enterobacterales; family Morganellaceae; genus Proteus; species Proteus sp. PR00208. The sequence continues at coordinate 113,383 of NZ_JAEHQE010000003.1, read as the reverse complement.
TAAAGAAAGAGAATTATCAATTTGTAAGTTGGTAATGCTTAATAAGATAATTACCAAAAAATAGAAAGTAAGTTGCTTAATTTTCATTACTAGGTGCCATATCTAATAAGCTTTCAGTAATGGCTTGCGCCATTAATGTCAATGATGTCATTCCTCCATAATTCCAGACAGGTTTGACTGAATGAAAATGCCCATTTTGTACAAATGGCATGGCTTTCCATAATACTGATTTTTGCAGTTTACTTTCATCAGGAAAAGGCAACATATAAAGGACATAACCATGTTTAATCTGTTGCAATACATTCATTCTTCGTTGATCAATACCCCAAGGTTGTGGCGGTAATGATATTGCCGATTTCAGCCCCAGCTTATTTATCACATATTCGGTTGTTGAATTTTCAGTATATAAAAAGATGGAGGTAAGCGTAGAAAAACGGATCACTTCTACTTCAGGTAATGTGATAAATGCCTGCTGTAACTTTGCTTTAAATTGCGCAAAAGTAGCGTCCATTTCAGCTAACTTTTGTTGTGCGAGAGCTTCTTTTCCCAAAAGCGAAGCAAGGGTATTAAAATGCGCTAGAGCGACTTGTGCCGCATTATCTTGGCGAGAAAAATTAGGTAAATAAACCACAGGAGCAATGGTTTCTAATACAGGTAATAAATCTTGTTGTGAGCTTGATGCTAAAATAAGGTCAGGTTTTAACGTCGCTATTTTTTCTAAATTAGGCTCTGCTCGCATACCAACTTCTTCAATAGAATTCGGTGCAATAGGGTGAGCAACCCATTGGTTATAACCTGCAATTTCAGTTGCCCCTACGGGGATAACTTCAAGTGTTAATATTTGTTCAAGTAAATCCCAGTCTAAAACAATAATACGTTGCGGTGTGTTAGAAGCCTTTTCATTATTATGTTGCGCCGCATTTACTGTGGGGGTAATTAATAAAATTACTAAACAAAAGGACAGTAAATTAACTATTTTTTGTAATATTACACGCATACCACCGCCACTTTATGTTGTTGTGAGCCTTTATTATCAGGGTGTTCAATCAGCTTAATGGGTGTTTCATAAAGCGAGGAGAGTCGCTCTTCATCAAAAAGTAACGAGGCTTCACCTTCAAACGCAATTTTCCCTTTTTTAAGTGCGATGATATGAGTGGCATAACGCAAGGCAAGGTTAAGATCATGCAAAATAACAATAATACCAACGTGCTGAGTTTGATTTAACTCACTCAACAATTCCATTAATTGGTATTGATGATGTATGTCTAATGCCGAGGTTGGTTCATCTAAGATCAAGATCGGTGATTGTTGAGCGAGTAACATTGCAACCCAAGCCCGTTGACGCTCACCACCTGATAAATCATCAGCAAGCGTGTCAGCGAAAGGAAGTACTCCCGCTTTTTCCATCGCCATTGTGATAATTTCATCATCTTTTTTATTCCAACGGCTTAATGTTCCACGCCAAGGAAAGCGTCCTAAACGCACTAATTCTCTGACAGTTAATCCAGCAGAAGCGGGAAGTTTTTGGGGAAGAAACGCGATTTGTTTAGCCAAATCACGAGGCTTATATTGTGAGATATTACGGTTATTTAGTGTGAGACATCCGCTATCAGGAATTTGCTGACCCGATAACAAACTGACGAGTGTCGATTTACCTGAGCCATTATGGCCAAGCACAATGGTTAATCCTGAATCTGAAATACGCAGTGAGGGTATTGATAAAATAGTGCGTCCACCGCGATCCATTTGAATATTTGAGAGTTCAAACATGGTCACTCATTTATAAAATCATATTCCGCCTTTTATTGCATGGTTAACAATAAAAAGCGGAATAAAAAAGAAAATTACCAGCGATATTTAGCGTTTAATAAAACAGAACGAGATTGCCCGTAATAGCAGTAATAATCACAGCCAGAGAGATATTCTTTATCAAGAATATTGTTGATATTTAGCTGTAATTGCCACTGTTTATTGAAATTATAGGTTGCTGCCATATCCCATAATGTTGCACTTGGTACTGTTAAATCACTGCTCTTAGGATTATCTTTAGATTTACCTAAATAACGAACACCCGTTCCTAAAGTTAAATCTTGGGTTCCTGTTATTGGAATAGTGTAACTACCCCAAGCAGAAGCAGTATGTTTAGGAATTAAACCTGCTTGTTGTTTACCTCTATTACCCGTGTCATCGGTTTGCATATCGGTATAGGTGTAATTGGCTTTTAACGCTAAACGTTCCGTTAATTGCATTTCACTTGTTACCTCAATACCTTTTGAAGTCACTTTACCTGTTTGTGTTGAAACAAATGTCGTTGGGTTTGCAACAAGCGCATTTTTCTGAGTGATATCAAACCAAGCAATATTAAAGTAGCCATCCATAAAATCAGGTGTATATTTCACACCTGCTTCAATTTGCTCACCTTTTAACGGTTTATACAGATCCTTTGTTGCTGGATCGATAGTGCTCATTACCTCAAAGGACTCGGAATAACTGACATAAGGCGATAATCCATTATCCGCTAAATACATTAATCCTGCATTCAGGCTAAATTCGCTATCAGTACGAGATTTATCCTCATTTTTTACTTTTGCTGTATTCTCTGTTTTTACCCAATCTTGGCGTACACCAGCAACGGCAATCCAGCGACTATCAAATTTGGTTTGATATTGTGAATAAAGGCTATATTGGGTTTTATCAATAGTCCTATTAACGTTATCTGCTGGATTGAGTGGGGTATAGTTTCCGTAAATAGGGTTCCAAGGATTAATGGTGCCAAAACTATAATTATCTTGTTCATCACCTTTAGTTTGGTGATATTGCAATTCTGCGCCTGCTAATAATGTGTGCTCAAAGTTATCCGTATCCCATTCACCGACCACATTATTATCAAAGGTAATACTTTGATTTTTACCATCACGGAAAACAACACCGCGATTCAATTCTGTTGCTGTTATATCTGAATTAGGAAATGCATAAACACTACGTAAGAGCAGATCGTTATAACCATAATTTAAACGTTGAGAAAAACGCCAAAAATCATTGATGTTACTCTCTAATAAATAACCAGCTGAAATTTGGGTTCGTTTATATTTATCGTATCCTGGTTCACCTAAGTTGGTAGTAGGCTTTATTTTACCAAAAGGAGATGAAATTAATGTACCGGCAGCAGGGAAGAAAGGATTAGTTGGCGTACCATCATCATGCAAATAGGTTGCCATAAAGGTTAATGATGTATCATCAGTCAGGTTGATCGCAACACTTGGCGCAAGGTAAATGCGCTCATTATCAGTGTGAGATAATTCTCCATCTGACTTTTTCATTAATCCAACAAGACGATAGCGCACACGTTTATCATCGGTAGCACTTGAAACATCAAAACCTAAACCACGTTGGTCATTATTTCCGACCTCAAGAAATACTTCATTTTGAGGCTTAAAGCTGGGTTTCTTTTGTACGACGTTAACCGCACCACCTGGTGTCGATTCACCAAATAATACCGCCGATGCGCCTTTTACCACTTCAATTTGTTCAAAACCATAAGGCTCTAATAACCATGTATAATAACCATCACGGAAAAGACGGCTACCATCTAAATAGGTTGCTGCTTCAAAGCCTCGAACACGAAGCCAATCTGTGTCGTTATCCGCACCATAAGGTTGAGAGACAACACCAGATGTATAACGCAATGCTTCATCTAATTTTTGTGGAGCATGTGTTTCTAGATCTTGTTGAGAAAGAACAGAAACCGATTTAGGTGTTTCTTGCAAACGTGTATTTACTTTTAGTGCTTGAGCGCTCACAACAAGCTTCTCAACGTGTTCTGTTTTTGCTGTTTCTTCAGCAAAAGCCTGTGTAGTCAAAATAAAAGGAAGGGTGGCAGAACAAAGTAATGCCACAGGTTTCAATTTAAATGCATAAAAATTAATCACAATAAGTCACCGAATAATAATCATTACTATTACCACTATTATTCATGTAATCGATACTAAGGTAAATTAATTTATGCAAAAATGTCTATAAATGATAATTTTTCGGGTTAATTAACTGCTTATGTCAATCCAAGCAAGGCGTCCACCGACAGAAGTGCTGCGATGTTGTGCATGGTGGCTTAAACATAAAAATAGTATTATTGATATATTGGCATATGCTCTACATTATAAAAAATAAAAGTATTTTTTATTAAAATAATCAATATATTTATTTATATTAAGTAATTTTATTATTATTTATTATTATTTTACTTTAAATACTTTCAAACTAAGTGAAATATGAATAGCATAACCATAGGAAATAGTAAACTAACATCAGCTCAAGTTGATAGGGTTTTATCTGGAGAAAAAGTCAATAAAGTCATGACTATCTGGGATAAGATAAAAGATTTTTTCCATATTAGCGATAAAAAGCAAGTCATGACATTGTTTTATGATGTTTATTATAACCCTAAAGTTTCATTTTTAGATAAAATAGATAAATTTCAAGAACTAAGGAATTTATCACTAAATGATTATAAAGATACATTTAACATTAAAATAGATGATAATGTTTTTTATTTTGAGATAGGGGACATTCAGGATGGTACACATATATCTCAATCATATTTTAAAATTGATTGCACAGAAGAACAAAATGAAAACATCATTAATAATCAAAGTATTAAATCATTGTTTAATCAATCACCCCAAAATGATATTGATAATATAGTATCAATAGTAGTAGATAAAATAGATAGAATAAATAAAATGGAAAATAAAAGCACGGAAGAAAAAATAGAATTAATAAGAAGCACTTTATCATTATTATTGAATGATGATAACTATAGAGATAAAGAACTCGATTCTTTTAAGAAAGGAAAATCAAAACTAAATGAGATTGCATCAAAAAAAAATTGTAGCGGAATGACAGAAAAATATGTCATGGATAAAATATGGAAAATAATAAAAGAAAATGGTAATGAAAAATATAATGACTATTACACCAGTTTATTAATAGACAATATTTTTAACGATAGGTTTTATTCAACCTATAATATAATATATAGTTATCTGGGACTGAAAGAAATTCTCAATAAAGACAGAAAAATATTAGATATAGAGTTTACACCAGAAAAAGTAACTTTTTTTCTTCTAGATGAAAATAATAATAAAATCATATCCAATGAACATTCAAATATAACACAGAAATTTAATTTAGACTTTGCAGCATTTGAATACATTATAAATAATGAAAACGTATACAATAATGCAAATTTAAAGGAAGACAAAGAAAACTTAACTAATTTTTTATCTACTTACTATATATTAAGTGAAAAATTAGATGAAAAAGACAAAGGCGACTTGTTTATTAAAATATTGAATTTAAAGGAAGAAAAAAACATATTAGGTGATAAATTAGAATTAATTAAATCGATATCTAAACAATATAATAATAGTAATATAGATAAAAAACTGGACATTAAAATAACTCAAGAAAAACAAATAGAATTTAAGCTTAAAACCAGTGAAAAGGGGAATGACAATGTATTAAAATTTACCATTCCTTATGATGATAATAATTTAGATTTACTTAATATAAATAACTTTAACAATAGCGATTTCTCCATTGAAAACAAAATAAATATATTAGCAAATTTAGATAAGTATAATAAAAACTCAACTATATTAAAGATCTTTCATTATCATAATTTTGAAAAATCTTCAGAGTTAAAGGAAGAATTTAAAAAAGAATATGGAGAAGAATTTGAAAAAGAATTTCGCGGAATAATCGAGCCTTTATTGATGGATGAAAAAAAGACAAATATTTTTGAGATTAGTACCGAAGAAAAAAACATAATAGAAAACTTACCTAAAAGTATCGGCATTTATAGTGTCGAACAAATAAATGAAGTATTTAAATATTATAACGATATATTATTTATAAAAAGATTAGACTTACAAGACATTGATAATAACAATGAATATATAATAAATTCAAAAATCGATAACTTAATTTTAAATAGCAATAACAAGAAAGAAACTATTAGCGAAGAGTTTTCCGATGTGCTAAATAAAACAGTTGTAGAAAACATCACCGAAAAATTAAAAAAAATAGAAACAGAGTCTAAAATAAATATTTTATCTTTAAGTAAAATTAACACAGAAAATCTTAATGAAGAAAAATATCTTGATACCTTATTTTCTGGAAAGTTTAATGAAATTATAGAAAAATACTATAACGATGGAAAGTTTAAGAATGTAACTAATTTTATGGAAGTTAAAGTAGATAAAAAAAGTGAAAAAGATGAAGAGATAATTAAAATTAGAGTATCAGAAGAACATGCACAAACTTCTCTAATTAATGCAATTCAAGAATATGTAAAATCCCCCGCAAGCTTTCTAGCAAATAAACTTAGCAATTCAATAGAAAAAGAAAAATCAATATTAAATTTAGCAGTTATAGACCGCTCTTTATTGATCGAAATTGATAATAAAATATCAGATTTAACTGAACTCGTTGATAGAACACCAGATGGAAATAATTTAGATAATATTAAAAGTTTATTACTAATATATAAAAAAACAAGAGAAATAATTAGTAAAAACCAAGATATAAATAAATTAGCAAAGAAAGAAAAAGATACTACTGGGTCTATAATCAATGATAGTGCGTTAAATGTAGCATTATTAAACAATATAGATATGTTGGGTATTTTATTATCAGATAAACATATGGATTTAAAATATAAAAAGGATAAAGAAGAGAAATTTAAGCTTATCGAAGAAAAACAAATCAGTGAAGATTTATTATTTGAAACTCCTTTATTATACAGTGGCTTGGAAATAATGATAAAAATAAATAGAAAAATAAAAAATAAGCCTGATGTGGAAATTTCAGGAAACTATAATAAAATAAGAATGTAAAAACCCATTTATCTAAATTTAAAAAGGCTTAGTCAATTCACTAAGCCTTTTTCATTTATCTTATCTACTATTTAATAAATAGGGCGGCGATTAAGCCTCAACACCTTTTTTCGCTAAGAACTCATCATAAGTTCCTTGGAAATTAGTCACTTTTTCAGGTGTAATTTCAATAATACGGTTTGCTAATGAGCTAACGAATTCTCGGTCATGAGAAACGAAAATCAACGTACCTTGATAAAGCTCTAATGCCATATTCAATGATTCGATAGATTCCATATCTAAGTGGTTGGTCGGCTCATCCATAATTAAAATGTTTGGTTTTTGCATCATTAGCTTACCAAATAACATTCTACCTTTTTCACCACCAGATAAAACTTGGACTGATTTCTTCAAATCATCTTGAGAGAACAGTAAACGACCTAATACGCTGCGTACAGATTGCTCATCGTCTTCTGGTTTCATCCATAAGCTCATCCAATCAAATACTGTCATATCCACTTCAAAATCAGTTGCGTGATCTTGTGCATAATAGCCAATGTTTGAGTTTTCAGACCATTTTAAACGACCTGTATCAGGTGTTAATTCACCGACTAATGTTTTGATCATTGTCGATTTACCCACACCGTTATTACCTAAAATAGCCACTTTTTCGCCCACTTCAAGCATCATATTGACGTCTTTAAACAGCGGGGCATTATCATCATAGCCTTTAGAGATATTTTCCACTTCAAGCGCATTACGGAATAATTTTTTCTCTTGTTCAAAACGAATGAATGGGTTTTGACGGCTAGACGCTTTCACTTCTGCTAATTGAATTTTCTCAATTTGTTTTGCACGAGAGGTTGCTTGGCGTGATTTAGATGCATTAGCACTAAAGCGACTCACGAAAGATTGTAATTCACTAATCTGTGCTCTTTTCTTCGCATTATCCGCTAATAAACGTTCGCGAGCTTGAGTCGCTGCAAACATATATTCATCGTAGTTACCGGGATGAACAGCAAGCGCACCATAGTCTAAGTCTGCCATGTGCGTACAGACCATATTTAGGAAGTGGCGATCATGGGAAATAATGATCATGGTACTGTTACGTTCATTTAGCGTTTGCTCAAGCCAACGAATGGTATCAATATCCAAGTTATTCGTCGGTTCATCCAATAATAGAATATCTGGATCAGCGAACAGGGCTTGCGCAAGTAACACACGTAATTTCCAACCGGGAGCCACTTCACTCATAGGGCCATTATGTTGTTCTAATGGAATACCTACGTTTAGCAATAATTCGCCAGCACGAGATTCAACGGTATAACCGTCCATTTCACCAAATTTCACTTCAAGATCAGCAACACGTAAACCGTCTTCTTCGCTCATTTCAGGTAAGCTATAGATGCGTTCGCGTTCTTGCTTCACTTCCCAAAGTTCTGTGTGACCCATAATTACCGTATCAAGCACAGTAAACTCTTCATAAGCAAACTGGTCTTGTTTTAGTTTACCAAGGCGTTCATTAGGATCGAGAAATACGTTGCCGCTACTTGGCACTAAATCGCCACCTAAAATTTTCATAAAGGTTGATTTACCGCTACCGTTGGCACCGATTAAACCATAGCGATTTCCGCCACCGAATTTGACAGAAATGTTTTCAAACAGAGGCTTTGAGCCAAACTGCATAGTGATATTATTGCTGATTAACAAGACGAATACTCATTATTAGTGAATGACAAAAGGTAATGGGGCGGCATTATGCCACAAGTTACCCCTATTAAGACAGTAAAGTGACGAATGACTATAAAGGAATTTTTGTTGTGAGAGAAAAACACATCGTAATGTGAGTTATTGCCCACGAGAAAAATAAGAAAAAAGAGATAACACAAAAGTGCTATCTCCAAGAATAATAGAGTAGATATTAATACATAACGTGCTTATTTAGAAGGCACTAAACCAGGTTCAACTACGGCATAGACTTGATCGTCTAAAAGGTCAGCGTCTAGAAGTTGTGCCACTAAACGTGCAACATCTCGGCGATTAACTAAACCATGAGTTTCTTCGTATTGATAAAGCTGAGCCTTACCCGTTTCTTCACCATTCAGTAATCCACCGGGTCTGACAATCGCATAATCAAAACGACTGGTTTGCAACCACACTTCAGCCAATGATTTTTCTCTCACAGCTTGACCAAACGCGGCTTTTGCTCTGTCAGATAACGCGACCCAACTATCGCCACACCCTAACGAAGAAACCATTAACATACGCTGAAAACCCATTTTCTCCGCAGTATCAATTACGGTTCGATGAGCTAAATAATCATTTTCACCGCCCATTGTGGAAATGATGTCTGCTTCTTTTCCTGCCAATGTTAAAGCAGCTTCAACAGCCTTAGCATCAATCGCATCGCCGATAACTGTTTTGATCCCTTTTTCTTCTAACCGATTAGCTGCCTCTTCGGAACGAACTAAAGCCACAATAGGGCGTCGTTGTGTAACGCCAATATCTGCAATATGTGCGCCAACACCTTTACCGCCAGCGCCAAAAATAACCCATGTTTTCACGCGCAATTATTCCTTATTTAATTGTTGTGCTAATTGACGGAAGGCTGATAATTGCTCTGGTAACAATTGACGATGTTCGTCTCTACCAAGGAAAATCTTAAACATTGCAACGCCTTCATGATTAAAAAATAAGATAGAGGCGGTATCCATACCCATAAATTTACGCTCGATCATCGCAATATATTGGCAATTTTCGGCTTTAATATGGCCTGTCATTCCTTTTTTACCACGTAAGTTAAAATAGCCATGACGATGAAAACCACTTGGTAATTCACCGCTAAACTCTAAAATAACATCTTGAGTATGCACAAGCGTGGTGACATTACCCCATTTCATGACGTTATCCCACACTATATCGAATTGCTCACCACCCATTAATGAACGTGATGGTAAATGTCTTACAACGTCTAATAACGTTGTATTAAATTGCGTCGCAATAGTTTCCAATGTGCCATCAGGCTCTGTCATTAAAAATTGTTGTAACTCTGTATTCATGATGTTGTTTCCATCTTTTCATTAATAGTAAGGGTGATGAGATTAACGAGGAGTATTTAACTGCAAAATTAATTGCTGTAAGGAAGTCAGTAAATTACTTGCCCAAAACCGACCTTCATTGGTCAGTTTCATGCAAAGAAAATCATCTTCAACAAGACCTGCTTGATACCATTGATTTAATAAAGGGGAGAGCTGAGTCGCTTGCGGACTTAATTTGGCTAAATCAACACGACCACATTCAATGCCCGCTTGTAGTTCATGACGCCAACGAAAACCGCTGTCTGTTGTACGGCTCATCATCATCAACGGTTTTTGGTTATCCGTGATTTTTTGATAATAATTATCGAGTGAGCGTTCAATCATCCAAGAATAACCATTAACTGAACCACCAGCACCAGAGCCAAAGGCAAGACAATCCGCGCCTTGTTTAATTAATAAATTATAGAGATTGCGTTCACGAGTTGTTCTAGCCCAATGACTATTACTGATCTGACGCCAACCCACGTTATCCATAAAATCACAACCTTGAAGATAAAGCGCTCGCCTTTCTATCGGTGTTGGTACTGTCACACGTTGATTTTCGACAGCTTTACCTAATGGTGTATTTGGCAATAAATTCAAGGCATATAAATCGACACCATCTAAGCCAATATCATGGGCAATAGTCAGATCCTCTTGCCAATTCAGCGCATTTTGTCCCGGTAATCCAAATAACAGATCACACACCACAGCAGCTCTATCTCGTAAACAGAGTCCTTTCATAAACTTAGCGGCTTCTTCACCGGTTGATGTCCTTGCCATTCGTTTACGTATTTTGCTGTTAAAGGTTTGAATACCAATAGAAAATCGATTTGCACCTGCATCTAAACAAGCATCAATTCGATTATCATCAAAATTTAAAACGCGACCTTCAATCGTGATTTCGCAATCTGGTGCTAAGGGGAGTGATTGGCGTAAATGTGTGATCACACGATAGAGATCTTTTGCTGATAATGCAGAAGGGGTTCCACCGCCAAAGTAAACTGCATGAATTGGTGCTGACTGATAAAGTAAGCTATCTGATTCAGCCGATATCTCACGCAGTAATGCGTCGGTATAACGCTTACAGGCTGCTTCGTGATAGTTATTTTGATAGAAACCACAAAATGTACAATGCGTTGCACAAAAAGGGATATGAATATACAACAAACGTTTACACGCAGGCGTTTTACTGTTTAACAGTGTTTGCCATGTAGATTGTTGATCTCCTTTCGCAATAGGTACAGAGCCTCGCCACGGCATTGTGGCATGTCTATCACGAAAAGGGCTATCACCCTCAAGTGCAAAATGGGGAGTAAGATCGATTTCAGTCGAAAATTGCGTGCTATGTGTTGCGACTAACTCTTTCATTATTAAATCATTCCTACTTATTATCATTAACAGGATCAGCGGGATAAAATTGTTGATGCAATAACTCCACGGCATCCACAATACGAGGTCCCATTCCCAAAATAAGGGATTGATCAATTTCAATAATGCGTTGATTTTTCCATGCTTGTGTCATTGAGACACCGGGAACGGACGCTAATCCTTCAGAGGATCTTATACCGCCAGTATGGTTTTGTTGGCTTTGTGTGGTTATAACGATAACTTCTGGGTCAGCCGCGATAATGGCTTCTGCGCTATAGATACGATAATTTTCGTGAGTGGCGATATTATCTCCACCCGCTAATGCCAAAATGGCATCTGCAACACTGTTTTTTCCTGCAACTTGAGGAATTCCCCCTCCTGGTGAAAGAAAGAACAATACTTTTACTTTGCGCTTAATGTGATTATTTTTAGCTGTGATCGTCGTTAAACGAGATTGCAGTGAACTAATCAAAGTTTCTGCTTCTGTCTGTTTATCTAATGAAACCGCTAAGGTACGAATATTTTTAAGCATTAATTCAAACGTAGCGGGTGTTCTTGGTAAAGAAATAACCTTTACATTATGTTGTGCGAGTTGGCGTAATACCATTCTAGGTTCAGCATCATCCCAAGTCACAAAAGTAGAAGGGCGTAATGACAGAATGCCTTCTGTACTTAACTGTTTCCAATATCCGATATGAGGCAATGCTTGTGTTTGTTCAGGATAAGACGTTGTTTCATCAACACCGACAACCTTATTGCCAGCACCTATGGCATAAACCAATTCCGTTATAGAGCCTCCAGCAATAACCCAGCGTTCATTATTTTTGTTTTCTTTTGCCATTAAGTTAAAAGGCAACAATAACAAACTAAGTGCGATTACTATTTTTTTCATAATTAAAATGCCCATGTCAGACCAACTGCTGCATTAATCCCCGCGGCAGGAATAGATTCATGAGCCGTTTGATAACGCTTATTTAAAATATTATTTAAATCGAAGTTAATACGGTATTGATCGTTATGACCAAATTCTGTACTCAATGAAAGATTAATCGTCGTCCAACCTGCATAGTGCTGTTTATTTTCGGGGTTACTATGATCTTTCGCTTTTGTTGCTGCTCTTAAATATAAGTCCGACATTAGATTCATATTATTGAGCAGTAATAAATGCTTAGCACCAATACGAGAAGTTAATGTTGGTTCACCGGTATCCCATGTTTTCAATGTTGAACCAATAAATTGACGACGTATCACATTGGCAGAAACATAAGGAGTAATTGACCAACCTTGGTATTGAGCCATCACTTCCATACCATAAGTTTTCGCGCGATCGATATTGTCGTAATAGAAATAATCTGCGCGGCCAGTTTTACTATTTCCTTCGCAAATACGTTCTCCCGCACAAGCGATAGATGTGATGTAATCTTTAGCTTCAGAATAATAAATCGCGCTATCGATGTACCAATTATTCCCTTTATAACGCGCACCAAATTCCACATTATTAGAATGTTCAGCTTCAAGATCGCGATTACCGTAAGTCACCGCACCGCCAGCAGTTGTGTTCATGAATTGCTGAACAAGTGTCGGGAAAACATAACCTTGTGCAAACGCGAGACGTAATTCTGTATCTTTAAATCCAGAATAACGCAAATGAGATGACACAATAAAAGCGTTATCTTTCACAGAATCGTAAGCTAATGTCTTATAACTTGTTCCTGTTTTATTATGGTGAATAGTTTCATCACCATCTTGTAATTCTGATTCCAACCAATATTGTCTGGCGCCCATAGTCCATGACCAATCATCTGTTATTTTCCAATCATTTTGGGCAAAAACAGAGATATTGGTTTGTTTACTGCGGTTATGCAAAAGAGATTGTTTTTCATAATTAACAGCAGGTGGAAAACCCGTTGTACTATTTGAAGAAGTCTGCCCAGCGGACGTTTGTTTTACTTTATCTTGTTGATATTGAGCGCCTAAAATTAACTCATTATTTGCAGGTAAAGTAAAATTAGCCTGCATAGTCATTCCATAAGTATTTTGAGTGTCTTCAGACTGAGTTCGGTTTTTAACGGTTAAATTACCAATCATTGGGCTACCCGTTGGGGTAACAACACCAACACGGTTTTCAAATTTTCGCTCTATACGTTGTGTATAGGCATCAATATGAAGTTTTTTGAAATAATCTGTATCAGCATCATAGTCATAAAATAAACCGACTTTTTCACGCTCAAGTTTAGGTACTTTAACGCTAAACTCTTGATATTTTCCTTCATCAGCATAATAAGATTGTGTTGATAAATTATAACGATCGAGCGAAAGACCAAACTTATGTTTATCCACTTTATAACCTAACCATGCACCTTGACCGTTATTTCTAAAATGCGTATTAGGTAAACGCCCATCAGGAGTATATCTATCACCATGATCGGCATAACTTCCATTAAGGCGATATTCAAAATCACCGACAGTACCTGAAATTAATGCAGACTCTCGCCATCCCATCGTTGCTGAGTCATAAACGACTTTGACATTTCCCCCAAAAGGCTTATCGCCACCTTTTTGAGTAATTAAATTCACCACACCGCCAATAGCTTGTGAGCCATAAAGCACAGAATAGGGGCCTTTAACCACTTCAATACGCTCTAGTGCAGATTCATCAATTAAAATACCGGCACCATAATTTTGACCGCCTCGTTGATAGGTTACTTCTTGTCCATCAACCAATAAAAGTACACGCGATGATGCTTCTCCACGAATACGGATCTGTTTACGGCCAGCAAGGCTATTGTCTGTAACTTCAACACCAGGAATATCACGTAATTGGTCAGCAATAGAAGATGAATTTGATTGGCTTAATGTTTCTTTATCAATAACTTGGATAGTAGCAGGGCTGTTCCATAAAGAAGTTGCGCTACGTGTTGTTGTCACAACAAGTGTTTCTTCTTTAGGTGGAGCATTATCAGCAATAGCATATTGAGAGAGTGAGAGTGTTAAAGCGGACAACACGAAGCAAGATTTAAATTGAATGCACATAGTCGCAGACCTTAATGAGATCGGTAATTATTATCATTCGCTTTATAATTTAAGTTTTGGTATTCATCAACATAAAAATGGCAAATAGAATACATCTTTGATTTTGATCAAGGTAAAATTGTGATCTCATGCACAATGGATGCTTAAATAAACAAAAAAGGCATAAAAAGAAGGGTTTTTAAGCAAATAAAGAAAAGGAGACGAGAAAGAGTAAAGCTTCAATCACTTAGTTAGTATTAATGTGTTATTTTAAACACCATAAATATAGACCATTTAATACCGAAGATAACAAAGAGAGTGTTGTTATGCCTATATGGGTTGATGCTGATGCATGTCCAAAAGTAATCAAAGAAGTGTTATATCGTGCAGCAGATAGAGAAAAAGTGATTATTACGTTTGTTGCTAATCAACGATTAATTGTACCTGCATCGCCTTTCTTACGTACATTACAAGTTTCGGCTGGGTTTGATGTTGCTGATAACGAAATTGTTCGCCGCACCAATAAAGATGATTTGGTTATTACCGCTGATATTCCATTAGCTGCCGAAGTCATAGAAAAGGGCGCAGTAGCACTGAATCCAAGAGGTGAACGTTATACTGAAGCAACTATTCGTGAACGTTTAAATATACGTGATTTTATGGATACGATGAGAGCAAGCGGTATTCAAACTGGAGGACCCGCAAGTTTAAGTCAGCGTGACCGCCAACTTTTTGCGAATGAATTAGATAAGTGGCTTTTACAACAAAAAAAGCGCGCTTAATTTAAGTCAGTAAACAAATGCGATAATAACTTCAATTAATTATTTATTCGGTGATCTCATTCACTTTCAATTGATATCAAAAACCAATGAATTTATTTATAATCTTAAGGAAATTTTCCCATCAAGACGAGAGGTAATGATGTCATTTTCTAAATCTATGCTTGCTTTAGCTGTAATGGCTGTCTCCTTTTCTAGTTACGCGGCAAAACAGGCTGATTTGATGATAGTTGACGGCACTGTTCTGACTATGGATCAGCAAAATAAAATCATTGAACAGGGTACTGTTGTCGTAAAAGAAAATAAAATTATTGCCGTTGGTGGCCCTGAGCTTTCTAAAGAGTATCAATCTAATAAAGTATTAGATGTTGATGGTGATATTGTGATGCCGGGTTTAATTAATACCCATACTCATGGTTCGATGACGGTATTTCGTTCATTAGCCGATGATGTGCCAGACAGACTTCACCGTTATATTTTCCCACTTGAAAGCAAAATGGTTTCTCGCGAAATGGTCAGAGTAGGTGCTGATCTTGCAAATATCGAAATGGTAAAAGGTGGCGTAACAACTTACGTTGATATGTATTATTTCGAAGATGAAGTAGCCAAGACTGTTGATAAAATGGGTAATCGTGCAGTATTAGGAGAGTCTGTTATTAATTTCCCTGTTGCCGATGCAAAAACACCAGAAGAGGGTATCCAATACGCAGTAAACTTTATTAAAGAATATAAAGATCACCCTCGTATTATCCCAGCATTTGCACCACATGCTCCTTACACAAATACCACAGAAAACCTTCAGAAAATTGCTAAGTTATCAATAGAACTTGATGTTCCTGTTATGATCCATTTAGCTGAAACTGATCGTGAACAAGAAGAAATCGCTAAACGTACTGGCGGTAAAAGCCCAGTTCAATATATGGCAGATATCGGAGCGTTAAATAATAAAGTTATCGCGGCTCACGCAATTATGGTCGATGATAACGATATTGATTTACTGAAAAAATATGATGTTGGTGTCGCTCATAATATAAGTGCAAATACTAAATCAGCGAAAGGTGTGGCGCCTGTCGTCGCGATGCTAGAAAAAGGTGTTCGTGTAGGTTTAGGGACTGATGGCCCAATGTCAAGTAACACACTAACGACGATGAATGAGCTAAATCTTGTGGGTAAAATCCATAAGTTAGAGAATAAAGATCGTGCTGCTATGCCACCATTAACCGTTGTAGAGCTGGCAACAATGGGGTCGGCGAAAGTATTACATATGGAAGATAAATTGGGATCTTTAGAATCAGGTAAACTTGCTGATATTATCGTTGTTGATACTAAATCACCTAACATGGTGCCAATGTATAGCCCTTATGCAGCATTAGTTTATGGTGCAAATGGAAGTAATGTTCGTCATACCATTGTTGATGGAAAAATCTTAATGGAAGATCGCCAATTATTAACAGTTGATGAAAAAGCCATTATTAAAGAAGCGCAAGATTTCTCTGATAAAGTGCGTAAAACTGTTATCGACAGCGGTGAAGTTGTTAAATAAAAATCGATAGTAATATTTTTATCCTAGGCAGTTTATTTTTAAACTGCCTTTTTCATTGTTTATTACTGAAATTTTTCTCTTATTCTTATCTAAACAAGACGATATAAAGCTAATAAAAGCTAAATATTTCCCCATCATTAAGATAATCCTTATTATTTAAATATTCATTTAATTAAAAATACTAATATACTGTTTTATCTATTCTTTTCACCTTCACGCTATTAGATCTTTAAGTTTATTCTGTTATCTAATTTATTAGAGATGCAATACTATCTAAATATACTTGTACAACAATACATCTCTATTTTGCCGTTCTTACTAATACTGCTCATCAACTATGGATAGAATGAAAATGATGATTAAACCCAACAAACTAACACTATCGCTTATTACGTTATCTATTATTAGTTCAACCAGTGCTTTTGCTAATGAAATCAACTCGGTAGATCCCACAAAACCGCTTAATTATGATATAAAACTCAATCAAGCAACTATTTTTCTACGGGGTGCTGAACTCGATAATAACGTAACTCTCAATTTACCCGCTGGGCAGAGTGAAGTTGTTTTATCTAATATTGCAAACAATATTGATCCTAAAAGCTTGTCAATTAGCATTGATAATAACGATGTGATTATTAACACCATTAACGTTAAAAAAATTCCTATTGCACCAATTTATCCTACAGTAATCACTGTATTAATAGATAAACAAAAAGAAATTAATAAACAAATTGAAGTGCTAAACATCAATATTAATGTGGGTGATGAGCAAATTGCATTACTTAAAGATCAATCATTTTTTGGCTATGGCGAAACGCAGTCATTAGAACAATCATCTCAAAAATTTGATTTTATCAGTCAGAAAATGACATCCATTTTAAATCAGCAGAAATTAGCCCGTGAAGAAATAGCTAAACTTACCGAACAATTAGAAGAATTAAACCGACAATTAGAAATTGATATGCCAATTATTGCAAAAGAGAAAACACAAATTGTTTTATCTTTAGGCACATCAAAAAACCTAACCAGTAAAATGCGTATTTCTTATATAACACCAGATGCGGGATGGTCACCCGCTTATGATATTCGAAGCCAAGGAATGGATAAGCCGATATTACTTACCTACAAGGCGGATGTTATTCAAAATACAGGCCTAAATTGGGATAAAGTCAAACTGGTTTTAACATCAACAAACCCATCACTTAATATTACTGCGCCAACATTATCACCTTGGTATTTATCTCTTTATAATAACACTGCGAAATTCAGAAATTCGAATATGGATATGAAGATGGCAATGCCAGCTCCCGTGTCAGAGGCAATGAATGAAGCACCAAGAGAGCAATTAAGTAAAGGTGTAACTCGTTACGTAACAACCAATAATAATGGTATTAATTTAAGCCATGCTATCGCGTTACCTTACACCTTAAAAAATAGCACAGAGCCTAATACATTAGTGATTAATCAAAAAGAAGTTGTTGCAGATTATCGCTATTTAACAACGCCAAAATTAGTTGAAGAAGTTTATTTACAAGCTGAAGTGAAAGATTGGGAAAATTTAAATCTACTCAATGGTCGTGCGAATATCTATTATATGAATAGCTTTGTTGGCAATAGTTATATTAATACTAACGAATTAACAGAGTTACTTAGCATTCCATTTGGAATAGATAAAAACATTCAAATTAGCCGTATTAACAATGAGAAGATAAGAAAAGAGCCTATCTTTATTGGTACAACGATTGAACAAAAAGAGAGTTATACCATTAAAGTAAGAAACACTTACAATTCTCCTGTAAAAGTAACTATTTACGATCAGCTACCACTGAGTCAGGAAAACAATATCAATGTAGCAGATACGGTTTATAAAGATGGCGTACTTGATAAAGATACTGGCGAAATTAAATGGAATATCACATTAGGTGCAAAAGAGGAAAAATCATTACCTCTAAATTACACCCTTTCTTATCCTAAAAATAGGCAAATTGTGGGATTATGATTTTTCTCGTCTAAATTTAAAAAGTAAAATAGAAGAAATAGACGAAATAGAAGAAATAGAAGAAATAGAAGAGGGTGCATTTGCACCTTTTTCTATTTTAAATAGCAGTAAAAATAGCAGTAAAACTTTTAATAAGTATTTTTCTGCATAAACTGATTAACACTATTTTTGATAGTTTCTCTTAACCACAGCACTTTAGAATTATACGCATGGCGTTTATGCCATAGTAAAATAAATGAAATATCAAGTTGTTCAGAAACACTATGTGGTAGAGGGATAGGCAATGTTACTAAATTAGGTAAAACTCGTGAGGTATAATGGACACAATATCCAGGCAAACAAGTAATGAGTTCATGATTAGGTTGAGAAATCGTAAATAAAGTTTGCTCAAATGACGTGTAAGTTATCGCGATATTACGTAAACGCCCATGCTCTGCCAATATATCATCTAGTGCCCAATGGGCACGTTTATCATATTCTGTTGAAATGTGAGAATAGTGCAAAAATGTCTCTAAATTCCAAGGTTCATTTAATAAAGGATGATTTTTTCGAACATAAACCAATGGTGTATCACGAAAAAGCTCTTCACAATCGATGACTTCAGGTAATAAATGTAACGCCTCTTTAGAGCCTGAATAATATTCACGACCTAAAAAAGCAATATCAGCATCACCATCGATAATGCTTGATAACGAGTTATATTCCCAATTTCGTATTTGCACCATTGATTGAGGATAATAATTCAATATTTCCAAAGGAAATTGATTGAGTAGTACCTGATGTAAAGGAGATTCTAATATTAAACTGAAATGAACACCTTTAGGCGTTTCGCTATTTTGCTTGCTCGCGATATGGTTACCAATATTAATAAAATCAGAAAGAGACTCTTCAATACTTAATGTCAAAGGTGTTGGAATTAATCCTTGAGGGCTACGAACGAAAAGGGGATCATCAAACCAAATCCGTAATTTAGCCAATGCTTTACTGACTGCTGAAGGCGAAATAGACAACCATTTTGCAGTTAATGTAACACTGCGCTCTTGTAAAAGAATTTGAAAAATAACTAATAAATTCAAGTCTATTCGATGTAATGGCTTATGCATCACAATTCACCTTTTGTTGTTGTCCAGAAGAACGAAAGAGATGCAAAAAGGTAAAACCAATAAGGCAACTAGCAGACAATATAACCATCAGCATATTAAGTGCAGATATTCCCAACCATCCCATAGTCCAGATATAGAGAGATGCAAAACTCAATTGCGAAATCCCTAAAATCGAACTGGCAAGCCCTGCACGCTGACTAAATGGAGAGAGCGCTTGGCTCATTATAATACCAAATAACAACGCAAACCCCGCACCACATAATGAAAATGAAGCAAAGAACCAACGAGGATCACTGTTTTTTCCAATAAAAAGAAAAATAACTGCACCTAAAAAGCTCGATAAGCCAGTATATAAAATGGTTTCATAACGAAGTTTTGTTAAAATTTTAGGCATCATAAACGACGTTGCCATACTGACCATTGAAAGCAATGTAATTGCTGTTGAATACTGCCCAGTAGTGTAATGCATTTGTTGCATAATCACGATTGGAGAGATATTAACATAAGTCAGGATCACGCTCATTCCCAAGCATGAAATAAGCAAACGACTTAAAAAGAAACTATTTAAGAAAGACTCACCAGTGATTGTGTTATTTTTATTTTTAGTCCACTGTTTTGGTTTAGTTTCTTTTATTCCAAAGAAACAATAAATAAAAATTAATAGCGCATAGATTGCCATAGCATAAAACATCACTGGCCATTTAAATTTTAATAAGATCAGAAAACCTAAAACAGGCGCTAATACTGGAATAATACAAGTAATACCATTTATCATAGAAAGGACTTTAGCGCGTTGTTTTTCAGCTAATGTATCTCGTAATATCGCAAAGGTAACAACGTAACAAAACCCAGCCCCAATACCTTGGAAAAAACGTGCAATCAAAAAATTATTTTCCGTTACAGAAATTCCCGCATTAAATGATGCCAATAAGAAAATAGCTGTTCCAAGCAATACAATGGGCTTACGCCCTAAATTATCACTACACCATCCTGCAACTAACATGGATGAAACCATGCCCATTAAATAAATTGAAAAAGCTTGATGTAATGTCGCTTCTGATGCGTCTAAATCATTCGCTATTGCCGTTAAACCTGTTAAATGTAAATCCACACCAAGAGGGTAAATCAGCACTAAACAAAAGCTAAAAAGGATATATTTTGTCATCCAGCCACCTCAATTATTCTGATGAAGAGGCATTCTAGTCGTCAAAGAAACTGAAACCTAATGACAAAAAAGCAATCTCTAATTTCCATTTTGGAAATAATATATTTATCTCATTATCAAAGTTTAGGATCATTACAGCATTAAAGCCCCGTAACATAAATTTACGGGGCTTTTCTTTGGTATACGCATTTAATACAAGAAATCTTAGCTATCTACTAATTTTTAAACCACTGCATGACTTCTTCATAACTTCCTTGGTAAATAATTTTATCTTCCTTTTTACTTAATTGATAACGATACATAGGATCGTAATACTCTTTAAGTAAAGGGGTTAACCAAGAAAAATGCGCTTCTGTATTACCACTCATTTTTTGTGTTTCTAATGCTTTATCAAGTAATTGAGTTAATTCAGAGGCTCTTTGAGAGCCTAATCGACGACGTATTGCAAATAGCCCATGATGTAAATAATCACTATAAGCTTGCCAGCCTTCATTTTCGCCATAAACATCTAAAAAATCGTGTGTCATACGATCAAAATATTCTGCTTTCAAACGTTCTATGCGTCGTTCAAAGGGATCATCAACAACAACTATTGAAGCCTCAACCATTTTTGCTCGTAAACATTCAGGTAATCCATTGGCGCCAATAGCACGACCTTCATCCTCAAGTACCCATCGTGTATATTTCGGTGCTTTCTGCAACATTTCAACACCAAGATGGTTTTCAAATGTGGCTTGAGGAAATTGTTCTTCTACAGTGCGGCCAAAAGATGAAC
The DNA here is from genome assembly GCF_016238545.1 of Proteus sp. PR00208. Classification (NCBI taxonomy): domain Bacteria; kingdom Pseudomonadati; phylum Pseudomonadota; class Gammaproteobacteria; order Enterobacterales; family Morganellaceae; genus Proteus; species Proteus sp. PR00208. The sequence continues at coordinate 91,684 of NZ_JAEHQE010000003.1, read as the reverse complement.
CTCGATGGTGTGCAATACCTTCAAGGTCAATACCCTCAGGTAATGAACGCACTAAAGTCGTTTTTCCATTACCAGTACATCCACCAATTAAGATAATAGGCCGTTGAACCAATTCATTGGTCATTTCAATAACAGTCTGTCTTAACGCCTTATATCCACCTTCAATTAATGGATAATCTATACCTATTTCTTTAAGCCATTGCTGAACTATATGAGAACGCATTCCTCCTCGAGCACAGCAAATATAACCATTGGGAAATTGCTCACAAGCTTCACGCCAAGCTGCAATACGGTTGTCACGAATTTCACCACTCACCAATTGATGCCCTAAATCAACCGCTTTTTGTGAACCTTGCTGTTTATAACAAGTCCCCACAGCAGCGCGTTCCTCATCATTCATTAAAGGCAAATTGATAGCATTAGGGATCGAACCTTGATTAAATTCAATAGGCGCACGCACATCAATAATAGGTGTGTTATTAGCAAGAATATGTCGAATATTTTGAGCAGAAAACGCTGATTCCATAATAAAAATTGTTATATCTAGTCTGGCTGAAAGATTGACTACTATACTCTTAAGAGCATGTGATGACACGCTTTGATCGTATGTTTTTATTAAATTATAAAGTGTTATTTCTGACAGAATAATTTTTTCTAGAAATATGCATGGCGACAATGTATTTTTTACCTCTCTTATTCATCACAAGAAGAGCTTCAACAATTTATCTTATGGGCAGAGAACTATATTGATACCCAATCTCAATATTTTAAAACGTTATTTATACCCATTTGGAATGGGCTAATAACCGTAATAAATACGCCACATGACTATAATTATGATGATAAAGCATCACATCTTATTTTTTATGGTTGGTCTAAAAAACATTGGATGATGAAGGCTATTTTAAAAGCTAATGGTGAAGAAATTCTTGAATAAAACCAAATAAAGCAGGGTGTTATTTATTTAAAATGAACCGTTAAAAGTAGATACTGTTACGAGGTTTATGTGATATTTGAGATTGTTAGAACGCTTTTACATTACAGCTTGCACTTTTTAGCTCCTATTTTATTAGGCTATCTTTTCTGGCGTAAGAATTGGAAGATAGCCTCACTTCTTATGATAGGAACAATGGCTATTGATATTGACCATTTGTTAGCAACACCTATTTTTGATCCCAACCGTTGTAGCGTGGGTTTTCACCCATTACATACCAGTTGGGCAGCTTTAATTTACTTAGGCATATGGTTTTTACCCTCATGGAAATTAAAAGCCATTGCAGTGGGGTGTTTATTTCATTTATTTACCGACTCGGTTGACTGTTATTTAGGTGGATTAAAACCCAATTTAACAATAACGATGAGTTGTGATAAAAATTACTTTATATCCGTTCTAAATAGCAACTCTATTCTCTAAGCCTCTAATATGCTGAATGATTTCACTTATTTTCTCTCTTTCAAGCCACATAATCTGATGGTAATTACAAAAAGCTTGATGTAGAGTGCTCAGTCTTTTTTTAATGAAGTCTATTGGGGAGGCTAAATGTTTATTGGCTTTGACTACGGAACATCGAATTGTTCTGTTGCAATGATGAAAGAGGGAAAACCCACTCTTTTGCCTTTAGAAGGTAATGATGTGTATATTCCATCAACCCTTTGTGCGCCAACCCGTGAATCCGTTTCTGAGCACTTATTTCGCCATTTAAATATTAAACCGTCCAGTGAAGTTGGCGAACAATTACTAAGAAAATCGATCGCGTTTAATCGAGAAGAAGATATTGAATTAGTTCCTGAAGATATTCTTTTCGGACAATCTGCATTAAGTTTATACCTACGTGATCCTCGTGATGTCTATTACGTTAAATCACCTAAATCCTTTTTAGGTGCATCAGGCCTACATGAGATACAAATTAGCTTCTTTGAAGATTTAGTTTGCGCCATGATGGCAAATATTAAGCACCAAGCAGAAAAAACCACACAAGAAGCGATCACAGATACCGTTATTGGCAAACCTATTAACTTTAATGGGTTAGGTGGCGATGCTTCAAATAGGCAAGCTGAAAGCATTCTTATCCGTGCAGCTAAAAGAGCTGGCTTTAAGAATATTATGTTTGAATTTGAACCTGTTGCTGCCGGACTTGAATATGAGTCGACGTTAACTAAAGACCAAACTGTATTAGTCGTTGATATTGGTGGTGGTACAACTGACTGCTCATTAATTCAAATGGGGCCAAGTTATCAAGGTAAAACCGACCGTTCAAACACATTACTTGCGCATAGTGGACAACGTGTTGGTGGTAATGATCTTGATATTTACCTTGCTTTTAAACAAATTATGCCATTATTTGGTATGACAGGGTTAACGTCTTCAGGTATTAAATTACCTCTGAAACAGTTCTGGGATCCTATTGCGATTAATAATGTAGAAGCTCAAAAAGATTTTTATTCTCGTCAAAACCTTGCTGTATTAAATCAGTTAAGACGGGACGCAAAAGAGCCTGAAAAAATAACACGCCTTATTGAAGTCTATAATGAAACATTGGGTTACAGCATTGTTCGACGTGCTGAAAAAGCCAAAATTGCCTTATCAGATTCTCCTGAATATATTGCTAATATCGCGTTATTAAGTGAAACCTTAGAATTAACGATTGAACGTGATCAAATGGTTGAATCTATTGAATCACCAAAAAGTAAAATGATTGAATTGGTTAATGATGCGGTAAAACAAGGGGGAATAAAACCGGACGCTATCTTTATGACTGGAGGTTCGGCTCGTTCACCTATTTTATGCCAAGCAATAGAACAACAGTTACCCAATGTTCCTATTGTTAAAGGTAATGATTTTGGCTCTGTCACCGCAGGATTAGCACGTTGGGGCGAGGTTTGCTTTAAATAATTAATATCAAATAATCGGTTTTAAATAACTGACTTTTTCAATATATTAAAGCGCTTTACATTCAATCTTTGTATTGATTAGATGTAAAGCGTTTTTCTTTTTTCTTTATAAAACACGATAAAAACACAACATTCGACAGGAGAACACATGTACCGCTTCCAAAATGATTATAATGAAATTGCACATCCTGCGGTCATGAAAGCAATCACTGATACAATAGGGCAACGCTATGATGGATATGGTATGGATAAGCTTTGTCATCAAGCTGCTCAATCAATAAAACAGCGTATTCAACAACCTAGTGCAGATATTCACTTTTTTAATGGTGGCACCATTACTAATTTAACCGCTATCTCTCATTTTTTACGTCCACACCAAGCTGTTATTTCTGTTAGTACTGGGCATATCGCTACACATGAAACAGGTGCTATTGAAGCAACGGGGCACAAAGTTATCACCACTTTTTCGGCAGATGGTAAATTAACGCCCGCATTGTTAAAACCTATTCTCGCTGAACATAACGATGAACACTGGGTTCAACCTAAGCTTGTTTATATTACGAATGCCACCGAAATTGGTACGGTTTATCGCAAAGCGGAGTTGCAAGCACTGCGTGATTTCTGTAACGAGCATAACTTATGGTTATATCTTGATGGTGCTCGTTTGGCAGCAGGATTAATGTCTGCACAAAGCGATCTGACTATCGAAGATATCGCTAGCTTAACCGATGCTTTTTATATTGGTGGCACTAAAATTGGTGCAATGTCAGCTGAAACGCTAGTGATTTGTCACCCAGCACTAAAATCTGATTTTCGTTTTAGCTTAAAACAAAAGGGTGGATTACAAGCGAAAGGCTGGTTATTAGGCGCGCAATTTGAAGCTTTATTTAAAGAGGATCTCTATTTCAAATTAGGTAAACACCTTAATGAAATGGCATCACAATTAACTGAGTTCTTTACTGCACAAGGCTTTGAATTTTTAGCGCCACCAGAATCCAACCAAATTTTTGTTATTTTGCCAAACACGATTGCAGAAAAATTAACACAGCAGTTTGTTTTTCATCGTGTTTTACTTGAAGCCCCTAATTTGAGTTGTTTACGTCTTTGTACTTCTTGGGCAACAACACAACAAGATATTGATGAATTCAAAGTGACCTTTTTGAAATTAATTTAATTATTTAAGTTATTGGTTATTAAACTTCATCCATTACGCGCTTTTTTAAGGCGTAATGGATCTTCAATAAAATAGCGATCTAAATTTAAGAATATAGTGATGATGCAATAACGGGATAATGCTATATTAAAGACTCCTCACTCAACATAAGTAGGGTAATAGAATGAAGAAACTGACACTCCAAGAAATGACAGATGCCCAACAAATGCGAGTAAGAACCCGAATAGGTCAAGAGAGAAAGAAATTAGGGCGTGAATTAACGAATGCTGAAATGAACAAAGTCAAAGACTCCATTATTACCGAAATCTCCCTCGAAGTTGAAAAAGCCACCAAAAAAGCACAAGCCCTCAAGAAAAAACAAAAACTAGCCCCGAGTGATGAAACCTACAGTTGGTCAGCCAAAAACCACAGTCGGGGATATCGTTAATTTTTTGCCTTGCTAGTAAATTCGATTACTAGCAAGGAGTTACCTTAAAGGTTTTACTTTCAATTAATTGCTCTAAATACCCTGATATTGACGCAATATTGTTATATTTCCATCGTCTCTATTAATGAATATAACTTTTTAAATGCATGATATTTTTTATCGTATATTTTATGTTTTTCTAAATTTGGTGTATGACGTTTTTTAAGCTTAGGTTGAGAAAGAATAACTTGTGATGAATGTGCTGGATTTACCGCTAATTGAGCCAATCTTGCTGCACCAAGAGCAGGGCCAACATCACCGCCTTGGCGATAATCAAGTGTTTTTCCTGTAATATCAGCAAGCAGTTGCCGCCAATATCCACTTCTGGCTCCACCACCAATTAATGTAATATTATCAGCTGATTGACCTGCATTTTCAGCAACTTCAATACCTTGCCGTAACGCAAAACTCACTCCTTCTAGAACCGCTTGGCATAAATCAGCTCGTTGATGCTCATGGGTTAATCCCCAAAAGATACCTTTCGCATTAGGGTTGTTATAAGGTGTCCGTTCACCTGAAAGATAAGGTAAAAAAAGTAGAGGGCTATCAGCAAAAGTAGCGTGTTCAATTTCTTCAAACATCGCACTCACACTCTCAATACCTGTTAGTTGACACACCCAATCAAGACATGATGCAGCACTCAGCATCACCGACATTAAATGCCAAGTATTAGGTAATGCATGACAAAAACTGTGTACGGCATTATCACTATTTTGGAGAAACTGTTCACTCACCACAAAATAAACACCCGACGTACCTAAAGAAAGCATTGCCTGACCTGGTTGATAAACACCCACGCCAATTGCACCTGCTGCATTATCGCCGCCACCAGCAATAATAGGTACTTGTTTCATCTGCCATTTTTTAGCGATATCAGCCAATAGATAGCCCGTTATTTGATTACCTTCAAACAACGTGGGCATTTGACGACGCGTTAATCCTGTTACCTTTAAAAGCTCATCACTCCAATCTCGTTTTTGCATATCTAACCAAAGCGTACCAGCTGAATCTGACATATCACTGGCGAAATTACCGCTCATCTTCCAACGTAAAAAATCTTTAGGTAATAAAACATGTGCAATGCGTTGAAAGATTTCAGGTTCATATTCAGCAACCCATTGTAGTTTTGGCGCAGTAAAGCCGGGCATAACTAAGTTACCCGTGATTTTTTTAAACTGAGGATATTGCGCCTCAAGCATTTGGCACTGTTTAAAACTGCGTCCATCATTCCATAATATTGCAGGACGTAAAACCGCTTGCTGATCATCAAGCAAAACGGCGCCATGCATCTGTCCGCTTAATCCAATCGCCTCAATTTGATCCATTGGAAAATGACATCCAAGCTGAAGAATGGCTTCTTCTGTTGCTTGCCACCATTGTAGTGGATCTTGTTCTGACCATTGAGGGTGAGGGCGTGAAATTGTTAAAGGAACTGAATGGCTAGTGACAACGTCACCTTGTTCATTCATTATGATCGCTTTAACGCTTGATGTGCCTAAATCTAGCCCTAAATACATGAAATTACCTCATGACCTGTATCTAATTAATAAACACAGCGGAAAACCCGCTGTGTTATTACATTGATGCTATTAACCAAAAATATAGCGATTCACTAAGCTTTCGAGCATTTCTTGGCGTCCACTTTGTAACTGTGGTGCTAAGGTATTGCTTTGTGCATATTTCGCCACATCTTCAAGGCTTAATTGACCTTGTAAGATATTTTGACCAAATTCAGCACTCCAACCTGAATAGCGCTGTGCAGTGAATTTATCAAGTCCACCATCTTGGATCATTCTTGCCGCAATGCGTAACGCTATTGCCATCGTGTCCATTCCTGAAATATGCCCATAGAAAAGGTCATATTTATCATTACTTTGACGACGAACTTTAGCATCAAAGTTTAAACCACCCGTTGTGAAGCCACCTGATTTAAGAATTTCATACATCACGAGTGCATTTTCTTCTACGCTATTTGGGAATTGGTCTGTATCCCAACCTAATTGTGGATCGCCACGGTTAGCATCAACTGAACCTAAAATCCCTAGCGCAATGGCAGTGGCAATTTCATGGTGGAAGCTATGTCCCGCCAATGTAGCGTGGTTTGCTTCAATATTTACTTTGACTTCTTTTTCAAGGCCAAACTGTTTTAAGAAACCATAAACAGTCGCAGTATCGTAATCATACTGATGTTTTGTCGGCTCTTGTGGTTTGGGTTCAATCAATAATGTGCCTTGGAAACCAATTTTATGTTTGTGTTCAACGACCATCTGCATAAAACGGCCAATTTGCTCTCTTTCTTGGCGTAAATCCGTGTTTAATAGCGTTTCGTAGCCTTCGCGTCCGCCCCATAATACATAGTTTTCGCCACCCAGTGTTTTTGTCGCTTTCATCGCTTCACAGACTTGTGTCGCTGCCCATGCAAAAACGTCAGGATCTGGGTTAGTTGCCGCACCTGCACCATAACGAGGATTAGTGAAGCAGTTTGCCGTTCCCCATAATAACTTAACGTTGGTTTCTTCTTGTTTTCTCGCTAATACATCGGTGATTGCCGCCATATTAGAGATATATTCATTGATATTATTACCTTCAGAAATAACATCGACGTCATGAAAACAGTAGAAAGGAACATTGAGTTTATGAAAGAATTCAAAGGCAACATCAGCTTTGCGTTTTGCTTGCTCTAAGGCTTCACCCGGTGTTTGCCACGGTCTATCAAAAGTACCGATACCGAACATATCAGAACCATTCCAGCAGAAGTTATGCCAATAACAAGCCGCAAATCTTAGGTGATCTTCCATTCGCTTACCTAAAATAATCTCATCAGGATTATAGTAACGAAACGCTAATGGGTTATCGCTTGTTGTGCCTTCATATTGAATTTGTTCAATTTTATCAAAGTAAGACATGGAACCGTCCTTATTTAGTATCAAGTTGTAATTCTGAATGTGATTCAAGCTCAGCAGTCATTTCTTCCTGCTCTTCTGGTGTTAATTTGGTAATGCCAAAGCCCGTGAAACCCCACAGCATGGCAAAGAAGATGCCACTCCAGCACAATACGGCCCAAGGTAAGTAACTTAAGGTTGCAACACCTAACGTACCTGCCATATAAGCCCCTGCGGCTGTCCACGGTAAAATAGGTTCAAAGATAGTGGCGGAGTCTTCGACAGTACGAGCGAGGTTTTTAGGGTGTAATCCTCGTTCGATATAGGCACCGCGTAACATTTCGATAGGAATAAGGATTGAGATTTGTCCATTACAGGTCACGCCAATCATGGTTAGCCCACAAGCAATTGTGGCTAAGATCATTGAACCTGTTGAGTGAACCTTTTTTAACAATGCATGGACAATCACTTCTAATGCGCCACTTAACGATAAAGTACCGGCAAAAGAGAGGGCGCAGAAACAGATAAGCAAGGTGCTCATCATTGAGTTCATGCCACCACGATTTAATAAATTACCTAATAATTCAGGGACTTCTTTACCTTGGATCATCGAGACATTAAAGCCATCAACGGCACTTTTTACGATGTCATGTAAACCAAAACCTTGAATAAGATAAGCGTTAAACATCGCAATAGCGGCAGAAGCTAACATCACTGGGATAGTCGGTTTTTTCGTTACTGAACCATATAAAATCACTAATACTGGAATGAGAAGGATTAGATTGAAGTTATAAACATTCTCAAGACCATTTGTAATTAATGTCATTTTTTCTGGCACACCTTGACCAGCTAAATCGCCATTCATGCCATAAACAGTCATCACAATCGCCGTTAAAATCAGAGAAGGCAGTGTGGTGTAAAGTAAGTGCCAGATATGCTGATAAAGGTCGATTCTAGCTGCCATAGCTGCAAGGTTAGTATCACCTGATAATGGTGAAAGTTTGTCACCAAAATAGGCGCCGGCAACTACCGCACCTGCGGTTGCGGCAAGGTTAGCATCCATACCTACAGCTACGCCCATAAAAGCAACGCCGATGGTTCCCGCAGAGCCCCATGAAGTTCCCGTACAGACTGATACTAATGATGTGACCAATAATGCCGTAACGTACAGCATTTCTGGGCTGATCATTTTTAATCCGTAATAGATCATCAGTGGAATGGTGCCACCAATCATCCATGTGCCTATTAATAAGCCCACACTGATTAAAATCAGCAATGCTGGCATGGTTTTAGCAATTTTTTGTGAGATTGCCGTTAAGATCTCGTCATAGCGATATCCTAATCGTTTTACTAATAGCGCAGCTACAACGGTAGATAGCACCATTAAAGGCTCTGGTGGTAAATCAAAAGCGGCGTAGCCTCCGCCTAATAGCACCACCATGGTGAATATAGGAAAGAGTGATTCGAGTAATGTAGGTGTTCTCGGGCTGTTTATCGTTTGCGTTTTCATTGTAATTTATTCCGAACTGGCATGAGGTAAGGTACGAATAAGCCGAGTGAAAACGGTTTCTAATATTGAACGAGGTGTCGCGATATTAATGCGGAAAAAACCATCCCCAACCGCACCAAAACCACGCCCCCAACTCATTTCCACTTCAGCTAATGAAACAAACCAATGTTTTAGTTGTTCTTCAGATAACTGCATCTTTTGGTAGTTGATCCATAGCATGTAGGTGCCATGACTTTGTGTGATAACCCAATTAGGAAAGTAACGTTCACATTGTTCTTTTACCCAACGACGGTTATCAGCAAGGTACATTTTTAATTCACCAACCCACTGTTGGCCTTGTAAGGTATAGGCTTGTAAAAAAGCGGGCACTGAAAAATAGCCAGGATTATGAATACCCGCAGCAATTAAGCATTGCTTGAATTTTTCACGATATTCAGGATTGGCAATAACAATATTGGCAATTTCAAGGCCAGCTAAATTGAATGTTTTAGCGGGAGAAGTACAAATAAAGGAGTGTTGTTCTACATATGTATTTACTGATGAAATAGGGTGATAAGTTGCGTCATCAAAAATAAAATCTGCATGCACATCGTCAGAAATAATAAAAACCTGATATTTTTGCGCAAGTTCCACTATTTTTAATAAGTCACTTTTTTGCCATACCGTTCCTGTTGGGTTATGTGGCGATAGCAAAATAAAGCAGACAGACTGTTTAAACTTACTTTCCAAGTCATCAAAATCAATTTCATAATAGCCGTCACGATAACTCAACGGACTTTCTAATAGTTCACGTTGATTGACACAAACGGCATTGCTAATAGGATGATAAGCTGGTGACAGCGTTGTGACTTTATCGCCAATTTGTGTGAAGTTTTGAATATAAAGCGAAACCGCTTGAATAATACGAGGACAAAACACAATCGTCTCAGGGGCAACAACCCACTGATATTGCGTTTTAAACCAATTGGCAGCAACATTATTCCAATCATGGCTCAGGTCGGTATAGCCATAAATGCCTTTAAGATTAAATTGAGTGAGTTCATTAATAATAAAATCAGGCGCAGGAATATCCATATCTGCAACAGATAACGGGATAACATTGGCGTTACTATTACACCATTTTGCACTATAGGTATTTTGCCTAGAAATTAATTTATTAAAGTTATTCTGATACATGAGAAATCTCCTCGGCAATCGGGTTTAAAAACAAAATACTCGTTGTTATTAACATTGGTTATTCCTATTTTTTACTTTGCTATTACGAAATTTGGCTTGTGTGATAGTAGTCACATAGCGATGAAAGCAAGTTCTAGCAAAATTAAAGCTGTGGTTTAATGCCTGGCTGGGTAATTAGGTAGAGTAAAATGAAAAAAGATAAATACTTTCGTATTGTGCTGTTATTCAACGCTAATAAAGTGTATGACCGACAAGTGGTTGAGGGTGTTGGAGAATATCTTCAAGCATCACAGTGTCATTGGGATGTATTTATTGAAGAGGATTTTCGTACTCGGCTTGATAATATAAACCGTTGGGTTTGTGATGGTATTATTGCTGATTTTGATGATCCCATTATTACAAAACATTTAAGCCAATTACCATTAGCGGTTATTGGTGTGGGTGGTTCTTATCATCAAGAAGAAAATTATCCATCTGTACCTTATATCGCCACAGATAATTATGAATTAGTCCAGCAAGCCTTTTTACATTTAAAGCAAAAAGGGCTTAAACACTTTGCTTTTTATGGTTTACCAGCCAAAGATCACCCTCATTGGTCTAATGAACGAGAGCATGCATTTCGTCAATTAGTCACCAGTGAAAAATATCCGGGCATTGTTTATAACGGCATGGATATTACCCAAGAAAATTGGCAACATGCGCAAAACCGTTTATCCGATTGGATACAAACATTACCCCCACAAACAGGGATTATTGCAGTCACCGATGCAAGAGCGCGTCATTTACTGCAAGTCTGCGATAATTTAAATATTAATGTGCCTGAAGAAATAAGCATTATCGGTATTGATGACGAAGATATGACTCGTTATTTATCGCGCATTGCACTTTCATCTGTTGTACAAGGCTCACGGCAAATGGGATATTTAGCAGCAAAGCTTTTACATCAAACATTAGAAGGGCACTCAACAGATAAACAGCAAAGAATATTAGTCCCCCCTGTTAAAATTGTTGAGCGTCGTTCAACAGATTTCCATTCATTTAACGATCCTACCGTTGTACAGGCTATGCATTATATTTATTACAATGCTTGCAAGGGGATAAAAACGGAGCAAGTTTTAGATGCGGTTAATATGTCGCGTTCTAATTTAGAACAACGCTTTAAAAAGGAAATTGGCAAGACAATTCACACGGTTATTTATGAAGAAAAGCTCAAACGGGCTCAAAATTTATTAGCCACCACAACACTTGCGATACAAGAAATATCCGTGATGTGTGGCTATCCATCACTGCAATATTTTTACTCTATCTTTAAAAAAGAATTTGGTATGACGCCGAAAGAGTTTAGGGATGAGTGAGATAATCATGGCAAAAGGGAAATAAAAACGCCTATCTCTTCCTACTATTCGCCCACGGATCACAGTCTGGGTGATCGATAACTTCAATCACATCATCAATATCTGCTTCAAGAGAATCAAGATATAGCGCTTCCACTTCTGCTCGCGCCCAAGGTGTTCTGCGCAAAAATTTTAAACTCGATTTCACGCTAGGATCACTTCTAAAACAGTTAATTTTGATGAGTTGCCCTAATTTAGCCCAACCATATTTTGCTACTAGTGCATTTACTTGCATTTCAAGAGTGATGCCATGTAGCGGATCTTTAGAAATATGTCCTGTCATGATTTTCTCAAATACGTTTTAGTTATTTCAAAGGTAAGAAGCGGTGCAGAGTACAAGAAAGCAGTGAGAGTGGCAATAAACTAGGCTGAATAAAATAAAGGTGATGCATTGTTATCCAGCATAACGTGTTGATTACAACACACCCATTAAATCCTTAACCATAATGACTAATACCATTTCTATTTATTATTAATTGGAATTTAACCTTAGACTGTCCTAAAGGTTTATCCGTTATTTTAACGCCTAAAGGCACTGCATTTTCAGGAAATAGCACCGTACTTGCATTAAATACATCATCTGATAATGCCAAAGGTGTGGGTGTTGAAACACAGTACAGCGTGAATGGCAGTAATTGGACTACATTAGAATTAAATAAACGTAATACCGTGATTAGTGCTGCAAAAAATGAGGGTGAAGTAACATTGAATTTTAGAGGTTATTACAAACAAATAAGCCAAGCCATTAAGTTAATTCAGTAAGTTTTAATGGCTTGGCTAATTAATTACTTCTTACGTGAAAAAGCAGAAAAAGAGTGTGTCACTTTTTTAGCGCTAATTATTTTATCTAATTGTTGTTGCAACTGTTTATCATCCATTGTCGCGCGATCATGTTGACGAAGATGCTCAGCCCAAGAAGCCACCATAAAAGTTTCCATATAAGTTTGAGCGTTATTTTCCGTAATCGCATCAGATGAAACAAACAATCCCCATGAATAACCGCCATCTCTTAAACGAACCGTTTTTAGTCGATTCATTAAACTGAGAAATTGCTCACGGTGAATTGCTTCAATTTGATAATTGACGGTAATTAACACAGGGCCTTTATCTGTTGTGATCTCAATAAGTCCATCATCAAGAATAAAGTGTTCTGAATGCTGTAAGTTGATGTTGTCGTGTTCTAATTTGACACGCAAAACACATAACCAAACTAAAATAATCCCAACCATTGCACACAGTAACGCGATCGTCACTGAAGTATGTGAAGCGATTTGTCCCCAAACGAGAGATCCTAACGCCATAGAGCCTGAAAACACAGTTAAATAGAGTGCAAGACCTCTCGCACGAACCCAATTAGGTAATGCTGTTTGTGCGGAGACCATTAATGTGGAAAGGGTGATTATCCAACTAAATCCTGCAAGCATACTGGCGAAAATAGCGAGATATTTTGAAGTTGCACTGGCAAAAATAAATAACACCAAAGCTGTACCTATGGTGCCAAAAGCAATGAGTGTGCTGGTGCTAAATTTTTCACGTAATGTTGATAAGCTAAATGCGCCAACGACAGCACCAATACCAATGCTAGTCGTTAATAAACCGTATAATGTCGCATCACCTTGCAATGAGACACGAGCCACTAGCGGTAACATTGCCCAATAGGCACTTGCAAAAATAAAAAAGCTGGTGGCTCTTATAATCGTTTTTATCAACGCGGGGCTATAACGCGCATAACGTAAACCAGAGATCATTGCTGCCACAACAGATTCAGCAGGGAGTTTCTCTTCTTCTTTTTTCTCACCTTCCCACCACCAGACAGCAAGGATAATGGCGATAAAGCTCAAGGCATTAAGTAAAAATGGAAGATAAAGACCGACTTGAGAAATCAAAATACCTGCAAGTGCGGGGCCTATTGCACGGCTGATATTAATTCCCATACTGTTTAAGGCAATACCTGATTTTAATTCATGAGGCTCGACAATACTTGGCACAATAGCTTGCCATGCAGGGCCTAAAAACGCCGCACCAGAACCCAAAACAAAGGTAATTAATAATAACCAGCCAATACTGATAACATTGAAATAAACCAAAACAGCCAATAGAGTGGCAGCACAGAGCATTAAGATATTGACGAAAATAAGCAGTTTTCGTTTATCGAAAATATCAGCAATGGCTCCAGCTGGAAGTGCTAATAAGAAAACAGGTAATGTCGTCATGGCTTGAATAGCAGCAATCATAACGGGATCAGGGCTTAGGTTTGTCATCAACCAACCAGCACCCACATCATTCATCCAAGTACCAATATTAGAAAATAGCGTTGCCATCCATAATACGAAAAAAATGCGATTACGTAAGGGCGACCATGCAGAGGCGCGTTGCGTTGCCATCGTCTTATCTCTCTTTGTTTGAAATGGCCGGTAAATAAATTACCGACCATCGTTATCATAAAAATTAGAATGCAAAACAAGAACAGCCTAAAGCGCCCCAAAATGCATTATCATCTGAAATAGGAATGGATGATTGGCGAGCGATATCATGTTGATGCCCATGAACATGGCAGGCACCACAGCATTGATGTAACTGATTTAATACCGCTGTTTTTGTCTCTTGTTGTAAATAAGAATAATGACCTGGCACTTTGATCACAGGCGACCAATCTGGTAATACGGGAATAGACGGTGGTGTTAATGATGAAAAATCACCATTTGCATACACAATTTTTCCATCCACTACCGTTAAAAGTGATTCAATTGCTTTGATCTCGTTTTCTGGCACTCGAAAATAATCAGCAGAAAGGGCGATAAAATCGGCAAGTTGACCTGCTTTAATTTGACCTTTTTTACCTTGTTCATTGGAGAACCATGAACTCCCCATCGTCCATAACATAAGCGCTGTATCTCTGTCTAAACGATTATCGCCGTCATACATTTGTAGACCACCCACAGTACGCCCAGAAACTAACCAATAAAGCGCTGTCCACGGATTGTAACTAGCTACACGGGTTGCATCTGTACCTAATCCCACAGGCACTTCTGCATTTAGCATTTTGGCGATAGGCGGTGTTTGTTTCAGTGCTTTTGTGCCATAACGTTGTGCAAAATATTCGCCTTGGAATGCCATACGATGTTGAATTGCTAATCCACCACCAAGCGCTTTAACTCGTTCAATATTTTTCTCACTGATGGTTTCAGCATGATCGAAAAACCAATGTAATCCATCGAAAGGAATGTCTTTATTTACTTTTTCAAAGACATCTAACATACGACTAATAGATTCGTTATAAGTGGCATGTAAACGAAATGGCCAGCGATGTTCGACTAAATGACGGATCACTTTTTCTAATTCAGCTTCCATATTTTCAGGAAGATCAGGTCTTGGCTGTAAGAAGTCCTCAAAATCAGCCGCAGAAAAAACTAACATTTCACCCGCACCGTTATGACGATAAAAATCACTGCCATCACCAGGTGATACCATTGATGTCCATTGTTGGAAATCTTCAAATTCTTGTTTTGGTCTTTGGGTAAATAAATTATAAGCAATACGAATAGTTAATTGATTATTCTTGGCTAGCTCATCAACGACTTGATAATCTTCAGGATAATTTTGAAAACCACCACCCGCATCAATAGCGCTAGTTACACCAAGGCGGTTGAGTTCTCTCATAAATTGACGAGTTGAATTCACTTGATATTCAAGGGGTAATTTAGGGCCTTTTGCTAATGCAGAATAGAGCAACATAGCGTTGGGTTTTGCTATCAACAATCCAGTAGGGTTGCCATGTTCATCACGCTGAATTTCGCCTCCCGGTGGATTGGGCGTCTCTTTGGTATAACCAATCGCACGTAAAGCGGCTTTGTTTAGCAATGCACTGTCATAGAGGTGTAATACAAAAACTGGCGTATCAGGAGAAACCGCATTTATTTCATCTAGCGTTGGCATACGGCGCTCTGCAAATTGAAATTCGCTCCAACCACCAACAACACGCACCCATTGCGGTGACGGTGTCACTTGTGCTTGTGCCTTTAACATCTCAAGAGCAATAGAAAGCGAAGGTACGCCTTCCCACCGTAATTCAAGGTTATAATTTAATCCACCGCGAATAAGGTGAAGATGCGAGTCATTAAGCCCAGGAATAATAATGTGTTTTTTTAGATCAATGATTTTTGTTTCTGCATTTTGAAACTGCATCGCTTCATCATTTGAGCCAATAAAAAGAAATTTACCTTGATAGACGGCTATCGCTTGAGCGATAGGATTTTCTCTATCAAGAGTATGGATCTCACCATTGATAAATATTTCAGTCGCGAAAGTTTTATTCATGATTTTTGATTTCCTATTTAAAAGGAATTAACCCTTTATTAAATAAAAGGTGTGAGCGTACCGCGCTTTATTAGCAATACAGATAACTATTTCTTTTTAAAATGAATTAAAGATATGAAAGTAAGTTTTTTTATGTTTATTCCAGCAGGTTTATTAAATTGTAGCTCAAGTTTATTTCATTACCATTTAAAACATTTGCTTTAAGGGATCAAAAAAAATGAACAAGATAGAGATGAGGTAATTAGTTGATATTCAATTGAATATCTATTATTTAAAACCTATTCATTTGAATTATCAATGTAGGATAAGCATTCACAATTTAATACCGTTATCGATTTGTTCTTTAATGTAATCGCTTTAATACTCACTAAATGTGCTAACGCGCGGTTTAATTGTCTGGTTGAGATCCCAAGCATTGCCGCTAATGGATCTCTTTTTTCTAATTGAAAAGAGAGTCCTTCTTGCTGAGTTTTAAAAAATAAATATCGGCGTAATTTAAATTCTGAAGAATAGGGGGATTGAGAGTGTTTTAACGATGATTGATAAAGTTTTTGGCTTAATTGTTGGCAAATAAAGGTCAAAAAATTTGCATCTTGTAATGCTTTTTGTCTGACAATAGAAAGCGGTAACGCTAATAAATAAGAAGGTACTAAGGCTTGTACAGTACTAAAATTAATCGCATAGAAGATAACAACGCATTAGATAAATAAGTATCGAGTTGATGCATTAAAATAAAAGCGTTACGTTTTTGTTCATCATTAACTATTAAATATTTGCTCAGTATTTTAATGTAAAAAGGTAAGGAGAAGGTTTGATACGAAATTGGCCATTATGTGGGGGTATTAATAAGGTTCACAAAGTCTGAGTTTATACATTGAATTCAATTTAACATAATATACATTATGCGAATCTTGGTGTCCAAATACGGATAGGCATTGAAATCTCTGTTTTTGGCTGGTTGATGATGTTGGTTGATCCTTAACTTAACACTTATTTACCAATGCTTTTTCTAAAGCTTGAATATAGTTTTGTTTTTTCTTCAAAGCTACAAACATTCCCCTGACAGTTATTAACTACCATTTGACGCCAAACAAAAATATCACAATGCATTACTTCTATAATTACCAACTTACTCATTGATACAGATGTGGTCACATGGTTAACAAACTGAATCTTAACTGGCCTGAATTTTTAGAAAAATACTGGCAAAAAAAACCTGTTGTACTGAAAAACGCATTTCCTGATTTTGTTGATCCTATCACACCAGATGAACTGGCTGGTCTTGCAATGGAACCAGAAATCGACAGCCGCCTTGTTAGCCTCACTGGCAACAAATGGGAAGCAAGTCACGGTCCGTTTGAAGACTTCAGCGAATTAGGCGAAGAAGGATGGTCACTGCTAGTTCAAGCTGTCAACCATTGGCATATGCCAGCAGCTGAACTGGTGAAACCATTTCGAGTGTTGCCTGAATGGCGTCTTGACGACCTGATGATCTCCTATTCAGTGCCAGGAGGTGGTGTCGGACCACATATTGATAACTATGATGTTTTTATCATTCAAGGAATGGGACGTCGTCGCTGGCGTGTGGGTGATGCCCTGCCAATGCGCCAGTTCTGCCCTCATCCCGCATTACTGCATGTTGATCCGTTTGAGCCAATTATTGATGTGGAAATGGCACCGGGAGATATTTTATATATCCCGCCTGGATTCCCTCACGATGGCTTCACCTTTGAAGATACCATGAATTATTCTGTCGGCTTTCGTGGACCAAATGGCCGTGATTTGCTGAGTAGTTTTGCAGACTATGCACTAGAACAAGATCTGGGTGGGATCAATTATGGCGATCCAAACCTGACAGTACGCGACAATGCAGGAATAATGGAAGCTCATGAAGTTGAACGCCTGCGCGCCATGATGATTGAGATGATCAACAAGCCCGATGATTTTGAACAGTGGTTAGGCCGTTTTGCAACTACACCGCGTCATGAGCTAGATATTGCACCTTCAGAACCACCTTATCAGCCAGAAGAAGTACTGAATGCGTTGAATGACGGTGAAAAACTGATCCGACTAAGCGGACTACGCGTTCTACGCATCGGAGAAAATTTCTTTGTGAATACAGAAGCTTGGGCCACCAAAGAAACGAAGGGAGCAGATGCATTATGCCAGTTTACAGAAGTTGGAGCAGATCGACTTGGTGAAGCATTGAAGAACCCAGCCTTTGTTGCGGAATTAACCGAATTTATCAATCAAGGATATTGGTACTTCGAAGAATAAGCGATATTTGCTGAATATGATAAAACACCTGCTTGCGGGTGTTTTATTTTGTCATTTCCGCCCTCCTTCTTTCTCAAGTCAGATAGTGTTGGCTTCTTAATTACCATAAGAAAACCTCGTCTTAACGAGGCTTCTATTACTGCAAAATACCGTAAAAATAGTTAATAGACTCTTTTATATCAGCCGATTCCCTTTTTCATCGACAACATTTTGTCCATCTTCTTTTGAAAAGGCACCTTTCTGTGCTTTTGGAAGAATATCCAAAACGACTTCTGAAGGACGGCATAACCGAGTTCCTAATGGTGTCACAACAATAGGTCTATTGATTAATATTGGATATTGCAGCATATAATCAATAAGTTGCTCATCAGTAGCATCAATATGACCAAGACCTAATTTATCATAAGGTTCAACATTCTTTCGTAATAATGCTCGAACTGAAATATTCATATCAGCAATGATTTTTTCTAAAATCTGTTTAGATGGTGGTGTGTCTAGATAATGGATAATTTCTGGCTCTATTCCACTATTTCGGATCATTTCAAGCGTATTGCGAGAAGTACCACAATTTGGATTATGATAGATTGTAATATTGCTCATAATGTCACCATCAATTTATTAACGTAAGTCTAAGTACTAAAGCAATTAATGTTACTGTCAGCACTGGGATAGTCATAATAATGCCCGTTTTGAAATAATAGCCCCATGTAATGGTCATATTTTTTTGTGATAATACATGTAGCCACAATAAAGTTGCTAAACTTCCTATTGGTGTAATTTTTGGACCGAGATCTGCACCAATGACATTGGCATAAATCATCGCTTCTTTAATTAAACCCGTCGCATTGCTACCTTCAATAGATAAAGCACCTACAAGAACAGTTGGCATATTGTTCATAATTGAAGATAAAAATGCGGTAATAAACCCTGTTCCTAATGTCGCTTCCCATATTCCTTTTTCTGCCAATGTGTTGAGTACTTCTGATAGATAATGAGTCAAACCCTCATTGCGTAATCCATAAACAACAAGGTACATACCAAGGGAGAAAATCACGATTTGCCAAGGTGCTTCTCGTAAAACTTTTCGAGTATTAATCGCCTTTCCTTGTGCCGCGACAAACCACAAAATTACGGCACCAACAGCTGCAATGGCACTAATCGGAATACCCAACGGTTCCAGTATGAAAAAACCAAGCAATAAAAGAAGCAATACCAACCAACCTGCTCTAAATGTTTTCACATCTTTAATCGCTGTCGCAGGCATCGCTAATTTAGAGGTGTCATATTGCTGAGGAATATCTTTGCGGAAAAACCAATGCAACATAATTAATGTCGCGATAATAGCGGCAATATCAACCGGAACCATCACTGAGGCATATTCCGTAAATCCGATATTAAAGAAATCAGCAGAGACGATATTGACTAAATTTGAAACAATTAAAGGCAAACTCGCGGTATCTGCAATAAATCCTGCCGCCATAACAAAAGCCAATGTTGTGCCTTTACTAAATCCAAGAGCGAGCAACATTGCAATCACAATGGGTGTTAAAATAAGTGCAGCGCCATCGTTGGCAAACAGTGCAGCAACGGATGCACCTAGCAGGATAATATAGCTAAATAAAAGACGACCCTTACCACCGCCCCATTTTGCAACATGAAGTGCTGCCCATTCAAAAAAGCCACTTTCATCCAAAATCAGACTGATAATAATAACAGCAACAAATGTGGCAGTTGCATTCCAGACGATATTCCAAACTACAGGAATATCTTGAAGATGAATGACACCTAACAGTAGTGCAACTAGTGCACCCGCGGTTGCACTCCAGCCGATACCTAAACCTTTAGGTTGCCAAATAACAAAAGTGATTGTTAGGACAAATATTAATACTGCAATAAACATAAAAACCTCTTTCAGAAGACTTATCTTCTAGTTTTTCATATCTGTTTTTTCATATATATAAAATTAAAAAATTTTATTCAGAGCAGCAACTAACCGCTCCTTTCTTTTCAATAGTTCTAAGCAAATCTGCTATTTTATTTTTCTCTGTCGCGTAGGTGATTTCAATAATATTTTTCACCCACGGTAATAATGTGGGAGATAAACGATAATGAACCCATTTTCCATGTTTAGAATCAAGCAATATCCCACTTTCCCGCAACATAGCTAGGTGGCGAGAAGTCTTCGGCTGGGATAAGTTTAGGGCTGTATAGATGTCACAAACACACAACTCGCCAGATGCTTTAAGTAGCAACACAATATCTAGCCTTGTTTGATCACTTAATACCTTAAATAATTGCAATGGTTCCATATTTGCTCCTCTCTTTAGATTAGCTAAATTACACTTGCAACATATATCTGTCAAATCATATGTGTTTTAATGATTACTTTTGCAATCACCTTTCCACACAGGAAGCATACCCTGTTGACTTATATCAAATGAAACAAAGTTAAGCGAATCGATTCACCTTATTGATGAGATACCTCTCTTGACTTAATAACCAATGGGGTGAGAATGCACTAATACTTTAATTTTTCCTTATATGGCTGAAATGGACTTAAAGACGGCATATAGCTGTATCTGTATCCCCTTACTTCCATTCGCTAAAAAATGCAGCGACGACATATTTCTTCATTATTTTTCAAAGCACATTTTCGATGAGTATATTAATGGCGGAGGAGCCAAAGGCGGCGGTGTATTATATATAATGGTGTTAATTCCATTGGTCATACCGTTAGCAATAGGATATTTTGTCTATCAAATTAAAAAGTATAGAAAACAAAGTTAATGAGTTTTCTTTTCATCGCTGTTAGTGAATAATTGGGAACTTCTTCGCTTTTCAAAACAGGATGATCAACGTTTAGATGCCTTATTTAATAGATGCCTTATTTAATAATCATCTCTAATTATCCTCAAAGGTGATTATTATTCGCGATATTTCTTTATGTGTGGATGTATGTAATAAAAAATCATAAGCAAATAATCAATTAATAACTTTGCACTCTTTATATATTAATTTAGCCATCTTACCCATATATGTATTTATCTATTTTTATTTATCGATATAATCTAAGAGCTTATCTTTATAAAAAATATCATAACTCATTGTGTGCTTTATATTTGACAAGGAAAATAAATCATGAAAAATAATATGATGTCTTTTACTTCGGCATTATGTTGGCTAAGTTTTTGGTTCGGTGCCGTTCTTGTTGGTGCATCATGGTTATATGCAAGGTTACAAGAAAAGGTATTTCTAACTGGATTAGATAAAGGATTTTTAGAGTTAACATCACCAGATAGCACTGTCGCATTAATGTTATCGATTGGTATTATGATGGTTGCTTTAGGTTTGATTTATGTTCCTTTATATTACTCAGCCATGTTTATCGGTAATACCGTGGCTATTTTAAGTAGAAAACCAATTAGAATTTAATTCTACCTATTAAAGTATTTTAATATTTTATTGAATTATCTTTCGACTTAAAATAAAAAGAGCCTAAAGGATCTTGTTTAGGCTCTCTTTTTCTATGGTTATTAAAATACTTTAGATGGACAACATAATTTTTTTAGCTCTCTAAAAACCCATAATAATGAATGCCAAATCAGTAGTAAGATAATTAAATTAGCAAAGATAAATAGTGCCGTTGATAATAACTGCATAAAACGGCTATTAGATGCCATACTCATATTTAATGATGCTTTTGCTAACGCAGAGACACCAAAGGAAAAACTCCAAAATGGTAATGAAAATGACTGTTTAACAAACCAAGGGATTAATCTCACCATAAATAAAAGTTGTAATAGGCCATAGCCTAATAACATTTTAGCGAAGAAGTCGATATGATTATCATTGATAGCCAAATATGCACTACAGGCAACTAAAGCAGGAGCTAATTGAATACCAAATGAGAGCCGTGACTTCTCATCCATTAACCCTTCACTACGTATTCTGTTTAAAATAGCAGGTTCTAAACTTAACCAAGAAAATACGCCAGCGCCAAAAAATAAAATACCCAAATCATTAAATCCAAATGCACCACATGCCATAGCACAGATAAAGTTATTCGCCACTGTCGGTAAATATAATGCAGGTGTGGTTGCCATTTTAGGATATTCACCCTTCCATTGATAACCAATCAGCCAACTGGAATACGCTAACTGAGCAATCGCACCGAGGCTAAATAATACAAGAGAAAATAACGGTGAATAAGGACTTAAACCTATCGATACTAAAACTGTTGTTGCGGGAAATAAACTGGTAAATCCACTGGCAACGGGATGTTTAACTTCATCAAGAATAGCGTGTCGATGAAATAACCATTTGCCCAATAGAAATAACGTCAGTGTTAGCCAAACCAAACAACCCACACTAATAAATATTTCACCAATATAAGCTGGATAGTTATGCTCTTTAGCCGCATAGCGCCATGCCATACCCGTACCTATCATCCCCAGTACTACACCAAAATAGCCCGATGCAAATTGTGAAGAGAGTATCTTAAATTTATTCATTAATATCATGCTGTTATCTTAACTCATATAAATGACATAGTGCATTGATGCTTTTCTTCTGAACATAGAATAATAATATAGATAATAAAAATTATTTTGATAAAGCGCATTTAAAATATAAGTTATGAATTATGACTCACTTTAAGAGTTTTCTCCCCTTATGTTCCCGAATATTCTGATGCTCGTGTAAATACGATAACGATATCTTTATATTGCCCTTTATTTCGGAGTTTATAAAAATGAATATCACGTTAAAAAAGGTTGGAACACTGTGTGTCGCTTCTGTTCTGCTTTTTTCACTTGCGGGTTGTTCTAGCATGACAAAACGCGACCGTAATACAGCAATTGGAGCCGGTGCAGGTGCTATCGGTGGTGCTATTTTAACTGATGGTAGCGCATTGGGTACTATTGGTGGTGGCGTCTTAGGTGGCGTTATTGGTCATCAAGTTGGTAAAAAATAACTGATATTGTCTTATTCAGCTAGGCTGGGTTTATTGCTCAATAAGCCCAGTCTCAGCATTGTTAATTGTTATATCTAATCCCTCTTATCTTACAGTTGAAAACAAAAATCTTACTTATTATTAAAGATAAAAATCTTTCATATAAGAAAAGGATCTTGTTTTTAGCCTGATTTATCACAAACCCTACTTTTAAACTTGACTCTTTCTAGTGATAGCCTTTTACTTTCAATTATTATAACTATCGAGGGTAATTAAATGATTATTTTTATCACGGGTGCTTCTGCTGGTTTTGGTGAAGCCATTGCTCGTCATTTTATCAGCCACGGACACAAAGTTATTGGTACAGCCCGTCGTTTGGATAAACTGAATAACTTGCATAAAGAGCTAGGTGAACAATTTTATCCATTACAGTTAGATGTGACAGATAAAAAAGCAGTCAGTGAGATTTACACTCAATTACCTGAAAAATGGCGCGAAATTGATGTGTTAGTCAATAATGCAGGATTAGCCCTAGGTTTAAATACCGCCGATAAAGCCAACCTTGATGACTGGGATACGATGATCGAGACAAATAATAAAGGTCTGGTTCATGTCACCCGCGCTATTCTTCCTTTTATGGTAGAAAGAAACAAAGGTCATGTTATTAATATCAGCTCAACAGCAGCTTCTTGGCCTTATATGGGCGGTAATGTTTATGGCGCCACTAAAGCATTTGTTAAACAATTTAGTTTAGGATTACGTGCTGATCTCCAAGGTAAAAAAGTTCGTGTGACCGATATTGAACCAGGACTTGTTGGTGGTACAGAGTTTTCATTAGTTCGTTTTAAAGGTGATAGTAATAAAGTTGAGCAAACTTATGCTAATGCAAATGCGTTAACACCTGAAGATGTGGCAGAAGCGGTATATTGGACAGCAACATTACCTGCTCATGTAAATATCAATACCCTAGAAATGATGCCTGTTAGCCAATCATTTGCAGGCTTAAGTGTTCATCGTCAGAGCTAAACGCACTGAAAACTCATATTTTATTAAAGCATCAGCTATAATTATTAAGATATAATAGTCATTGACAGTAATAGCGACATAACTTTAGAGGATAGCAACCATGATCAACACACTCACTAAGAAACAAGTTATCAGAACAATGGTGTTCTCCTTATTTCTTGGTTTATCAGTGTCTTCTTTTTCTTCTGTTGCCGCTTCCACTAATGTAACCATTAATGGTGATGGCTATGATAATGTCTTAGATAAAGAACAAGCTCGACAAATGAAAGAGGATTGGGATCAAAAGCGTGAGCTACGTACCCAAGTCAATCAGCGAGAAAAAATTGAATTTAATAAAGTAGATAAAGCCATTGATGAGCGGGATGCTTGTCTGAAAAGTGCAAACGTCTACGCTTATTGGGAGCCTGAAACTCGTCGTTGTTTAGACAGTAATACGGGTCGCCCTGTTAACCCATAAGAAAATCGTGTAAAACAGTGATGTTTTGCTTTGTAAAACAAGGAGTGATTGAAATGAAAAAATATGTATTTGCAGTAATGGCCACACTGGTTGCATTTGCACCTTTAGCCGCGAATGCGGGTTGTGATGAAGTCGTTGAGTCTATTCAACAAAAAATCGTTAATAATGGTGTGCCAGCCGCTAACTTTACTTTAACTGTCGTTGAAAACGACCAAGTTGCACAAACAGAAGGTAAAGTTGTTGGAACTTGCGAAAATGACAGCAAGAAAATCATCTATACTCGTCATTAATCTATAAGTTGATAAAATCTTGTGTTAAAAAAGGGCGCAATGTTAGCGCCCTTTTCCTTTCCACTGTTTATCAATGACTACTCTTCTGATTTATCTGATCCGCTCTATCTTATTTAGTCTTAATTTTATGTGCTATTTTTATCATTAGTATGTTTGCGACTAAATCAGAAAAAACAAAAACACCCAATGAATTTACTCATCAGGCATTTAAAAGTAACAAGTTTGGTATCGTTTAAAAACAGATAGCAATCCACTTCGTTACTTATTTATATTCTCTCTTAAGCAGGTACAGCGATTTCCAACTGACTTAAATCGAGGTAACAAGAGAGATCACGTTCTTCAGGACGTAACAAATACGGGATTTCACCAATCAGCGGTGCAGGAATATGCTGAGACAGCCTTTCCACTATTTTCGCGTAATAAGGTAATCCTGGATTTATTCTGTTCGCAACCCAACCTACTAATTTCAAACCATCATTGATAATAGATTGCGCTGTTAATATTGAGTGATTGACACAGCCTGGTTGAATACCAACAACCAAAACAACTGGGATTTGTTCTTTCACCACCCAATCAGAATAAAAAGTATTATCATCAAGCAGATAACGCCAACCACCATTACCTTCGATAACAACACACTCTGCTTTTTTACTTAAATTGTCGAGCTCATTTGAAATTTTATTAAAATCGATTTCATTTTCGCTAACATAACAATTATCAAGCAAAATAGGATTAATTTCGTCGTAGCGAACTTCAACTGGTGATGAATTATGAATAATCATAGCGTCACGATTACGTTCACCATCAGCCGTTTCATGTAATTCTGTTGCAATAGGCTTATAACCTACTGCCGTTGACCCGCCACGATTTAATGACTGAAGAAGTGCTCGGGTTACAACAGTTTTACCCACGTTGGTATCTGTCCCCGTAACAAAAAAGCGTGTTAACATATAATTTACTTCCGTTATGACAGATAAATCAGGTTCATAAAAAATGACAGAGATTAGAGTTTAGGGTAACACTGTTTCTGGTGGCTTGAGGTAGCTCAATTTTTTAGTTAATTGCTCAAAAATAGAGAATTCGTTAATGATCAATTGACGCATTTACGCATACAAAACAGTTTTGTTACGTTTTATTTGGCTTAATTTAGCCTTGCATCAATTCAATTAACAAAGAACCGTTGTACAGCGCTTCTTTCACTAAAGATGCAGCTGGCAATGTGCCTTTATTTCTTAACTCTGTTTCTTCAATAATGAGTGACTTTGCATAACGAGGCATGACGTGATCTTGAATATGATTCAGCATCAAAGGAAAGAGCACTGATTTAGCGCGACATAGCGGCGAACCAATTAATATTTTTTGCGGATTAAAGATATTGATCATAACAGCCAAAATAAAACCTAATCGCTGAGCGACTAAATTTACAATTTCAAGCGCAGGTTTATCGCCAACTAATATCGCATCACACAATGTCTCCACAGTTATAGGATATTTGTTTAGCAACGAAGTGGGATCTTCTTGAGCTAATAATTGGGCTTTCTTAATTAATTGAGGAATAGCAATTTCTGTTTCTAAACACCCTTTTGCCCCGCAATAACAGCTATTTTGAGAATCGATAACTTTAGTATGTCCAATTTCGACGGCGCTATGGCTGTTAGAATGTAATGTTTTTCCATTGTTTATTACGCCAGCACCAACAATGTCATCGATAACAATTTGCAGAACGTCTGAATTGTTTTTTGCCGCACCATATAAAGATTCGGCCATTGTCCATGCAGTTACGCTATGTTGTAAAAATACAGAAACACCTGTTTTTTCATGGATTTTATCGGCAAGTGGAATGTCTTTAATATCATAATAAGGTGAGCTATAAATAACGCCACTAATAGGATCAACAATGGCATTCATTGTAATGCTAATTGCCGTCAATCTTTCAACATGAGATTGATAACGCTCGAAGAATTTATCAATTGCAACTAAAAAATGATTAAGAAAATCATCGCTGTATTCCTTGGGGAAATCGAATGTATCTTCAGTAACCAGTTTGCTATCTAATTCTCTTAAACTAAAAAGTAAGCTGCCTTTATTGACGCGAATACAGAGAAATTGCCAGCCTTGACTTTCTAATTTTAATCCGACAGCAGGCCTGCCTCGAAATCCCACATCTGGGAATTCCGTTTCATGAATAAGATGCGCTTCAACTAATTCTCGCGTGATCTTAGTAATACTTGCTGGCGCAAGCTCTGCCTTTTTCGACAATGAAATACGAGAAATGGGACCATGTTCATCAATCAAGCGAAAGACTGTGCCAAGATTAAATTGTTTTACGTGATCGATGTGGCTAGGTTGGTTCCCCATTGAATGCATCCTTAATTAAAGAGCCATAATTAATTCGAGGCTCCAAATAATTCATTACCGATTATGTCGTCAATTTGTAATAATTGTACAATACTTACATAAAAAGCGTGATCAAAAACACAGATAAATCAAGATTTTTGGTGATCTAAGATATTTTTTAACAGCAATTGCGTTAATCGATTCGCCGCAGCAGGAATAGTTCGTTTATTATGTGAAACTAACCAAACTTCAGAGAACGCTTGAGAATTTGCAAAGTGTAGATAGTGCACTCCATCAACTTTCATTCGCGTAAATGATTTTGTCACAATAGAAATACCAAGTCCTGCTGCAACTAGCCCTAAAATTGTCATGGCTTCACCCGCTTCTTGTGCAATAGTTGGCGTAATTCCTGACAGACTAAGTAACTGAATAATCTCATCATAAAGTGCCGTACCAACATCTCTCTCAAAGAAAACAAAAGGATATTGCCCAATATCTTGAATATTGACCCCCGTTTCTTTGTAAGCAAGCAGTGGATGCCCTTCATAAACCGCTAATATAAAAGGCTCACGAAACAATAGCTGGTGGTGCAAATTTTCGGGTAATGTTGTGTTTCGCATGATCCCTAGATCAATACGCCCCGTTAGTAACGGCGATATCTGTTGTTTTGTATTCATTTGATGCATATGAATACCGACTTCTGGATAGTTTTCTCTAAACTGTCGCAAACTCAAGGTGACTAAATGCATAAAAGGCGTTGTTGAGGTAAAACCAATTGAAATTTCACCTAATTCACCTTTTTCCATTCTAGCGGCGCGCGTTGCGGCTGCGTTGACCTGCGCCATAATTTGATACGACTCTTTTAAAAACATTTGTCCTGCGGGTGTTAACGAAACAGAACGGTTTGTTCGCTCTAAAAGTCTAGCGCCTATTTCACCTTCAAGTGCTTGTATTTGTTGGCTTAAAGGAGGTTGAGAAATATTCAATCTTTCTGCTGCTTTACCAAAGTGAAGCTCTTCTGCAACAGCAATAAAGTAACGTAAATGTCTAAGTTCAATATTCATATTTCTCTCATGTCGCCATTGATACTTTAAAAGTCTTATTTCTAATGATTAATATATTAGACAAAAAAATCAAATATTTCTAACATTGACATAAATCAAATTTAAGTAATGGAAGTTTAATCAATATGGATACTCACGAAATAGACAGTAAAAGTATGAGCTTAGGCACTGATATTTCAGACAATACACCAAGTATAGAAAAGCCTGCTCAACACCAATCTAACCCTAAACACTATATTCAACGTGATGATGCACTGTATATAAAAGTGACAGTGTCATTTTTTATGGTCGGTTTAGCGACATTCGCCTTACTCTATTTTGTGCAACCCATATTACCGGTGTTATCTAACGAATTTTCCGTCAGCCCAGCAACCAGTAGTTTAGCTCTCTCACTTTCAACCGCTTTAATGGCATGTGGATTATTAATCACTGGCCCACTTTCAGACGCCTTTGGTCGTAAGAATGTCATGGTTATCGCACTGTTTTGCGCCGCATTTTTTACATTATTAAGTGCGACAATGAATAGCTGGACAGGTATTTTAATTACGCGAGCTTTAGTTGGACTTTCATTAAGTGGCGTTGCAGCAGTAGCAATGACGTATTTAAGTGAAGAAATTCACCCTGCTTATCTCGCATTATCAATGGGTTTATATATTAGCGGAAACTCTATTGGAGGAATGAGCGGGCGCGTTATTACAGGGGTACTAAGTGATTATTATTCTTGGCGTTTATCCGTTGTTATTCTCGGTATTTTTGCCCTTTTTGCTGCAATTACTTTCTGGAAGATATTACCAGCTTCACAGCACTTTAGGCCGACAGCATTAAAACCTCGCAATCTTCTTATAACGACTAAATTGCATTTTAGAGATAAAGGGCTGCCTTTGTTATTTATTGAAGGTGGTTTATTAATGGGTGGTTTTGTTACTTTATTTAACTATATCGGCTATCGTTTATTAGACGCACCCTATTCATTAAGTCAAACTACTGTGGGTCTGATTTCTATCGTCTATTTAAGTGGTACTTATAGCGCATCCAAAGCTGGCTTATTAACCACTAAATACGGTTTAGGCAAAGTCTTTATTGCTGGAATTTCAATGATGTTAATTGGCATATTGATTACTTTGATTGAATCACTGCCCGTTATCTTTATTGGGATGCTTATCTTAACGACAGGTTTCTTTGCTGCACATGCAGTCGCAAGTAGTTGGGTTGGTCGTCGCGCTAAACGAGGAAGAGCCCAAGCCTCTTCACTTTATCTTTTTACTTACTATGCGGGATCTAGCCTTGCAGGCACAGTGGGCGGATTATTCTGGGTGAGTTTTGGCTGGCTTGGTGTAGGGTTATTTATTGCCCTTTTAATGTTAACAGCCTTATTAATAGCATTACACTTAAACAAAGTTGCCCAGTAATTTATTGATAATTAACAAAGTGCAAAAGCAGGTTAACGCGGTTTAATGTTGTCGATTTTGCACTCCCTTCTTAAGGTATAAACTTATTCTTTAAGAAGGGATTACGATTATGGCTATTATAAAACTATCTATTACCCTGCTATTTCTCTTTTTTACATCTATTACAAATGCATTTACAGAACGGTGCCCACCAACAAAACCAGATTGCAATGTTATTGATGGAACGTTAATACAGTCGAATGAAAAACAAACTAACTTTGATTTAAAAACCATCAAATAATCCCTTTTTAGGAAAAATATCATCCCAATATGCCCTTTTCACGATATACTGTATAAATAAACAGTATATCGTGTTTTTGAAATTTATCGCTGTTAGGCGATGTACTTTTCACTGAAGCTAATGTATTGTTTTAAACAAAGGCTAGTTGTATGTTGTAACTAAATAAGGATGTTAAGATGAATCGATATGATTTAATTGAGCAATTCAATCTCTGTTTTCAGCAATTAGAAATTGAAATTAAAAAACTAACTGATGTGTTGAAAAATTTAACTTTATTACCATCAGCAGTATTTGAATTACCTGAAGTGAGTAAAGAAGAGGAACATGATGATGTTGTTCGCGTTACGGTGTCACCTTGCTATAATGAGGAAGCTAGAGATCTCACTTTAAAGCTAATGGCGAATCTTTTTATTTATGACAATGCACCGCACATTAGTAGTAAGCGCGCTATTCGTTTACCCGGAGTGCTTTGCTTTAGTACAGATAATCAAACATTTAAGTCTGTAAAAAAACAAGTTGAGCAAATTAATTTATTAAAAAAACAGCTTTCCGATATTGTTACTAAAGAGTCTGGTATATCGAAGGAAGAGCGTTTTGATTTCGTCCATAATCAACTAAAAGGCTTAATTACGCTCAATGCTTATCGTACCCTCACCCTATTGTCTGATCCAGATACAGTGCGTTTTGGTTGGGCGAATAAGAATATTATTAAGAATTTAACGCGTAACGATGTTTTGACTCAATTAGAGAAAAGTCGCGAAGCCAATCGTGCAGTCCCCCCTTATACCAGTGAACAATGGGCTGAACGTCTGGATAAAGAGATCATCACTCTTTCTCAATTACCTGAAAATACAAAATTAAAAATAAAGCGTCCTGTCAAAGTGCAACCTATTGCGCGGGTTTGGTATTCAGAACTTCAAAAACAAGTGCAATATGCGTGTCCTTTGCCTTTATTAGCTTTCTATATTGATAAAGAGAGCGACTTTAAACCCGTTATAGGCGAACTTCCTGATTATGATGCCGATAACATTCAAATTCGCCATCGCCCTAAAGCTAAAAAGCTGCAATTAATTATTCCAAGAATGCATTTGTATATTGAAAAATAGAGAATATCTTATTTTTCAATAAGTTTAATTGAGCTTCCTTGAAGGATTTGCTGAAGATAATCATTAAGCTGAACAAAATGATTGTCTTCAATATCTAAATGGATTGTTATCACCACATTGTTTTTTAATGCAAGGATTATATTTTTTCGATCAAGGGTAATTTTTTCGAGCGTATTAATGGCTTCAATATCAGATAAATGGGTCATTAAACCAATTGAGTTATCTATATCTTCATCTTCTTCATCAAATCTTGAAAGAATAATGAAATGATCAGGAGAAACAGCATCATCCCCTATTCCGATAATGGTGACATCATCTTCGACATAGCAATTAACTTCTGTCGCAGTAAACGTAATTTCTTCAGTCATTATTTTTCCTATAAGATCTAAAAATCCCGCCATTATAGCGGGATTTAATATCGGTTAAATAAGTGTATCTAACACTTATTTTTTCATGCTACCAACCATATCTTCTGGACGTACCCAGCTATCGAATTCTTCCGATGTCAGATAGTTCAGTTTCAATGCAGATTCTTTTAGCGTTAAGCCTTCTTTATGCGCTTTCTTAGCAATTTCAGCGGCTTTATCGTAACCGATATGAGTATTTAACGCAGTAACTAGCATCAATGATTCATGCAGTAGTTTATTAATACGTTCACGGTTTGGCTCAATACCAATTGCACAGTGCTCATTGAAACTACGCATACCATCAGCCAATAAACGGACTGATTGTAAGAAGTTATCAATGATCATTGGGCGATAAACGTTCAGTTCAAAGTTACCTGATGCGCCACCAATATTAATAGCAACGTCATTACCCATAACTTGAGCACATAACATTGTTAATGCTTCACATTGTGTTGGGTTAACTTTACCTGGCATGATTGAACTACCTGGTTCGTTTTCAGGGATAGCGATTTCGCCAATACCACAACGAGGGCCAGAAGCTAACCAACGCACGTCGTTAGCAATCTTCATTAATGATGCAGCTAAACCTTTCAATGCACCGTGTGAATGAACTAATGCATCACAAGTTGCTAATGCTTCAAATTTATTAGGAGCCGTTACAAAAGGCTGGCCAGATAATTCAGCGATACGCTTAGCAACGCGAACAGCATATTCTGGATGGGTATTTAACCCCGTACCCACTGCTGTACCACCGAGCGCTAATTCACAAACATGAGGAACGGAATCATTGATATGTTTGATGCTGTGCTCAAGCATAGCAGCCCAACCAGAGATCTCTTGACCTAATGTCAGTGGTGTCGCATCTTGCAGGTGAGTACGACCAATTTTAACGATATCATGGAAAGCTTCTGCTTTCTCTTTGAATACTTTCAGCAGTGATTTTAATTCTGGCAGTAAATCCTGACGTAATGCAATAACAGCAGCGACATGCATGGCAGTTGGGAACACATCATTTGAACTTTGACTTTTGTTAACATCATCATTCGGATGGATTTTGCGTTCCATGCCACGGATACCACCAAGTATCTCACTACCACGGTTAGCTAACACTTCATTCATATTCATGTTTGATTGAGTGCCAGAACCGGTCTGCCAGATTGCTAATGGGAATTCAGTTGGGTGTTTACCTGCAAGCACTTCATCTGCTGCGGCGATAATTGCATCAGCGCGCTCTTTTGGTAATAAACCTAAATCCATGTTAACACCAGCGGCTGCTTTCTTCGTGATAGCAAGCGCATGGATAAGTGCAACAGGCATTTTTTCAACTGAAATACGGAAGTGTTCAAGAGAACGCTGCGTTTGAGCTCCCCATAACTGGTCAGCAGGTACTTCGATTTGCCCCATTGAGTCTTTTTCAATGCGAGTGGCTGCCATTTCAATCTCCTTAAGTACACAGAATAATTGATTAATTCCGAATCACTTTCTAGTAAATAACTCGGATACCAGTATCATGCCATAAACAGAATAATAAATATGAGAGCTAAAGCGAGCTTATGAAATTTATAACAGAATGAAATCTGTTGATTTTTTAGAAAAATACGGTTGGCGACCTTATTTCATTGCCAACATTATTATTTAAGCTTTCATATTTATATCCGTACTTATTATGAGCCTTTATTATTCATCATAAATAGAATTACATCACAATTAAATATTGTCTAAATTGAAAAAAGAGTAAAAAAAGATGTTTTTAATGCTTATTTTATTTACCTTATAAATCATATTCATTTTGCTTTAAACTCATTATGTTAGCAAGTAACTAAGTAAGTTCTGATTGCGATTTTATTCCACTAAATCTATATTTACGGTTAATATAGATGGCGATGTACACATGTGGATTATCTATATTTAAATTTAGTAAAATTTATCACCAATTTATCGGGTTGTTTAAGGGTTACAAAACAGCCTTTATAACGTACATCGCCGGATGTACACAGAGGATGGACTAGAATTATGAAGAAATCGCTTGTCGCTGTTGGTGTTATCGTCGCACTGGGTGTTGTTTGGACTGGTGCGTCGTGGTACATGGGCAGCAAAATTGAAAGTCGCTTACAGGAAGAAACGAAACTAGCTAATGTCCAATTAGCGCAACTTGCTAAAAATGCACAATTTGGCGCTGATGTTAAACTTGAAATTCGTGACTATAAGAAAGGGGTTTTTACCTCTAATGCAGACTTTGCTGTCGTGATTTCAAAAGATGCTAGTGATGCAGACCAAGAGAAAAAAGTAGAAGAAGTTATCTTCACTACCGATATTGATCATGGTCCATTCCCTCTTTCTGATCTGGCTAAGTTTAATTTAGCACCCAAATTAGCAGCAATGAATAATACGTTAGTCAACAATGATACAACGAAAGAATTATTCAAACTGACTAAAGAGAAATCTATTTTTGATATCCATACTTCTTTAGCATTCGATGGTGGAGTTTCAGGTGAAGCGAAACTAAATCCTATCGATTTTACTGAAAATGGTGACACCGTTAAAACGACGCCTCTAACGGTTGAATTCTCATCAGATAAAGATGCAACAAACTTCACAACCAAAGTTAAAGGTGACCAAGTTGTTGTGACTAAAGAAGGTGAAGAAACTTTCACAATTAAAAATATCGCGGGTTCTGTTGCAGGAACAAAAGTTAATAACGATCAATACTTATTTAATGAGCAGTTATTAAGTTTTGCTGAAATTGCACATACCAGTAAAGACAAAGCGTCTGATTTCTCGCTGAAAGATTTTTCTCTGACAACCAAAAGTGATATCAAAGATAAGCTCTTTAACATCTCTCAAACTTATTACTTTAAGTCACTAAATGTTGCAGGATTCGAATTTGGTGCAGGTAAATTTGGCTATTCAATTGATAAAGCTGATCCAGATGCTATGTTGTTATTAACCAAAGTTTATAACAACTCATTGTTACCGTGGAATAAAAATCATTTCGATAGTTCAGAAATGGTTGAACAAGCCGTTCGTGATGTTCTGGAAAAAGGCTTAGTTTTCCGTATCGATGAAGCCTCTTTAACAAATAAAAGCGGTGCAAGTAAGTTAGCCTTTAACTTAGACTTAAATGCTTTTAACGTTAAAGTATTAGAAAGCCAAGAGAAATCACCAGCAGAGTTATTTAACTATCTGTTTAAAAACATTGATTTCAATGTTGATTTATCTCTTCCAATGTTAGCTGAATTCCGTAACACCACTCAATATCTTGATGCGGCTCGTTACCAAGAAACCGCATTAACAGATGAAGATAAAAAAGAGATCGAAGCAACAACAGCGGCTGATATTGAACAGTTAAAAACTGAGCTACAGCAAAATATCAACCAAATTTCTCAAGACGAGAAAGATGCATTACCACTGATGTTACTGGCTCAAGATGGTAACGCATTAAACATGAAACTGAACTATGCTGCTGATAAATTTACCATGAATGGTAAAACTTATACTTTTGATGAATTTATGGAAGTGACCCAAGCTCCTCAAATGTTAGGTTTAGCAGCAATGTTATTCGGTATGGGCGCATCATCTTATGATTACGATGATTCTGATTATTCAGAAGAAGGTTATCAAGAAGAAATCACTGAAGATCCAGCTATTATCGAAGAACAAGAAATCTTAATTCCTGAGCAACCAGCACAAGCTCAATAATTAACTTTTTGTTAGAACGGTACGTTGTTAAAATAATCATCGGTTAAAACAATAATCTGGTAAAAAATAAATAAACACCCCATTTGTGAATAACATAATGGGGTGTTTTTTTAGCATCGTATTTTAATTAACAATCGCGATCTCTAACCAGAATATGGTGATTGTTCCATTCCTCTTTGCAACAAGAATCAATGGCTTTATTAACTATTCCAGCAAGCGTATTTACTGTTGACATAATAGACGTGAATTGTGCGCAGACCTGACTACAGCTAGATGTTTTTTCATTCGGCTTAGGAATGTTCGGTAGTGTCAAACTATCACAGAGAATTTCTTGTAATACTAAAGAGAAATTCGCAATGCCTGTGGTGTAAATATACGAGCGCCCCCCTGTTTGCTCCGCTAAACGTATATACTCTTTTGTTACGCGATCTCTATCAGCCACACTTGGGAAACGATCGAGGTTCGTTGCACTATCGTCTGGCGTTCCTTGGTAGGTATATACTTTGACTTTTTCTTGTTGGGCAACAGCAATCGCTTCGTCATTTTTTATCTTTGCCGCGTTGGTCAATATACCTCCGCCACCTTCCATACCTTCATCACCCAAAACAAAAACAGCACGACGAGCACCATCACGCCAATCAAAATGCTTACTTAAATCAATCACTGCACGACATAAATCTTCTTTATTACCCGCATGATCACGCCCATCAGCCTCTTTAAAAGGCTTTCTTGCCTGTAAGCGACTTTCAGGTACGCCTAGCGCTTTTAAATAGTCACTAGCTGATTGATCAAATTTAGTATCATCCCATGTACCTTCAATACCTAAAAAAGTCACCCGAAGTTTTGATGGGCAATTTTCCAGTGCTTTTTGTATTGCAATATCAATATCTTTACTTAAATCTGACGACTCATCAGACATAGAACCACTGGTATCAATCACGACAACTAAATCTAACGCAATCGTGCCATCACCCGTAACGACTTGTGAGCCATAACTAAGATTATTTGCGGATGAAGGCGGAAGTATTTTGGACATTAATTGGTGTTGTATATTATCATTTTTCTTTTCAAAACTAAAATCAGAATTCTCATTCATATTATATGCCTTAATTTAAAATAATTAGGTTTCTATTAAAAAATCATTGTGGAAATAATTACATTCAGTTGAATATATTTATTTAACAGCAATCTATTATGGCGTTAATTCCCTATTCTTTACCCCTTATTTAATAAAAGAGATATTTTATTTTTTAGTTCTATTTTATTTATATAAATTCAAGAAAAAACAAACTTTGTTATTTTTATAAAAATAATCTTTTCATTCTTTATTCAATTGCTTTAACCCGTGACAAACAAGCCACCTATTAAAGCAAACCATAACAAAATGATATTTCAGTTATTTTTTTACTCATTCCCCCTTTCAAACCTATCAAAATAACTGATAAGACATTTCAATTATAATGATAAATATTTTTAAACTTAATTTTTAATGTATCAATTAACCTGATAATACACGTCAATTACATTGAATATTGTAGCTAATAAATAAACACGTCTTTTTACCATTTTTTATTTTTTAACTTAAAATTGAGAAAAAACTGCATTTTCAGTTTTAAAAATAGCCAATTTAAGTTTATTTATTAGTGAATAAAATAAAAATCAGTCATAATTATCTGCAACTCATTTATATTTACCCGATTATAAGAAAATCACTATAAACGATAGATTTTCATTATTTCTATTAAAAGGAAAATAACGCGTGATTGACACACAGTTGCCTTTAACCGATTTACATCGCCATTTAGATGGTAATATCCGCCCTCAAACTATTTTAGAGTTAGCAAAACAACATAATATTGCGCTACCAGCTTATGAATTAGAAGCATTGCGCCCTCATGTACAAATTACAAAAAATGAGCCAAGCCTTGTTAGCTTTTTACAAAAATTAGATTGGGGTGTGGCGGTTTTAGCTGATTTAGACGCATGTCATCGTGTTGCTTATGAAAACGTAGTAGATGTGGTTAATGCTGGTATCGATTACGCTGAGCTGCGATTCTCACCTTATTATATGGCAATGAAACATCAATTACCGGTTGAAGGTGTCGTGGAAGCCATTGTTGATGGTGTACAAAGCGCACGACAATCACACGATGTAGATATTCGTTTAATCGGTATTTTAAGCCGTACCTTTGGTGAAAACGCCTGCCAACAAGAATTAAATGGCTTACTAAAACATCAAGATAAAATTACAGCGCTTGATTTAGCCGGTGATGAATTAGGTTTTCCTGGTCATTTATTCCAACCTCATTTTAATCGTGCTCGTGATACTGGCTGGAATATTACGGTTCATGCTGGTGAAGCGGCGGGTGCAGAAAGTATCTGGCATGCCATTAAAGAATTGGGTGCAAGTCGTATTGGTCATGGTGTTAAAGCGATTGAAGATCCACGCTTAATGGATTACCTTGCCGAGCATCAAATTGGTATTGAGTCTTGCTTAACGTCAAATATTCAAACTAGTACTATCAATTCGTTAGCAGAGCATCCTTTAAAAACATTTTTAGAGCATGGCATTATTGCCTCTCTTAATACCGATGATCCTGCGGTTGAGGGTATTGAGCTAAAACACGAATATACCGTTGCGGCGCCTGCTGCTGGATTAACGCCAGAGCAAATCCGCCAAACACAGATTAATGGCTTAAGAATGGCATTTATTAGCCAAGCAGAACGTGACGCATTAATTAAGAAAGTAAGCTCACGTTAATATTTGATCGCTTTTTGATTAAAACCACCTGTTTATCAGGTGGTTTTTTATATTTATTGAAAATGGATGGAATGATTAATGGCTCTTAGGCTAGAATTAATTTTCAAGGGGCTATTAATCATTAAGGAAAAGCTATGTGGAATATTCATCCGACAAGAGGTCAATATAAATTATTAGCACAATATCTATCACCAATTGATGCTTCTATTGAAGCAGGTTTTCTTCAATCAGAAGGCATTGATGCGATCCTTTTAGATGAAAATATTGTTTGGAATAACCAAGTGTATGCTCAAGCGACTGGGGGGGTAAAATTACTCGTCAACTATAAAGAATTTGAGCAAGCACAGACAATGCTTAATGAACTTTACCAAGGCAAATATAATATCAACGATCAGTTAGAACCCATCGATTGTGAATTAAAGGTTGATGTGAAAAATAATAAATCTGACTATTTAAATATGGGGCTTGTATTTTTAGTCTTTTTTACACTGGGTTTAGCCCTTCCGTTTAAATCAAAATATCAATCGCTATCAGACAAAAAAGAGAATAAAGAAAAAGCTCAATAAATAAAAAAGCACCGATTAATTGTTAAATCGATGCCGTTTTTCCTAATGAACCCAATAATCAATATTCACTTAACGTTATTGTATCCACCAGCTTAAATTCATTATTTTTTCTCTGCTCTTTTACCTTGATTAGCATAGCGCTGCGCTAACACAGCACAAACCATTAATTGGATCTGATGGAATATCATTAATGGCAATAACATTACCCCAACAGTTGCTGCTGGAAATAACACATTCGCCATAGGCACACCATTTGCTAAGCTCTTTTTAGATCCACAAAAAACAATAGTGATTTCATCTTCTTTATTAAAACCAAGCAATCTTGCACTGTACACGTTCACAAAAATAACAATCGCTAACAGAATACAACTCACTCCTGCAATCGTTAATAGTGACCAACCGTCAATTTTATGCCAGATCCCTTCAACAACCGCCTCACTAAACGCCACATAAACCACCAGCAAAATAGAAGAACGATCCGTTCTATTAACTAATTTCTTATGCTTATCAACCCAACGACCAATTAAAGGGCGTGATAAGTGACCAATAATAAAAGGCACCATCAATTGCAGTAAGATCGATTGAATCGCCCCAGCAGTATCAAAATCATTCGCAGAGCCTTGCGTTTGCATTAAAAAACCGACTAATACGGGTGAAAGAAAAACACCCAGAATACTAGATGCAGATGCACTACAAATAGCAGCTGCGACATTTCCCCCTGCCACAGAAGTAAAGGCAATGGCAGATTGAACCGTCGCTGGTAACGCACAAAGATATAAAAAACCCATATAGACAGTGGGTGACATCCATTCGGGCACAATAACTTGTAATCCGAGCCCCAAAATAGGGAAAAGAATAAAGGTACTGGTAAATACAGTAAGATGTAAACGCCAA
Organism: Proteus sp. PR00208; assembly: GCF_016238545.1. Taxonomy (NCBI): domain Bacteria; kingdom Pseudomonadati; phylum Pseudomonadota; class Gammaproteobacteria; order Enterobacterales; family Morganellaceae; genus Proteus; species Proteus sp. PR00208. The sequence continues at coordinate 52,349 of NZ_JAEHQE010000003.1, read as the reverse complement.
TGTCCAAGTCCTGCTAATATCGCCTCTCTAGAAAGCTTCGCACCATGCAAGAAGAACAGCAATGCTATCGCACCGGTCGTAAGATATTGGAACAAGACTTTAATATCACCTTGTGCGGGTAGTAGCGTTGCTAGCGTCACCACACAAATCATTATCATGAGAAAAGGATCGAGTTTTAATTTTTGCCACCAAGACATTAGATTTAGCGCTCCCTTTGGCTTACAGCGTAATAGTTTGTTTTAAACGATTAGAAATTTCGCCAGCTTCAATCAAACGCATAATGGCTGTTGCTTGTATTGGCGTAACAGGGTTTTCTTCACCCAATGTAATTGCACGATAAATTTGTTGGTAATAAGCGGGGTAATCACCAGAGAGTGTTGCCAGTGTTGTTGTCTCTAACTCTCCAGAATCTGACAATGTTGTTAATTCACCATCACTATTATCCATTCCCCAATTATATGTTTGGTTAGGAAGATAACCTGCTTTTAAGGCATCTTCTTGGGTATCTAAACCATACTTAACATAACTTCCTTTTGTCCCATGAATAGCAAAAATAGGTGTTGGAGACGCAACTAACATAGAAGCATGAAGAACAACTCTAAGATTTTCATATTCTAGTAATGCATGAAAGTAATCAGCATTTTTTGCATTAGGGCGTAACTGAGCAATATCAGCAGTAATCGCTTTAGGTTCACCAAATAGACAAATCGCTTGGTCAAGAACATGAGGAGCGAGATCGTACCAAAGCCCGCCTCCAATTCCGGCATCTTCTCGCCAACGTTGACGTACAGTTGGGCGAAAACGATCAAAATGCGCTTCGTATGCACTAACTTCACCGAGTGTTTTATCAGCTAAAAGCTTTTTAACGGTTAAAAAGCCTGAATCCCAACGACGATTATGAAAGACGGAAAGAAGTTTACCAGCATCTGTTGCTTGCTGAGTTAATTTTTCAGCTTCTTCCAGTGTCAGTGTAAACGGTTTATCAACAATAACATGTTTACCTTTTGCCAGAGCCTGTGAAGCCAGTGAATAGTGAGTATTATTTGGCGTTGGAATAATGATTAAGTCTATTGAGGGATCATTAATAAGTGCTTGAGGATCTGCATAAACCGTAATGTGAGGAAAATCTTGTTTAACTTTATTTTCATCAGAGCTTGAAATTGCACTAAGATTTAAGCCTTCGGTTGTTGTTATTAGCGGAGCATGAAAGGTTTTACTTGCATAGCCATATCCGATAATTCCAACATTGAGTTTAATTGTCATCACCCTATCCTATTTTTATATGTTTTTTTATTAACAAAAATCACTTTCACTTTTGTAGCTAAATAAATAATAACAAAGTTTGTGATAATATCTCGTTTAGTTCTGTACACACAGGTAGGAATAATTAATGAAATTTGATCTCAAAGCAAACACCTCGAATAACCATTCAGGCAAAGCGCCGATTACAGGATGGTTGCTTGCGCCATTGGCGTATATGATTTTGTCGATTATTGGCTCTGGATTGATGTCAGTTCTCTATGTTATTAAATATTTTTCAGATTTTTCGATCCTCCACCAGCTTCCTTTTCATTTGATCTCTAGTTGGTATCTTTCTGCATTAACAACATGGGTGATGTTTGCCTTTACGTTATATCTGTTAAGACAATTTTTTTATCGCGCTCAAAATTTTCCACGACTATTTATTTTGTGGTTATTGATTAACTTACTCTTAGCCATTAAAAGCTTTGGTTTTGCTCCTGTTGACGATCAAACAGCGTTAAAATCCCTTCTATGGTCGGTCTTCTCGACAGTCTGTTTTGTGCCTTATATCAAGTATGCTAAGCGTGTTCGTGAAACTTTCACACAACTTCGATAACTTCACACCTTTACCCTTGATATTATATACGCTTGTTTAGCCTCTTTATTTCTGGAGGCTTTTTGTTTCTCTGTTTAACAATTTTGGCATAACAATGACTGATTACTTGCTTCTATTCGTCGGCACCGTATTGGTGAATAACTTTGTACTCGTCAAATTCCTAGGTTTATGCCCATTTATGGGTGTATCAAAAAAATTAGAAACCGCGATTGGTATGGGATTTGCGACGACCTTTGTTATGACGCTCGCCTCGATTAGTTCTTGGCTGATGGATAATTTTATTTTAGTCCCTTTGGACTTACTTTATTTACGCACACTGAGCTTTATCTTAGTTATTGCAGTAGTTGTACAATTCACTGAAATGGTCGTAAGAAAAACAAGCCCGACACTCTATCGTTTGTTAGGGATCTTCTTACCTTTAATTACCACAAACTGTGCCGTCTTAGGTGTTGCGTTATTAAATATCAATCAAGCCCACACCTTTATGCAATCTGCCGTTTATGGTTTTGGTGCAGCCGTCGGTTTCTCTCTTGTAATGGTATTATTTGCCGCCATTAGAGAACGATTAGCGGTCGCCAATGTACCCGCGCCATTTAAAGGTGCTTCAATCGGTTTAATTACCGCAGGTTTAATGTCTCTTGCCTTTATGGGTTTTAGTGGTTTGGTGAAACTGTAATGAATTCTTTATGGATAGCAATTGGCGTACTGGGTGCGCTAGGTCTTATCTTTGGGCTAATTTTGGGCTATTCCGCACGTCGTTTTAAAGTGGAAGAAGATCCTATTGTCGAAAAAATTGACGCGATATTACCACAAAGCCAATGCGGACAATGTGGTCATCCTGGTTGTCGTCCTTATGCCGATGCAGTCGCAAACAATGGTGAAATGATTAACCGTTGTGCGCCGGGTGGCGAACAAGTGATGTTAAAAATCGCTGAGTTGATGGGTGTTGATCCTCAACCGCTTGATGGTGACGAAGAAGCATTAAATCCAATTAGAAAAGTCGCCTTAATCGATGAAGATAACTGCATAGGATGTACTAAGTGTATTCAAGCATGCCCTGTTGATGCCATTGTGGGCGCAACACGAGCTATGCACACCGTTATTGAAGACTTATGTACGGGCTGTGACTTATGTGTTCCTCCTTGCCCTACTGATTGTATAACCTTGATTCCTGTCAAAGTCACAACCTCGAACTGGAAATGGGATTTAAACACAATCCCTGTTAAAAACATTCCAGCAGAGCCTGAAGAAACACCTGAAGATGAACCGTCATTAAAGACGGAGGATAGCGCTCATGTTTAATCTCTTTTCGTTATTTAAAAAAGATAAAATCTGGGATTTTAAAGGCGGTATTCATCCTCCTGAAATGAAATTACAGTCAAGTCGTACACCCATGCGTATAGCGCAATTACCTAATGAAGTCATTATTCCTATTCATCAGCACTTAGGTGTACCGGGTCAACTTTGTGTCAGCGTAGGTGAGCATGTATTAAAAGGCCAACCCTTAACAAAAGGAGTTGGCAGAACATTACCTGTACATGCATCTATCTCTGGTACCGTTACGGCAATAGAACCTTTTCCAAGTGCTCACCCTTCTGGCTTACCTGAAATTGCAGTAAGGATCCAATCTGATGGTAAAGATGAATGGAGAGAGAAATCACCTATCATTAATTACCAGTTAGAAAGCAGAGAAACATTACTTAGCCGTATTCATGAAGCTGGTATTGCAGGATTAGGCGGTGCAGGATTCCCAACGGCATCAAAATTAAAAGGTGGTGGCGATCTCGTTAAAACACTGATCATCAATGCAGCAGAATGTGAACCTTATATCACCGCTGACGATCGCTTAATGCAAGAACACGCTGATGAAGTAATTGCTGGATGTCAGGTATTAATTCACCTTCTCTCCCCTGATGAAGTATTAATTGGTATTGAAGATAACAAGCCTGAAGCCATTGAGGCATTAAAACAGGCATTAAACGCGATGCCCGATGAAAAACGTATTTTCATTCGTGTTATCCCAACAAAATACCCATCAGGTGGCGCTAAACAACTTACCAAGATCTTAACGGGTAAAGAAGTTCCATCGGGAGGTCGTTCATCTGACATTGGCGTTTTGATGCAAAACGTAGGTACTGTTGTCGCGATCAAACGCGCAATTATCGATGATGAACCTTTAATTGAGCGTGTCGTCACCGTTACAGGTAATGGCGCCAAAACACCGGGTAACTTCTGGGCACGTTTAGGTACACCGATTTACTCGTTATTAAAACAAGCGGGCTTTGTAGCAGGCTCTGAACAAATGGTGATTATGGGTGGGCCATTAATGGGCTTTACCTTACCAGACTTAAATGCCCCTGTTGTTAAGATAACGAACTGCCTACTTATCCCTTCAGCTGAAGAGATGGATACAGATAACCTTGAAGAAGCCTGTATCCGTTGTGGCCATTGTGTTGATGCTTGCCCTAGTGGTTTATTACCTCAACAACTTTACTGGTTTAGTAAAGGTAAAGAGCATGAGAAAGCGCAACAACATAATTTATTTGATTGTATTGAGTGTGGTGCATGTGCGTTTGTTTGCCCAAGTAATATTCCACTAGTTCAATACTACCGCCAAGAAAAAGCAGAAATACGTGAAATTGATGCGGAAGCAAAACGCGCGACTGAAGCCAAAGCACGTTTTGAAGCGAAAAAAATACGTATGGAGCGAGAAAAACTTGAACGTGAAGCAAGACATCAACGTGCCGCAGTTAAACTTGACGATGAAGAGCACAGTGAAGTTCAATCCGCACTTTCTCGCGTAAAAGCGAAACAAAGTATCGGCAAAATTATTTCTGTTAAAGCAGGTGAAGAGCCAGATAATGCAGCCGCTATTGCCGCACGTAAAAAACGTAAAGAAGAAGTCAGAGCAAAACAGGCTGCTAAATTAGCACAGCAAAAAACACTAGAAGCGTCAAGTGAAAATACAGCGAGTGAGAGCGAAGATGCTGACCCACGTAAAGCCGCTGTCGCTGCCGCATTGGCTCGTGTTAAAGCTAAGAAAGCTCAACAAGCTGCTGAAGCCATATCAACCGTAGAAACCCCAGTTGAAAACATCGAGGCTGAAGAAGTTGATCCTCGTAAGGCTGCTGTCGCTGCCGCACTGGCTCGTGTTAAAGCTAAGAAAGCTCAACAAGCTACTGAAGCCATATCAACCGTAGAAACCCCTGTTCAAAGTGCTGAGACGGAAGATGTCGATCCGCGCAAAGCCGCTGTCGCTGCCGCACTGGCTCGTGTTAAAGCTAAGAAAGCTCAACAAGCTACTGAAGCCATATCAACCGTAGAAGCCCCTGTTCAAAGTGCTGAAACGGAAGATGTCGATCCGCGCAAAGCCGCTGTCGCTGCCGCAATTGCCAGAGTAAAAGCCAAAAAAGAGGCTCAACAAGCTCAAACGGAAACAACAATTGATGAAGCCCCTGCTCAAAGTGCTGAAACGGAAGATGTCGATCCGCGCAAAGCCGCTGTCGCTGCCGCAATTGCCAGAGTAAAAGCAAAAAAAGAAGCCGAACAACGTCGAGCTAATAAAGAAGAAGTTACCTTGGATTAATCACAGATGAAATTCAGACCAATACAAAATAACAATAGTAAATTAAAAATTGCGAGTTCACCTTTTACGCATAATCAACAGTCCACCAGCCAAGTTATGCTATGGGTAACATTAGCAGCACTTCCGGGGATCTTAAGCCAGATCTATTTCTTTGGCTTAGGAACCATTTACCAAATTGTGCTAGCTATTATCGTGGCGCTTGTTACTGAAACACTTTGCGTAAAGCTCAAAAAAGAAGATCCCTTACTCTATCTGAAAGACAATTCAGCGCTGTTGACTGGTGTATTGCTCGCCATTAGTATTCCGCCTTTAGCGCCATGGTGGATCATTGTTTTAGGTACTTTTGTTGCTATTGTTATCGCAAAACATATTTATGGCGGCTTAGGACAAAATCCATTTAATCCCGCAATGGTGGGTTATGTGGTTTTGCTGATCTCATTCCCAGTACAAATGACATCTTGGATGCCTCCCGTTGAATTACAGGCTGTCTCTTACAATGTCATGGATAGTTTAAGCATCTTCTTTACAGGGCATACCTCTTCTGGCTTAACGCTTGAAGATTTAAGACGTTCTGTCGATGGCATTACACAAGCAACACCTCTTGATAGCTTTAAAACGGGTTTATTAACTCACCCTATTAATGAAGTCTTAGCGACACCTATTTTACAAGGTGAATTTGCAGGCATTGGCTGGCAATGGGTGAATGTCGCTTATTTAGTTGGCGGATTAATCCTGCTTTATAAACGCATTATTAGCTGGCATATCCCTGTTGCGATGATTTCTGTATTAGCACTATGTTCGGTTATTAGCTGGGGTATTGATCCTACGCGTTATTCACAACCGTTATTACAGCTCTTCTCTGGTGCAACAATGTTAGGAGCCTTCTTTATTGCGACTGATCCAGTTAGCGCCTCAACAACCCCTAAGGGGCGTTTAATTTATGCGGGCATGATTGGTTTATTAGTTTGGATTATCCGTGTCTATGGCGGATATCCAGATGCAGTCGCCTTCTCTGTATTGCTTGCCAATATTGCCGTACCGCTGATTGATAGCTATACACGCCCTCGTGTTTACGGACATTAATCCAAGGAGAAAATGATGATCGAAATATTAAAACGTCATGGGTTAACATTAGCTATCTTTGCTGCCTGTACGACAGGCTTAACTGCGGTGGTTTATCACTTAACCGCAGACACCATTGCAGAACAAGTCGCTTTAGAGAAACAAAAATTATTAGATCAGGTGATCCCACAATCAATGTATAACAACGATCTCTCTAAAGATTGTTATCTACTCACGGCACCTGAATTAGGGAATACAAAACCACATAAGCTTTATGTTGCTCGTTTAGACGGTAAACCTGTTGCAGCCGCATTAGAATCTACCGCTCCTGATGGATATTCAGGCGCAATTGAGCTTCTTGTGGGCGCCGACTTTAAAGCGAATGTCCTTGGTGTACGTGTTACTGCTCATAATGAAACACCAGGGTTAGGGGATAAAATTGAAACACGTATTTCTGATTGGATCACGACATTGAGCAATAGATTCATTTCCAGTGAAAACGATCCGCACTGGGCAGTAAAAAAAGATGGTGGCGATTTTGATCAATTCACGGGCGCGACGATCACCCCTCGCGCTGTTGTTAACTCATCAAAGCGCACTGCTTGGCTAATACAATCTTTACCAGAGAAGTTGGATACACTTCCTGTCTGTGAGGCGAATTAAGATGAACTCTATCAAAACGCTATTTTCACAAGGGTTATGGACCAATAACTCAGCTTTAGTTCAACTACTGGGTTTATGTCCTTTACTTGCTGTTTCTTCTACTGCCACTAACGCATTAGGCTTAGGGCTTGCAACAACATTAGTGCTCTTTTGTACTAATGTGGCGGTTTCAAGTTTACGTCGTTGGGTTCCTTCTGAAATTCGAATCCCAATTTATGTTATGATAATTGCGTCTGTCGTCAGTGCTGTGCAATTACTAATCAATGCGTATGCTTACGGCTTATATCAATCTTTAGGGATCTTTATTCCATTGATCGTCACTAACTGTATTGTTATTGGTCGTGCTGAAGCGTTTGCCGCTAAAAATGAAGTCTTTCCTTCCGCTATTGATGGTTTAGCAATGGGATTAGGCGCAACCGCGGCACTCTTTGTTTTAGGTGCAATACGTGAAATTTTAGGTAACGGCACATTATTTGATGGTGCAGATTTACTATTAGGTGAATGGGCGCAAGTATTAAGAATTGAGATAGTACATTTAGACTCACCCTTCTTACTTGCCATTTTGCCACCGGGTGCTTTTATCGGCTTAGGCTTTATGTTAGCAGCAAAATACCTGATCGATGAAAGACAGAAAAAGCGCAGCACTTTGACAACGAAAACTTACGAAAAAGAACAAGGCTGTGGTAGTCATATCGTCAAAAATTAATTTGTGAGCATAATGAATCAAGCAAAACGTATTGAAATTCTAACTCGGTTGCGTGATGACAATCCGCAACCTACGACAGAGCTAAAATTTGACTCTCCGTTTGAACTATTGATCTCCGTGTTACTCTCTGCACAAGCAACCGATGTGAGTGTAAATAAAGCAACAGCCAAGCTTTACCCCGTTGCCAATACACCACAGGCAATACTGAATTTAGGCGTTGATGGTCTTAAGAAATACATTAAAACCATCGGCCTCTATAATACTAAAGCTGAAAATGTGATTAAGACGTGCCAAATCTTAGTTGATAAACATAACAGTGAAGTACCTGAAAACAGAGAAGCCCTAGAAGCCTTACCCGGTGTCGGTCGTAAAACTGCCAATGTCGTTTTAAACACGGCATTTGGCTGGCCAACAATCGCTGTCGATACACATATCTTTAGAGTGAGTAATCGGACAGGTTTTGCCCCAGGTAAAAATGTCAATGAAGTCGAACAAAAACTGTTAAAGGTTGTTCCGGCAGAATTTAAGGTTGATTGTCACCATTGGCTTATTCTTCATGGTCGTTATACCTGCATTGCACGAAAACCACGGTGTGGCTCTTGTATTATCGAAGATCTTTGTGAATTTAAAGAAAAAACAGATCCCGAGTGAAAATTTGTCGATTTGTCTGTTTTTATGATGCGATATTACTTGCGTCACTACACACAATCGAATAAAACTATTGCCCACTTTTATTATTAAAACTGCCGACTTTCCGGAAAAATATGTTTCAAGACAATCCGCTGCTTGCACAGCTAAAACAGCAACTCCATGCCCAAACACCGCGCGTGGAAGGCCTTGTAAAGGGAACAGATAAAGGCTTTGGCTTCCTTGAAGTTGATGGTCAGAAAAGCTATTTTATTCCCCCTCCGCAAATGAAAAAAGTGATGCACGGCGACAGAGTTATTGCTGCCGTTCATACAAACGGCGATAAAGAGTCGGTTGAACCCGAAGAATTGGTCGAACCTTTCTTAACGCGTTTTGTTGGTCGTATTCAGAAAAAAGAAGGTGATAACCGTCTGTGGATAGTACCTGATCACCCTCTCTTAAAAGATGCTATTCCTTGCCGTCCTGCTCAAGGCTTAACACATAGCTTTGTTGATCAAGATTGGGCTGTTGCCGTAATGCGTCGTCACCCACTTAATAAAGGTGATAAAGGTTTTCAGGCTGAAATTACAGACTATATTACCGATAAAGACGATCACTTTGCGCCTTGGTGGGTAACCTTAATGCGTCATCAGCTTGAACGTGATGCGCCTGAAATGGGTGACGAAGCGCTCACATTACATGACACTTTACCTCGTGAAGATCTGACTTCTCTCTCCTTTGTCACTATTGATAGTGCATCAACAGAAGATATGGATGACGCCCTCTTTATTCGTAAAGAAGAGAACGGTCAACTCACACTCTTTATCGCTATTGCAGATCCAACCGCTTATATTCTGCCTAATAGTGAATTAGATAAAATTGCCGCACAACGTGCGCTAACTAACTATCTGCCAGGCTTTAATATCCCAATGTTGCCTCGCGAACTGTCAGACAATATTTGCTCATTACGTCCTAATGAGAAACGTCCTGCATTAGTTTGCCAAGTGAGTATTACCGAAGATGGCTCATTGCTTGAAGATATTCACTTCTATTCTGCGTGGGTAGAATCAAAAGCCAAGCTAGTTTATGACCATATTTCAGATTGGTTAGAAGGTGAAAATACCCAATGGCAACCTGAAAATGAGATTGTTCATGAGCAAGTGATGTTATTAAAAGAGATGTGTGAAAAACGTCATGAATGGCGTGAAAAACATGCTCTGGTCTTTAAAGAACGCCCTGATTACCGTTTTATTCTTGATGAAGGTGGCAATGTTTTAGATATCGTTGCAGAAAAACGCCGTATCGCAAACCGTATTGTTGAAGAAGCGATGATCACCGCCAATATCTGTGCGGCAAAAGTACTGGCGAAAAACTTAGGTTTTGGCGTTTACAACGTTCATACAGGCTTTGATCCACTTTATATCGATCAAGTTGTGCAGACATTAAAAGATAACGGTATTGAAACTACATCTGAAAGTTTATTAACGCTTGAAGGTTTCTGCCAATTGCGTCGTGAGCTTGATAATCAGCCAAATCAATTCCTTGATAGCCGTATTCGCCGCTTCCAAAACTTTGCTGAAATCAAAGCTGAGCCAGGTCCTCACTTTGGTTTAGGATTAGAAGCTTACGCAACATGGACTTCACCAATTCGTAAGTACAGTGATATTTTAAATCACCGTTTGCTTAAAGCGATTATCAGCAAAGAAAGTGCTGAAAAACCACAAGAAGAAGATGGTATTCGTATTGCAGAGCGTCGTCGCGCTAATCGTATGGCCGAACGCGATGTGGGTGATTGGTTATATGCGCGTTTCTTAAAACCTTTTGCTGGCACTGAAACACCATTTAATGCAGAAATTATCGATATTACTCGTGGTGGTGTTCGTGTTCGTCTAGTTGAAAATGGTGCTGTTGCCTTTATTCCTGCGCCATTCTTACATGCTGTACGTGATGAAATTCAATGTAGCCAAGAAACAGGCACCGTCATTGTGAAAGGTGAAACTGCTTATAAACTCAATGATATCATTCCTGTACGCATTGAAGATGTGAAGCTGGAAACACGCAATATCGTTGCTCGCCCTATCTAATAGGACTTAAATCGGTATACAATGAGGCTGATAGTTCACTTAGAGCTATCGGCTTTTTTTATATCTCTTATTTTTGTTAGTGATAATGAAATGCAAAAAAATAGGTGACATTGTCACCTATAATCGTATTTATGGATTTCGCTGTTTTCTTAATAATTAATCAGGGTGACCAGTGATCGTGATTTTAGTGCCTTTCTTATCTTCTTCTAACACAAACTCCGTAAAACCACCTGAAAACTGTTGCTCTATCATTAATTTCTTCGGATTTTCCCATTTATAATCAACAGAAACACCGTCTTTTGTATATTCTTTTTGGATGTTATTGTTCACTTTAATGGTTTTTACAAGATAATCTTCATCGAGTTCATTGACATATTTTTTATATGCATCTGCAATTGAAAGCCCAGCATAAACACAATGTGTTATTGCGCCATTCTCATAAACTTCATCCATGGTCTGTTTTGGTGAAGAACAATATTTGTTATGAACAATTATTTTATCCGCAGTCGTTTCTGCAAAAAGCGCAGAAGAATATAATAGTGCAACAATCATCAAGTACGCTTTCATAAAATACCTTTTAAAAAACATCTATTAGTGACAATAAAAAAATGCGCTAATCTCAATAGAAAATCAGCGCATTATCATTCATTTCATTGCTATCTAGCTAGTTAAATCAGCCACCAGCAAGTTTAACCTTCATTCCTTTAGCTTCTAATAGCGATTTAATTAAATCACGTTTATCACCTTGGATCTCAATTAAACCGTCTTTGACACTCCCACCACAGCCACATTTTTTCTTCAGTTCAGCCGCAAGTTTAGCTAACTCTGCATCATCCAGATCAATACCTGAAACAACGCATACACCTTTGCCTTTACGTCCACTAGTTTGGCGCTGAATACGCACAATACCATCACCAGCAGGACGTACTGGCTTTTGTTCTTCTTCTTTTATGCGACCCGTATCTGTGGAATAAACCAAACGAGAGTTATTATCCATTTACATACCTTGTATAGAACGATTAATTTGTTGCAATGTTTCATGAGGGTTATCGCTACGAGTAATAGGACGACCAATCACCATATAATCAACGCCTGCCGCAATGGCTTGCTCTGGTGTCATTACACGACGCTGATCGCCAACATCACTTCCTGCTGGACGAATACCCGGAGTGACTAATAAGAAATCATCACCACAAACTTGTTTAAAACGTGTTGCTTCATGTGCAGAGCAGACGACACCATCAAGACCACAAGATTTTGTCAGTAACGCTAAACGTTCTGCTTGTTCTGCGGGCGTCAATGTTATTCCCAATTCAATTAAATCAGATTGATCCATACTGGTAAGTACAGTCACTGCCGTTAAAAGTGGCGCGTCTTTACCAAAAGCAGCAAGACTCTCTTTAGCCGCACGCATCATACGACCGCCACCACTCGCGTGTACATTAACCATCCATACACCTAAATCAGCAGCGGCTGCAACGGCTCTTGCAACAGTATTGGGAATATCATGGAATTTTAAATCGAGGAAAATATCAAACCCTTCTTTTTGTAATTGAGTCACAAACTGAGGTCCAAAACGGGTAAACATCTCCTTACCAATTTTTAAACGACAAGATAAGGGATCGATACGCTGTGCAAAGTCTAATGCACTTTTTTGGTCTTCATAGTCTAGTGCCACAATAACGGGCGCGCAGGTAAGCTCGGGCGATTTCTTATCACAATGAAATGACATTTTAGGGCCTTTATTTATAGAGAGACTATTAAAAAAGTGACATCGTCACTGACCATCTAAACCGCGAATAGGTTTAACGGTATCCCATGAACGACAGGATGGACAATGCCAATATAATGCATGAGAGGTAAAACCACATTTATGGCAACGATAATCTGGTTTCGTGCGAATTTGTTCACCAACCATATAGCGCAATAAGATAAGGCTCTCTTTAGCGCGTCCTTCTTCTGCTTCTGCTAAATGGTAACGCATTAAACGATAGAACAAGCGCATGGTTGGATGACGCTCTAATTGACGATTAATGTATAACTGAGCCGCTTCAATACCTTCTTTAGCTTCAATAATGTCAGCAAGGTAAAGCTCCGCAATCGCACCACAATTACTATCCACACATTGACGTAAATAAGTTTCCCAACGAGCATTATCGTCGCCTTGAGCTTGGAAACATTCAAAAAGCATAGGTAAGGTTTCACTGACCATCTCTTTATCTTGCTCAATAACTTTCATTAAAACATCGATAGCTTTTTGTTTATCATCACGAGCAATATAGATACGACCATACATAATTGAAACACGAGCGCAAAGCGGGTCTGTTTGCCCTGCTTTTTGTAAGAAATTGAGCGCGCTCTCAAGATTATCGCTACTCATTTCTTGTAACGCCAATTCACAATAGAAATGGGCGATTTGCTCTTTGAGCTCGCGTTGTCCCAATTTTACTAATTTTTCAGCCGTTTCTATGGCTTTTCCCCAATCACTGGTTAATTGGTAAATAGCTAACAGCGATTGCAACGCACTTTGGCGAAATTCATGCTCATCAATAAGTTGCTGAAACATATTTTCAGCGCGATCGTAAACACCCGCCGCCACATAGTCACGACCTAACTGTTGAACAGCAAGTAGGCGTTGCTCAAAGGAAAGCGCAGCACTTTCCATTAGCGATTGGTGGATACGAATAGCGCGTTCGACTTCGCCACGAGAGCGGAAAAGATTACCTAAAGTAAGATGAGCTTCAAAAGCAGAGCTATCTTCTTTAAGCATTTCGAGGAAAAGATCAACTGCTTTATCTTGTTGATCAGAAAGTAAAAAGTTAACACCCGCCACATACTCACGTGACAGGCGATCGGCGTTCTGCTGTTTGTCCTGTTGGGCGCCACGACGCCCCATATACCAGCCGTAAGCCGCAGCGACAGGTAATAACAGAAACAGCAATTCTAGCATCAGCTATCGTCCTTATTTCGTAGCAGAAGCAACCGTTGGGCAACTTTCTTGGTTTTCTTGTTTTGTTTGGGCGCTTTCAAGACGTTTAATTTTACGTTTTGCTCGACCTAGTGATAAGCGTACACGTAGATAAAAAACACCACTTACAATCCAGCCAAGTACAAAACCCATACCAAACAGGGTAGCTAACAAGGTAGAAATACGATATTCACCTTGAGCGATAAGATAATTGAATGTGACTACCTGATCGTTATTTGTGCCTAAAGTCATGGCAATCACCACGATGGCAAGAACAAGAATAACCAAAATAAAAAGTAGGACTTTTTTCACATTATTTCCTTTTTTATTCTCTTTTCTTTAGTAGACAGATAAAGGTAGCATTTTCACTGCGCACAAAGAAAGTCATTTCTTAGAATCATCTGATTTTCGTATATTTTTTCATATAAATACTGAAAAAGACATTCTCTCAAAAATAAGGGCTATTGTCAGGGTTTGAGTAATAAACGTCGCTCAATCACCTTAAATGCACACCAAACCAGCACGGTGCTGATAAGAATACCGACAATCACATCAGATGCCCAGTGCATTCCTAATACAATACGCCCTACCGTGACATCAATTCCCCATAATAACCCGAGTGACGCTAAAAAATAATGACGGCGCAACATAAAAAGGACAAAAACAAATAATGCGAGTGTCGCTGAAAATAAACTATGACCAGACGGAAAAGCATAACCTGTTTCAGTTTTCCAATATTTAAGTTGCCATTCAGGGACCACAGGTGAGTTGGTTAATCCATTTTGGAGTAATTGTTCTCGCTCAGGTCTTGATACTTGATAAAAAGCTTCAGAGCTAATGTGCAAATTTTCACTAACCCAAACAACATAAGGGCGAGGCTCTTTTACTGTATTTTTAACCGCAACCTTAATTAATTGCCCAATAAATAATGTTGCAATAATTATCACGGCTAATTGAATAAAATGATTACGTTTTAATTTCAACACCATAAAAAGCAATGCTAACAAAACAATAATAGTCACAGCGCCCCAAGGTTTTGCTGCACTATCAGCTATCCATAATGTGCTTATCCCGCCTAAAGGGTGATCAGTAGGTTGCCACTTCCAACCCAATATCAACACAGCACTTGGTATGATTAAGAGCAACATACTACCTAACAGAATCAACTTTGTTACTTGCTTATTCAATATATTGCCTCTTCTTAAATACAAATGTTCTCATCCATTTACAGCTAAAGATTATCAGTATAAACGATGCAAGTTTAGCAATAAATCATTATGCACTCGGCATCAAAATCTGATAATTTGTTGAAGTGTGATTTAATAAGTGTGTGTTATTCATTTCCTTACCTATGAGGCCTGGAAATATTTCAGTGTATTATTTCTCTTTGTTCTCGTTATAAAGTGTATAATCTTGGACGAGAGTATCACCTGAAATTATGAGTCAAAAATAATGAAATTAAGACGTATCGCAGAAGCAAAACTACCGACTCCTTTTGGCGAGTTTTTAATGGTCGGTTTTGAAGAAATCGCAACAGGAAAAGATCATGTCGCTCTAGTTTATGGCGATATTTCAGGCTCAGAGCCCGTATTATCTCGTATTCATTCAGAGTGCCTAACGGGCGATGCCCTATTTAGTTTACGTTGTGATTGTGGTTTCCAACTTGAAGCAGCACTTTCACAAATAAGTAAAGTAGGTCGTGGCGTATTACTTTATCATCGCCAAGAAGGCAGAAATATCGGATTGCTAAATAAAATACGAGCCTATGCGTTACAAGATAAAGGTTTAGATACCGTTGAAGCGAACCTTGAGTTAGGTTTTAAAGCTGACGAACGCGATTTTACCCTTTGTGCTGACATGTATAACCTCTTAGGTGTTCATGAAGTTCGGTTATTAACCAATAATCCGAAGAAAATTGAAATCATGAAAGCCGCAGGAATTAATGTTATCGAGCGAGTTCCTTTGATTGTCGGGCGTAATCCAAGTAATGCACATTATCTTGATACTAAAGCCGATAAAATGGGACATCTTTTATTTAAGAAAGCGCAATAATAAAGTAACAACACAACATTAATTATTTTCAAATCCGAGCCTGAGTTGCTCGGATTTTTTATTTATTCCTTTTATTTTATTACCTTGTAAATTTATTCTTTATCTATTTTTCTTCTCTTACATCTTATTTTTATGTCTTTATTATCATTAAATTATATCATGTGAAAATTTGTCATATGCGATTTCATTGACTATCTATCTGATTCTAAGTTATTTATTAATAAATAAATTTTGATAGGAATGCATTATGCCATTACATTTTTCTGGTAGGGTTTTCGGCGCGCTTTTATTAGCAGGAGCATTATTGACTGGTTGTGATAATAGCGATAAAAACAGCTATTCAATCAAGGTTGGTGTGATTAATGGTGCTGAACAAGATGTGGCTGAAATTGCCAAAAAAGTCGCAAAAGAAAAATATGGCTTAGAGGTTGAATTGGTAAGTTTCAGCGGTTCTTTATTGCCTAATGATCCCACTGCAAATAAAGAACTTGATGCCAATGTTTTTCAACATCGCCCTTTTCTTGCCCAAGATAATCAATCTCGTGGTTACAATTTAGTGGCTGTCGGTAATACCTTTGTTTTTCCTATGGCGGGCTATTCAACTAAAATCAAACACCCTTCGGAGTTAAAATCAGGCGATACCATTGCAGTTCCTAACGATCCCACCAATTTAGGTCGAGCATTACTGTTACTAGATAAAGAAAAGCTTATTACGCTAAAACCAAACAGTGGTTTATTGCCTACGGCTATCGACATTATTGATAATCCACTTAGGCTTAAAATTATGGAGCTAGAAGGTGCGCAATTACCACGGGTTTTAAACGATCCCAAAGTAACTGTCGCTATTATCAGTACAACTTATATCCAGCAAATTAATTTATCACCGACCAAAGACAGTATTTTTATTGAAGATAAAAACTCTCCTTACACCAATATTATTGTGACAAGAGAAGAGAACAAAGACGCTGATAATGTACGTGATTTTATCAAAGCATATCAATCTCCCGAAGTTGCCACCGCTGCCGAAACCATTTTTAACGGTGGTGCAATTCAAGGTTGGTGATTGTTATTACAAAAAGAAAAGATAAAAAAATGCCCCATTATTTTTATAATGGGGCATTGTTATTAACTACGTTACAAAACTAATTAAAGCATATTACGAATAACATAATGCAATATGCCACCATGTTGGAAATAGGCTAATTCAGTTTGAGTATCAATACGGCAACGCGCCATAATAGTTTCAGTACGATTATCTGCAAAAGTAATATTAACCGCGACATCTTGGCTCGGTATTAATGCATTAAGCCCTGTGATCTCAATTTTCTCATCACCTTTTAAGCCCAATGTTTGACGAGATACCCCTTTAGGAAACTCTAAAGGTAAAACTCCCATACCGATTAAGTTAGAACGGTGAATACGCTCAAAAGAGCCTGCAATCACCACACGTACACCTAATAGACGTGTTCCTTTTGCCGCCCAGTCACGGCTAGAGCCTGAACCATATTCACTACCAGCAATAATTGCCAACGGCGTATTTTCTTGCTGATAACGCATTGAAGCATCATAAATAGCCAATATTTCACCAGTTGGAATATGCTTGGTAAAACCACCTTCGATTCCCGGCACCATTTCGTTACGAATACGAATATTGGCAAATGTGCCTCGCATCATGACTTCATGATTGCCACGTCTTGAACCATAAGAGTTAAAATCTTTCGGCTCGACACCATGTTCACGCAGATAACGCCCTGCGGGACTATCCGCCTTAATATTACCTGCAGGTGAAATATGATCCGTTGTCACCGAATCACCTAAAATAGCCAAAATACTGGCTTGATGAA
This sequence comes from Proteus sp. PR00208, assembly GCF_016238545.1. Classification (NCBI taxonomy): domain Bacteria; kingdom Pseudomonadati; phylum Pseudomonadota; class Gammaproteobacteria; order Enterobacterales; family Morganellaceae; genus Proteus; species Proteus sp. PR00208. The sequence goes on along the minus strand of NZ_JAEHQE010000003.1, from coordinate 34,899 downwards.
TATCTTTAATCGGAGCCGGCGTTTTTGACATACCTTCAAAGAAAGGAGGATGTCGAATATAGGTAGAGTCTGGTTGCCAATCATAGACGGGTGTATCTTGTGTTTGCAGTGATTTCCATGTTTCATCGCCTTCAAACACGGCAGAGTACTCTTTATGGAACATCTCTGTTTTAACTTTCTCAACAGCATCTGCAATAGCTTTACTGTCAGGCCAAATATCTTTTAAATAAACGGGAGCACCCTGTTTATCTTTACCTAATGGCTCTTTAGTAAGATCGATATTCATATTTCCTGATAAAGCATAAGCAACCACTAAAGGCGGCGATGCTAACCAGTTGGTTTTCACTAAGGGATGAATTCGACCTTCAAAGTTACGGTTACCAGATAATACAGCCGCAATAGTTAAGTCATTATCTTTAATCGCACTTTCAATCGGTGCTAATAAAGGCCCAGAGTTGCCAATACATGTTGTGCAACCATATCCCACAAGATTAAACCCTAACTTATCCAGATAAGGCGTTAATCCTGCTAGATTAAGATAATCCGTGACGACTTTAGAGCCAGGAGCCAAAGAAGACTTAACCCAAGGTTTACGCTGCAATCCTTTTTCTACCGCATTTTTAGCGAGTAATCCTGCTGCCATTAAGACATTAGGGTTTGATGTGTTGGTACATGATGTGATCGCCGCAATAACGACGGCACCATCGGTTAACTCAAATGCAGGATAATCATCAATTTTTACTTGAGGAAATTGTGCCAGTGGTTTCTTATTGGTTTCAAGATCTACAGCTGCTTTAAATGCCTTAGGTACACTCGGCAGATTAACTCTATCTTGAGGGCGTTTAGGCCCTGCAAGACTCGCTTCAACGGTTCCCATATCTAACGATAATGTTGACGTAAAGATAGGTTCATCACCTGTATGTCGCCATAAACCTTGCTCTTTGCTATAAGCTTCAACAAGTGCAATTTCTTGTTCTTCACGCCCTGTTAAACGCAAATAATCAAGGGTGATCTCATCTATTGGGAAGAATCCACAGGTCGCGCCATACTCTGGCGACATATTCGCTATTGTTGCACGATCAGCTAAAGGTAATGACGCTAAACCATCACCATAGAACTCCACAAATTTACCCACAACACCATGAGCACGTAACATCTGTGTGACGGTTAATACCAGATCAGTTGCCGTGATCCCTTCACGTAATTTTCCTGTCAATTTAAAGCCAACAACATCTGGAATTAGCATGGAGATAGGTTGTCCTAACATTGCAGCTTCTGCTTCAATGCCTCCTACACCCCAACCTAAAACACCAAGACCATTTATCATTGTGGTGTGAGAATCTGTGCCGACTAAGGTATCAGGATAAGCCACATGACGCCCATTTTGCACCTCAGACCAAATAGCTTTACCTAAGTACTCCAAGTTTACCTGATGGCAAATTCCTGTCCCTGGCGGCACGACACGAAAGCGTTCAAAGGATTGCTGCCCCCAACGTAAAAAAAGGTAGCGTTCATAGTTACGCTCCATTTCAATTTCCACGTTTTCAGCAAACGCATTTTTACTGGCATATTCATCAACCATAACAGAGTGGTCAATAACCAAATCTACGGGTGATAATGGATTAACTTTATCCACTTGCCCGCCCAAAGATTTCACAGCTTCACGCATAGCCGCTAAATCAACAACCGCAGGCACACCTGTAAAATCTTGCATAAGTACCCTTGTAGGTCGATATGCAATTTCTCGCAATGCATGTGCTGTTTTTTGCCACTCAACGAGTGCCTTAATATCCTCGTCAACAACAGTATCATTGTCGAGATAACGCACTAAGTTTTCTAGTAACACCTTCAGAGACTTAGGAAGACGGGTAATATCGCCTAATTGGCGGGCAACTTCTGAAAGACGGTAGTACTCATATTCTTGAGATCCGACTAAGAGCGTGGAATGGCTCTCTTTTTTCAAACGTAACGACATAGCTCCTCCTTCTTATTTTTATACTGACAGCATGTTTAAACCATCAAAATAGGTAAGGTTATTTATTAAACATATCATATAACGCCGAATTTCGCTTAAAGACCACACAATTTGTTAACGTAATGTTATGGGTGTCATAGTGTTAATAAATTTTAATCTCAGGATTTTCGCTTAATTAGGATTTAATGGTGGAGGTATGACTACGTAAGGATAACTTTTATGAGTAATAAACAATCTGATTTACTTAAAAATATTATGAATGCGGATCGCTATTTTGCAGAACCTATTACACCTCCTTTTCCGCAAACCTTATCGATGAATGCATTACATTCTCAAAATATAAAAGATACCGAAGGCTTAGTGCAATTTATCATCGCGTCACCAAAACCTTTTGAGCCTTCCGAAATAGAAAAAATGTCACAACTTAAAAATATCCAAATTGGACTCATTTCTATTATGGCAAACCATCTTGCTGCATTAAAAAAAGAGGATAATGAAGCCTATTATCGCCCCGAACATTGGTTAGATACGCTCAACCATTTACCCCTTCTAGGACACAATAAAATAGAAACAAAAAAACTTCATAAGCAAACCTTTGATTTTTCTGTTGCTCAAGCGTTTATTCAATTATTACTAGGAGCTGCAATCAATGCCACCTCTCCTGCACTTGGAGAATTTATTGATTTTTTACGTACCCAAGGACAAAAAATAGAAATCGGCTTACGAAACTCATTAGACAGCTATCAAACGATAACTATTGCGGGGATCACGGAGATACTCAATCATAATAATCATCTTATTTTTGTTCCAAAGCTGAAAATTTTGAGCCTACGTTTTTCTTATCAATCAGCAAAAATGCTACTCGCCAGTTGTATCGGTCGTAAATTTACCCTCTCTTTAGAGTACACCACCATTACCTCTGTATTTGATGCTAGTGCACTTGATGATCCACTGATTAATCAGCAGTTTTATGATTTTTTAAACAAGTATCGTCAGCTAAGCATTGCAAAATCAGATGCTTTTTTTAGTGGGGATTTTTATTTGAAATGAGTAATAACAGAAATTAGATTTATGAACACGCTTGAAGGCGGGAATGACCCGCCTTTCAGTATTACACTAATGGTAATTCGATATCTTTAAATAACTCTTCAATCTCTTCGTTAGTTCGCAACGCAACAGCTTGCTCAATCAAATTACGCGTAAGATGGGGAGCAAAACGCCACATAAAATCATACATATAGCCACGTAAGAAACCACTACGGCGAAATGCAATTTTAGTGGTGCTATAACTAAACTTATCACGCATATCAATGGCAACTAAATCGCTATCGAGTACAGGATCAAATGCCATGCTGGCAATCACACCAATGCCTAAATGCAGTCTCACATAAGTTTTAATAACATCCGCATCGGTTGCAGTGAAAACAATTTTAGGTTTCAACCCTACTTTACCGAAGGCATCATCAAGATCTGAACGCCCAGTGAACCCCTGGGTATAAGTGACAATATCGTAGTTTGCGAGCTCTTTAAGCGTCACTTCTCGTTTTTGTGCCAGTGGATGATCTTTAGAAACCACCACAATGCGGTTCCAACGATAACAAGGTAGCATCACTAAATCGTTATAAAGATGCAGTGATTCTGTCGCTATTGCAAAATCACTTTTACCTCTGCATACATCTTCAGCAATTTGCGTTGGTGAACCTTGGTTCATATGTAATGAAACATCTGGATAACGCTCAATAAAACCTTTTATTACTGGAGGTAATACATAACGAGCTTGCGTATGCGTTGTTGCAATCGATAGTGAGCCTCTATCTGGATAAGTGTGTTCACCCGCAGCTGATCGAATAGCTTCTGTTTTTGACAAAATCTCTCTAGACAGCCTTACAATTTCTTCACCTGCTGGTGTCACATGCGTTAGATGCTTGCCACTGCGAGAAAATATTTGTATACCTAGCTCATCTTCTAACATGCGAATTTGTTTACTTATTCCCGGCTGAGATGTATACAAACGCTCTGCTGTGGTCGAAACATTTAAATCGTTATTCACCACTTCAACGATATAACGCAACTGTTGTAATTTCATGGAGAGGCTATCCCTTCAACAAAAGACTTATTATTCCGTTATTCTATTTATATTCATATAACTAAAAAGAATAATAAAGATGTAATATATAACCACTATATCACTTATTTCATTTCGGTCTAACGTAATTAATAGTGTTATTTAGGTTTTGTTATATCGAATAGTTATAAGCTATAAATAAGCATAAAAAAAGCCAACCTTATCTGTCAGCTTCTATTTCATAATATTAGTGCCACTAAATTATTTAATCACACTACATACCATTCTTGCACCGTCGTCACTAAGAGCTTGGATCATCAGTCTTAATACAAAAAAGCGACTAACTCTCATTAGTCGCTTTTTTATTTATCACGTAATGCCAATGTTATTTGGTTTTTTCAACCCATTTACCATCGACATAAAACGCAGACCAACCTGTTGCTTTGCCATCTTTCTCTGAAGAAACATATTGCTGTTTTGTTTTACGACTAAAACGCACAATAGTTGGGTTTCCTTCAGGATCAGCTACTGGAGCTTCTGCTAAATAGCGCATTTTCTCTGCTAAACGGTCTTTAAAGCGAACCAGTTCTTCTACTTTTGGTGCACGTGTTTCTCTTGATTTAGGGAACGTGTTTGCGGCCAAGAAGACACCAGCAGCACCGTCTCGTAAGACAAAGTAAGCATCTGATTTTTCGCATAGCAATTCAGGAAGTGGAACAGGATCTTCCTTCGGTGGTGCAATTTCACCGCTTTTTAAGATTTTACGGGTATTTTTACAATCATCATTAGTACAACCCATGTATTTACCAAAACGCCCCATTTTTAGGTGCATTTCAGAACCACATTTATCGCACTCAATAACTGGGCCTTCATAACCTTTTAAGCGGAATTCACCTTCTTCAACTTCATAACCATCACATGCAGGGTTATTACCACAAACATGTAATTTACGATGAGTATCAATCAAGTAACTGTCCATTGCAGTACCACATTTCGGGCAACGGCGACGTGCACGTAATGCGTTAGTTTCTGCATCTTCCCCTTCAAGAATATTTAATAATTCATCTTCAGGGATAAGGTTGATGGTTTGCTTACAACGCTCTTTAGGCGGTAAAGCATAGCCCGAACATCCTAAAAATACGCCTGTTGTCGCCGTTCTAATTCCCATATGACGAGAACAAGTTGGACATTCAATCGACGTGATCACCATTGGATTTGGTCGCATTCCACCTTCTTCAGGATCTTTTTCAGCAACTTCTAATTGCTGACTAAAATCGGTGAAGAATGCATCTAATACCGCTTTCCAGTTTTCTTCATTATTAGCAACATGGTCGAGGTGATCTTCCATTTGCGCAGTAAAATCGTAATTCATTAAATCGCTAAAATTCTCTTCTAAACGATCCGTTACAATCTCACCCATTTTTTCTGCATAAAAACGACGGTTTTCAACTTTCACATAACCACGATCTTGAATAGTGGAAATGATAGAAGCATACGTTGAAGGGCGACCAATACCGCGCTTTTCTAACTCTTTAACTAAAGTCGCTTCGCTAAAACGTGCTGGTGGCTTAGTAAAGTGCTGAGTAGGTTCTAATTCAGCTAAAGCCAGTTTAGCCCCTACATCAACTGCCGGTAAGGTTTTGTCTTCATCTTTGTTACGCATCGCTGGCATGACTTTCGTCCAACCGGCAAAACGTAAAGTACGGCCTTTAGCTCGTAGTTTATAATCACCTGATTCAACTGTTAATGTGGTTGAATCGTATTTTGCTGGTGTCATTTGACAAGCAACAAATTGATTCCAAATCAGTTGATATAAACGTTTGGCATCGTTATCCATATCTTTTAAAGATTCTGCGATAACGTTGATATCTGAAGGACGAATAGCTTCGTGCGCTTCTTGAGAATTTTCTTTGCTCGAATAAACATTTGGCTCTTTCGGCAAATATTTAGCACCAAAATTCTCATTGATATAATCACGCGCCATTTGAATTGCATCCTGACTTAAGTTAGTTGAGTCAGTACGCATATAGGTTATATAACCAGCTTCATAAAGGCGCTGAGCTAGCATCATCGTCTTTTTCACACCAAAGCTTAAACGCGTACTTGCCGCTTGCTGTAAGGTTGATGTGATAAGTGGTGCGCTTGGTTTGCTTGATGTTGGTCTATCTTCACGATCTTTTACCGTGAAGGTTGCATTTTGTAATGCTTTAACCGCCACCTGTGTTTCATCGGATGAAACAGGGTTGAAGGCTTTATCATTATAATGCGTGACTTCCATACGCAACGGTTGCTCGTCAGGCGTTAATAATGACGCGTGCAATTGCCAATATTCTTCAGGAACAAAGGCTTTAATTTCACGCTCACGTTCAACTAAAAGACGCACAGCAACAGATTGCACTCGACCCGCAGATAATCCACGAGCAACTTTTTTCCAAAGTAAAGGTGAAACCATATAACCCACAACACGATCCATAAAGCGACGAGCTTGTTGTGCGTTAACGCGATCTATATTTAACTCACCCGGAGTTTGGAAAGCTTGTGTAATGGCATTTTTAGTGATTTCGTTAAAAACCACTCGACTAAATCGTTCATCATCACCGCCGATAACTTCGCGTAAATGCCACGCGATAGCTTCTCCTTCGCGGTCAAGGTCCGTTGCGAGATAGACATGATCAGCTTTCTCAGCCAATGCTTTTAGTTCAGCCACGACTTTCTCTTTGCCGGGTAGAATTTGATAGTTCGCATTCCATCCATTATAGGGATCAATTCCCATACGGCTGACTAAGGCTGATTTCTCATCCTTTTTAACTTTTTTCACGCCTTTCGTGGCGGATGAGTTTTCGCTCTTCTGGCTGCCAGAACCACTCTTTGGCAAATCACGAATGTGACCCACGCTAGATTTAACTACGTAGTCATTGCCAAGATATTTATTGATCGTTTTGGCTTTAGCCGGGGACTCCACGATAACAAGAGCTTTACCCATAATTACCTTTACCTAATTAAACTTTGTTATGACGGTATCGTTTAATACCCTCAACTAAAAAAATGTTTAAAATCTCTTTTTTATATTGCGTTAGTTTTGCAATATATCAACCTGTTTTTATTCAAAGCTTTTGTTTAAGCTCAAAACTCATCACTTTTTTTGAGGTATTTTAATCACCTCACTACTTTGACCGAGTACAGGCAAATCATTGTTTGCTACATATAGAGTAGCTAAGCTTTTAAAAATGCCACACTCTACCTGATAAAAAGTGAGGCGCAACAAATTATTTTTCTAAGGAGCACATATTATGTCAACACAAACTACACCGATTACAACAGAGATGCTACTTGAAAAAGCGAATAAAATCATATGTGAACATGAAGATTATTTACAAGGTATGCGTGCAGATTCGGTTGAACAGAAAGGTAATGTCCTCGTATTTAAAGGCGAATTTTTTTTAGATGAACAAGGTTTACCTACTGCAAAAAGCACAGCAGCATTCAATATGTTTAAGCATTTAGCTCATGTGTTATCTGATAAATACCATTTAGAATAAGTCATCTTCGTGATTATTTTTATTTAATCACTGAAGTAAATTAATTTACTCTTTATCGATAACAAAAAAGAGACTTTGCTTGCCAGTTATTGCATTCATTCAGATGCCAATAACTGGCATAATCAAACAAAAATAAAGAATAATAATTCAGTTTGATTATAATGCAGATTTTCTGTCACATCTCAACTCAAGATTACACTTACCTATCAATACAATCAGTAATATCAATTATTTTTATTTTCTATTTACAGCTATATTGAAACCTCCTAGAAAGAGGAAATATTTACCCTGTTGTTATAAGCAATATCAATTATTTCTTTGATTGCCAGTGAAATTTTCACTGGCTTTTTTTATTTTATGGAAATAAAAGCTTTTAAAATAGAGAGTTAGAATATTTTTTGAGAAGATTTAGGAAAAGTGACTGAGTAAGGAAGGATGATATCAGCGATAATCCATATCACTGATATCATTTATTGCGTACTTATTGGCTTATAGCAGCGGTTTTTTACTTCTTTGTACCCAACGCATCATCAGTTTATCAATACTTTCCATTGCGCCACCTGTAACTCGCTCAACCATTTTCTTTTTGGTAACATATTGGACAGAAAGAACTTCAAAGTCATTAATATGATTGATTAGCCAATCATCACTGACACCAACTTCATCAATTAAGCCTCTGTTTAGTGCTTCTGAACCGTACCAATACTCACCCGTTGCAACGCTATCGATATCAAGTTGAGGGCGATATTTATGCACAAATGATTTAAACAATAGATGCGTTTCATTTAAATCTTGTTTAAATTTCTCACGACCTTCTTCAGTATTTTCGCCTAACAAGGTCAATGTACGTTTATATTCGCCAGCGGTATGCAACTCAACATCAATATCGTTTTTCTTGAGCAAACGATGAATGTTAGGGATCTGAGCCACAACACCAATCGAGCCAATAATCGCAAATGGTGCAGCAACAATTTTATCTGCCACACATGCCATCATATATCCCCCGCTAGCAGCCACTTTATCGACAACCGCCGTCAGTTTAATACCCTTTTCTTTTAAGCGTGTTAATTGAGCTGCGGCTAATCCATATCCGTGAACCATACCGCCTGGGCTTTCTAAGCGCAGTAATACTTCATCACCTGCTTGTGCAACAGAAAGAATGGCGCTGATTTCTTCACGTAATGCACCCACTTCATGTGCATCCATACTACCGTTAAAATCAAGCACATATAAACAAGGTTTTACAACGCCTTTTTTACCTTCTTTTGCATTGTTTTTACTCTGTTTATTCTCTTTTTTTTGCTGCTTTTTAAACGCTTTATACCAGACTTTTAATTCAGCATCGTCCATTTTTGCTTGTTGCATAACGCGCTGTTTTTCTTCGTAAGCTTCAGCAAGATCTGTGACTCTTAACGTCCCTTTACGATTTTGCTTTTTATTTCCAATTACAACGAAAAACAACACGATAGCGATAATCGCCACAACAACAGTGACAATTTCTGCTAAAAACAGCCCATATTGCAAAATATACTCCACAAAGACCTCTTTTTAAGGTTAATAACACTGACTAAAACCAATATGCCTAGTTTAACGAAATTCTGCTTTAGCGCCAGCAACAAAGGCATGATTATGTTTAATACCATAAAGAAAATAGCCATAAATTGTAAACAAAAAGTCAGACTAAACTGGTCGCTAGACAAATAAGACGTTACACTTTATTTACTTTTTACTAGACAGGATATCAATATGTTGCAATATCAACCCGATCATAGCGTGCTAAAAGATAAAATTATTCTAGTAACGGGTGCTGGTGATGGCATAGGAAAAGAAGCCGCACTAACTTATGCGCAATATGGCGCAACACTTATCTTATTAGGCCGTACTTTATCAAAACTTGAAGATGTTCAAGAAAAAATAATCACATCAGGTGGCCAACAGCCCATGTTATATCCGCTTGATCTACTTACAGCGACAGAGAATGATTTTCAGCAATTTGCTGATACTCTCGTTAAGCGCTTCCCTCATCTTGATGGTGTATTACAAAATGCTGGTTTATTAGGTGTTGTTGAACCTATCATTAATCAACCGAGTAATCTTTGGCATGACGTTATGCAAGTCAACGTTAATGCGACATTTATGCTCACAAAAGCACTACTACCATTGATGCTCAAAGCGCCTCATGCAAGCCTTATCCTCACCACATCTAGTGTAGGTCGCCAAGGTCGTTATGGTTGGGGAGCTTATTCTGTCTCTAAATTCGCAACAGAAGGCTTTATGCAAGTACTTAATGAAGAATATAACGAAAGTACTTTGCGTATTAACTGCATTAATCCTGGTGGCACTCGTACCGCAATGCGAGCAAGTGCATTTCCAGATGAAGATGCACAGAAATTAAAAACACCTAAAGATTTGATGCCGTTATATCTCTACCTTATGAGTGATGACAGTATTGATGTGAAAGGACAATCTTTAGATGCACAACCTGGCCGTAAAGCAGGTCCCGCTGAATAACATAATTTAAGGTAACAAAATGAATGATGCACAACACCAAAAACGCCAACAACGTTTAAAAGAGAAAGTAGATACTCGAATTGAGCAAGCTCAACACGAGCAAGGTATTTTGATAATATTTACTGGCAATGGTAAAGGCAAAACAACAGCGGCGATGGGAACCGCAACGCGTGCTGTTGGTCATCAAAAAAAAGTCGGTGTTGTGCAGTTTATAAAAGGTACATGGGAAAACGGTGAACGAAACCTATTAGAACAATTCGGTGTACCATTTTATGTAATGGAAACGGGCTTTACTTGGGAAACACAAGATAAAACGGCAGATACCGCTGCCTGTTTGAATACTTGGCAATATGCACTGAAACTACTTAACGATCCAGAGTACGATCTGGTCATTCTTGATGAAATTACCTATATGATTAGCTTTAACTATTTACCATTAGATGAAGTTATTTCAGCTATTAGCTCTCGCCCACCTCACCAAAATGTCATTATTACAGGAAGAGGCTGCCATCGAAAATTAATTGAGTTAGCCGATACGGTGACAGAAATGCGTCCTATAAAACATGCTTTTGACAGCGGAATAAAAGCACAAAAAGGTATAGATTGGTGACCTATAATGATTATCATAAAATGAATATTTTTCTTAAATAAGAATTGGCTCGCCTAAAATGCCAGCACCAAATATTCTCCCATTTTTTTTCATAAATTCAAAATAGGCATCTCTATCTACAAAAATATTATTTTGTATTTGTTGATTGTAAATCATTGCCATTCTTACTAAATATTTATGATATTCATCATAAAATATTTGTTTTTCTTTAGGATCTCTTGACGCTAAATATTTCTTCATTATTTCATAAATACTATTTGCTTCTTTGGTTAATTTTTCATTACTAAATTTAACATTATATTCTAGTGGAGTTAAATTATCTGTTCGTGTGTTCCCTCCATCTATCCAATTAAACTTATCTGTTGCTAAATATTCAGTTAACAAATCACGTTCAGAATAAAAGTGAATACCATAAGGATATTTAGCGATATATTGATAAAAATCCTCTCTTGAAAAACATTTTGTCAATACATTCACTTTTTCATTATCGTCCCAATCAGATAAGTAAGTAGGTAATGATTCATCTAATGGAATATCGCAATTAAAAATATTATTATCAATAAAAAGAGAGTCAGAGCTATTAATGGCGCCGCGTACAAGTATGCCGTTAATCCATACAGTGCGCTCATCTATATGAAGATCATCAAGTGTATCATCTGGTTTAAATACCGAAGTGAAACTATAATATATTTCTCTATTTGGATTAATTATTCCGCCTCGATTGCCTGGATAAATCATAAATTCACTCTGTTCACCATGACTATCAACTAACAGATGTTTTCCGTTATTAAGTTTTATTTTTTTAACTTCACCTTTACCCATTACGAAATAAGAATTATCAACTTTAAACTCTAAAGGTTCTAATCGGTTATTGCTGATATAAAAAATACCGTTCTGCTTTTCTCGTTTTGCGGGGTTGTCGCACCCTACTATCAGAAAAGTCATATATAACACTGTTGTTAAATAAAAATAACGATACATATTATTTTGAATACCTTATCGTTAAATAAAAAATTATTAATATTTCTACCGTAATAATGTAATTATCATAGATATATTTATTATAAAAATAAAGCCATCAAAAAAAGAAGCACTCATAAAAACATGAGTGCTTCTTTTTAAAAATGAAAATTTAATTTGAAATAATAAATAATTATTCGCTAATTACTTTTTATTTCCTGCTGATTGGCGACGACTTGACGCTCTTTTAGCTGGTGATGTTGAAGTGCGAGCAGATACTTTCGTATGACGCTTAACTGCACGACGGATCTGATTCGCTTTGATACGACGTTGATCTTTTTCTACTGCAACTTTTGTTACTGTTTCGTCGTTTAATTCAACTAATTGACGTAAATAGTTGATTTGATCTAATCCAAGTTCAACCCAACCACCACGCGGTAAACCTTTTGGTAAATCGATGTCACCGTAACGAACACGAATAAGGCGGCTGACTTGGACACCAACAGCTTCCCACATACGGCGAACTTCACGATTACGCCCTTCAGTAAGTGAAACGTTGTACCATTGGTTAATCCCTTCACCACCACGATAAGAAACAGAGCGGAATGAAGCAGGACCATCTTCTAATTGTACACCACGCGTTAATTGACGAATTTTCGCATCATCAATTTCACCAAAAACACGGACAGCGTATTCACGCTCAACTTCACGGCTAGGATGCATTAAACGGTTGGCTAATTCACCATCAGTTGTAAATAACAGTAATCCACTGGTATTCACATCAAGACGGCCTACGGCAATCCAGCGAGCACTGTTAAGGCGAGGAAGACGTTGGAAAACGGTTGGACGACCTTGCGGATCACTGCGAGTACACAGTTCACCTTCAGGTTTGTAATAAGCAAGCACACGGCAAACATCTTTTTGTGCTTCACGAATATTTAGAATACGGCCATCTAAGCGGATTTTTGCTGTAGTGGTGACATCAATACGATCACCTAATTTCGCTTTTGTACCATCAATGCTGATACGCCCTTCTTGAAGATAGCCTTCAATTTCACGGCGAGAACCGTGACCAGAACGAGCAAGGATTTTTTGTAATTTTTCAGTGCGTTGCGATTTATCGCTCATGAAACAACCTCATGTGTCGCCTTCACAGGCGTCATAAAAATAGAATTAATTTTTAAAAATCAATTAAATAAAAATAACCCATGTTTATTAAAATAAGAAATAAACACAGGTTTATTGATTCAATAGTGAACAATGTTGATGATTTTTCACATCAACATTGTGATAAATAGTGGCGATAAAATGACGTTGGCAAAACCTTAACGATAGCTTAGCCGTTTGTTCGCAGATCAAGTTATAGTGTTTAACGTTTAAAATACGCGTTGATATAACCGATTTCAAAAACAGACACCGTGATTTTTATCGCAATGTATAAATTTAACACAAGCGATAAATCCCTTCACCTTTTATCTCTTTATCTCGTGATAAATTTCTTCACTATCGAGTCATTACTATCGAGTCATTAACTCCCAATTCAGTTTAATCAGCTAAATGACTTACTGAAATGGCGTAATATCACCCGTACCTTCACGCACGATAACTGGGGTATCTTCTGTTAAATCAATTACCGTTGTCGGTTTTTGTCCTAAATAACCACCGTGGATCACCAAATCAACTTGTTTGCTTAATAAATCTTCGATTTCTTCCGGATCAGATTCAGCAAAATCGTTGCCTGGTAAAATCAGGCTTGTTGACATTAATGGCTCACCAATATTTTCCAACAATGCCAATGCAATAGGGTTAGAAGGAACACGCAAACCTATGGTTTTACGTTTATCATTCATCAAACGTTTTGGTACATCTTTAGTTGCTTTTAAGATAAAGGTGTAATTACCTGGAGTGTTATTTTTTATTAAACGAAACACCACATTATCAACATAAGCGTAATTGGCGATTTCTGATAAATCACGGCACATCAGTGTGAAATTGTGGTTTTTATCTAATTGGCGAATACGACAAATTCGCGTCATTGCATCTTTGTTTTCTAAACAACAGCCAATAGCATAGCCAGAGTCTGTTGGATAAATCACCACACCGCCTTTGCGTAAAATATCAGCACTTTGTTCAATTAAACGAGCCTGCGGATTATCAGGGTGAATATAAAAAAGTTGGCTCATACATCCCTCAATGAATTTCTAATGTTACTCTTGCCATAGCGACCAAACTGGTTCTACACCACTGGGTAACCATAAATTACGCCCCAATTCTATCCACGAGCAAGGGCGATGAAAATCAGAACCTAACGAAGCTTTTAGCCCATAAAGTTGCGCTAATGCTGCGTGCTGTTCTCGTTCTTGTGGTGGTTGTTGGCATTGTGCCACTTCGATTGCATCACCACCAAGTTGTTTAAAATAAAGCGTTAAGCGTTTTAACCACTTAGAGGATAGACCATATCGTCCCGGATGCGCTAATACTGCAACGCCACCAGCCTCATGAATCGCTGTGACAGCGTCACCTATTGAGCACCACTGTGGGGGGACATAACCCGTTTTACCTTTCGCTAAATAACGCTTAAACACTTTATTAACCGAGGCAACATGCCCTTCATTCACGAGAAAACGGGCAAAGTGTCCTCTTGTAACTTGTCCACCATGTGCTAAGGCTTTTGCCCCTTCAAATGCATTTGCAATACCCGCTTTTTCTAATCGCTCACCTATCATTATCGCGCGTGTTTCACGACATTGGCTTTGTGACGAAAGGAGTGCTTTCATTGCATTATGGTTGATATCAATATTCAATCCAACAATATGGATTTCTATATTCTCCCATAAAGTCGATATTTCGACACCTGATATCAGGGTAAGAGGCAGATTTTTTTCTGCAATATAATCATTAGCAGGAGTAATCGCCGCTGTTGTATCGTGATCTGTAATCGCTAAGACATTAATTTGACGCTCTATCGCTCTCTCAACCAATTCTTTTGGTGAAAGCTCGCCATCTGACGCGGTAGTGTGGCTGTGCAAATCATAAATCACTCTTAAATCAGATAGCACTTCTGTCATCGCTTCTCCCTTTTCATCTTAGCAAGGTAATAATTTTTAAAGAGTATGCCATAAAGTACTTGACGAACCCAACGCAATCCAGTTTACTAGTACACAACACGAGCTAGTCTATTAACTTATTGTCTGTCGTTAGCTGTAAGGAGATCTTATGAATATTAATCAACGTCTTATCGCTCTTTGGTGGCGCAATACTCTTTTATGGGCGGTTTGATCTCCTGCTTCACGTCAGTGATATCTAAAACCCGCCTACGCGGGTTTTTTTATGCATTAAAAACAGTTAGTAAAAAATAATATAGAGCGATAATAATGAATACATCACTTGCATTCTCATTTAATACCAAGGCAACGCCACTGCCTTACCACAGCGAACCTGCTTTACTTTTCAATACATTATGTGAAAACAAACATCACACATTATTATTAGAATCTGCACAAGTTGACACTAAAGCAAACTTAAAAAGTTTGTTAATTGTTGATAGCGCATTACGTATCAGCGCAGTAAAAAATCAAGTCACTATTGATGCATTAAGCGTTAATGGACAAGGTTTATTACCTGCATTAAAAATCGCACTAAAAGAAAAAGCGGTCTTAATGCAAGAGAGCGATAAACAGTGTGTTTTTACTTTTTCTTCACCTGCACAAGATATTGATGAAGAGAGCAAATTAAAATCAGCCAGCGTATTTGATGCTTTACGTTTCTTTCTTGCTAATAAAGACACTAAAGATGCTAATGCTATTTTTGTCGGCGGTTTATTTGCTTATGATTTAGTCAGTGGATTTGAACCCATTCCTGAATTAGACACCGTTTTTTCATGCCCTGACTACTGCTTTTATTTAGCAGAACAGTTAATCGTGATCGACCATCAGAATAAAGATAGTCAGTTAATTTCCATTGCTTTTACTGATGATAAAACAGAGTGTCAGCGCCTCACTTTACGCCAATCTGAGTTAATTTCACTGGCTAAACAACCTTTAAAACATCCTATCCGCCGCGCTTTAACAGCAGCAGAATCAACAATACAAGGCAATATGGATGATAAAGGTTATGGCGATATTGTTGAGGCAATGAAAACCTATATTCGTCGTGGTGACATTTTCCAAGTTGTTCCATCACGTCGCTTTCAAGTTGCTTGCCCTTCACCACTTGCCGCTTATCAAGTGTTGAAAGAGAAAAATCCAAGCCCTTATTTATTCTATATGCAAGATGCTTTGTTCACGGTATTTGGAGCATCACCAGAAAGTGCATTGAAATATCAAACAAGCGATCGCCAAATTGAAATCTATCCAATTGCAGGAACTCGCCCAAGAGGACGCAACACAGATGGTTCAATCAATGCAGATTTAGACAGTCGAATTGAACTTGAAATGCGCACTGATACGAAAGAGCTTTCTGAACATTTAATGTTAGTTGATTTGGCACGTAATGATTTAGCGCGTATTTGCCAAGCAGGTAGCCGTTATGTCGCTGAATTAACAAAAGTTGATCGTTATGCTTTCGTCATGCACTTAGTCTCAAGAGTTGTGGGTAAATTACGTGATGATTTAGATATTTTCCATGCGTATCAAGCTTGTATGAATATGGGAACACTATCTGGAGCGCCGAAAGTCAGTGCAATGCAATTGATTGCTCGTTATGAAAAAACGAAACGTGGCAGTTATGGTGGTGCTATCGGCTATTTTACTGGCGCAGGAGATTTTGATACTTGCATAGTTATTCGTTCCGCTTATGTTGAAAATAATATTGCAACTATTCAAGTTGGTGCTGGAATCGTGCTCGATTCAGATCCAAAAATGGAAGCAGAAGAGACACGCAATAAATCACAAGCTGTTATCAATGCCATTTTACAAGCTCACACCAATACTCAAATGCAGGAGGCTTGCTAATGGCGACTATCTTACTGCTCGATAATATCGACTCATTTACTTATAACCTTGTCGATCAATTACGTAGCCTTGGCAATAATGTTGTGATTTATCGCAATAGCGTCGCAGCCGATGTTATTGAACAAAAATTACATGAGCTCGATAACCCGATTTTACTGTTATCGCCGGGGCCAGGAGCACCTTCACAAGCTGGTTGCATGCCTGAACTGTTAAAACGTGTATTAGGCACATTGCCTGTAATTGGTATTTGCTTAGGTCATCAAGCCATTATTGAGGCTTACGGTGGCAAAGTTTCTTCATGTGGAGAGATCTTACATGGCAAAGCGACATTAGCTGAACACGATAACAGCGAAATGTTTGTGAATTTACCTAACCCTTTACCCGTAGCTCGTTATCATTCGCTTTCAGGAGAACAAGTTCCAGAACAACTCATTATTAATGCTTGGTGCGATAACACTGTTATGGCGGTGCGTCACCGTCAACATAAAACCTGTGGTTTTCAGTTTCACCCAGAATCAATTTTAACCACAAAAGGCGCACAACTTTTAGAGCAAACAATCGCATGGGCATTAACTCCTAAAGGAGACGCATAAAATGGAAACTATCTTCAACAAATTATTTAGCGCACAACAATTGACGTTAGAAGAAAGCCAAACACTGTTTAGCGCCATTATTCGCGGTGAGTTAACAGAATCACAATTAGCGGCAGTATTAATCAGCATGAAAATGCGCGGTGAACATCCTCAAGAAATCGCAGGAGCAGCACGCGCATTACTCGAAAATGCACTGCCATTTCCTCGTCCTGATTATACCTTTTGCGATATCGTAGGCACTGGCGGTGATGGTGCAAATAGTATCAATATTTCAACAGCAAGCGCCTTTGTTGCAGCTGAAGTAGGTATCAAAGTTGCGAAACACGGTAATCGTAGCGTATCCAGCCGCTCTGGATCTTCCGACTTATTAGCAGCATTTGGTATCCCTTTAGACAGAAGTGCTGATGATGCGCGCCAATTACTGGATGAAGTGGGTTTATGCTTTTTATTTGCACCTCAATATCACAGTGGTTTTCGTTTTGCAGCACCCGTTCGCCAACAATTGAAAACACGCACGTTATTTAATGTATTAGGTCCATTGATCAACCCAGCGCGTCCGCCATTAGCATTAATTGGAGTGTATAGCCCAGAGTTATTGATGCCTATCGCAGATACATTAAAAGTTTTAGGTTATGAGCGTGCTGCTGTTGTTCATAGTGGTGGAATGGATGAAGTTTCACTACATGCACCTACTCAAGTCGCTGAATTACGCAATGGTGAAATTACACGTTATCAACTGACACCTAGTGATTTTGGTCTTCGCCCTTGTGCCATTACTGATTTAGAAGGTGGTACACCTGAAATAAACCGTCAATTATTAGCAGATTTATTACAAGGAGAAGGAAAAAGAGCACATACCGAATCTGTTGCAGCTAATGTCGCTTTATTAATGCGTTTACATGGGCAAGAAGATTTAAAAATGAATACTGAAGTTGCTATGCACGCCATTTATAGCGGTAAAGCAATAAATCGTGTAACTGCATTAGCAGCGAGAGGATAAGAGCATGACTGTATTAAACGCCATTGTAAAAGATAAAGCTGAATATCTAATTGCACGTAAAGCAAGCCAACCATTATCAGAATTTGTGCACCAAATAGAGCCATCAACACGCTCGTTTTATCAGGCATTAACTCAGCCCAATACTGTTTTTATTTTAGAGTGTAAAAAAGCATCACCCTCAAAAGGTCTAATTCGTGCTGATTTTGATCCCGCTACGATTGCAAAAATTTATCAGCCTTATGCTGCTGCAATTTCGGTATTAACGGATGAGAAATATTTTCAAGGGAGCTTTGATTATTTACGTCAAGTTAGCCAAGCCGGGCATCAACCCGTTTTGTGCAAAGATTTTATTATTGATGAATACCAAATCTATTTAGCTCGTTTTTATCAAGCAGATGCCATTTTATTAATGCTCTCTGTCTTAGATGATGAGCAATATCGTGCACTATCAGCCGTTGCTCATCAATTAAACATGGGTGTATTAACGGAAGTAAGCACTGAAGAAGAGCGTCAACGTGCCATTAATCTCAATGCTAAAGTTATCGGTATTAACAATCGTGATTTGCGTGATCTCTCTATCGATTTAGCGCGTACCCAGCAGTTAAGCCAAGGATTGCCTAAAGATGCAATCGTGATCAGTGAGTCAGGTATTCACACCCACCAGCAAGTTCAAGCGTTAAGCCAATATGCTAATGGGTTTCTAGTTGGTAGCGCCTTAATGTCACAAGAAAATATTGACCAAGCAGTGAGAGCGCTCGTTTTGGGAAAGCATAAAGTGTGCGGGTTAACTCGCACACAAGATGTAAAAGCGGTTTATCAAGCTGGTGCTTATTATGCAGGGTTGATTTTCGCAGAAAAATCCCCTCGAAAAGTGACATTGTCACAAGCACAAGAGTTGATAGCGCAAGCTCCCTTAGCCTTTGTGGGAGTTTTTCAAAACCAACCCATTACGCTTATTTGTGACTATGCTGAAAAACTTAATTTATCTGCCATTCAATTACACGGACAAGAAGATGCTCAGTTTATTGAGCAACTTAGACAAAGAATTCAACCTAGCTGTGAGATTTGGCAAGCAATAAATATGGCAATTCACGCAGATATTTCTCCTGTTTCACACGTTAATAAATATGTACTTGATAACGGCACTGGTGGCACAGGAACAACGTTTAATTGGCAAAAAATTCCTAATACATTACGTGAAAAAGCGTTACTTGCAGGTGGTCTTAACAGTGAAAACTGTTTGGATGCAGTTAAAACAGGCTGTATCGGGCTTGATTTTAACTCTGGAGTAGAGTCGGCTCCCGGCATAAAAGATGCGCAACGTCTGAACCAAGTATTTGCACAATTACAGCTAAACTAAATTTCACAAAAATAAAATTTCAAACAGGATGACATCACAATGAGAAAACTTAACCCCTACTTTGGCGAATTTGGTGGCCAATATGTACCTGAAATCTTAATTCCTGCATTGGATCAACTCGAACAAGCTTTTATTGATGCGCAAAACGATCCCTCTTTTCAGCAAGAATTCCAAGATTTATTAAAAAATTATGCAGGCAGACCAACGGCACTAACCCTTTGTCGTAATTTAACAGAAGGCACGCGAACTCGTTTATATCTAAAACGTGAAGATTTACTGCATGGTGGCGCCCATAAAACTAACCAAGTATTGGGTCAAGCCTTGTTAGCAAAACGTATGGGTAAAACCGAAATTATTGCAGAAACAGGTGCGGGTCAACATGGTGTTGCAACTGCTTTAGCCTGCGCACTGCTTAATATGAAATGTCGTATCTATATGGGTGCTAAAGACGTCGAACGCCAATCGCCTAACGTATTTCGTATGCGCTTAATGGGTGCCGAAGTGATCCCCGTTCACAGTGGTTCATCTACCTTAAAAGATGCGTGTAATGAGGCATTACGTGACTGGTCTGGTTGTTACGACCGCGCACATTACTTATTAGGAACGGCGGCAGGCCCTCATCCTTATCCAACCATTGTCCGTGAATTTCAACGCATGATTGGTGATGAAGCCAAAGCACAAATTCTAGAGCGTGAAGGTCGTCTACCTGATGCTGCTATCGCTTGTATTGGCGGTGGTTCTAATGCTATCGGCTTATTTGCATCCTTTATCCCAGAAACTTCGGTGCAACTAATTGGTGTTGAACCTGCGGGTAAAGGTATTGAAACGGGTGAACACGGTGCACCACTGAAGCATGGAAAATTAGGGATCTATTTTGGTATGAAGTCCCCAATTATGCAGACTGATGAAGGACAAATTGAAGAGTCATATTCAATTTCAGCAGGTCTTGATTTCCCATCTGTCGGGCCTCAACACGCACACTTAAATAGCATTGGTCGTGCTGATTATGTTTCTGTTACCGATGATGAAGCCATAGAAGCATTTAAAGCACTTTCTCGCCGTGAAGGGATTATTCCAGCCTTAGAATCTTCTCATGCATTGGCTTATGCATTGAAATTAATTGCACAAAATCCTGACAAAGAGCAGCTATTAATTGTGAACTTATCAGGCCGTGGTGATAAAGATATTTTTACTGTAAACGATATTTTAGCAGCAAGAGGAGAAATCTAATGAGCCGTTATCAAGTATGCTTTGAAGCATTGGCACAAAAACAGCAAGGCGCATTCGTTCCTTTTGTCACATTGGGTGATCCTTCTCCTGAGCTGTCATTACAAATTATTGATGCGTTAATTGAAGGTGGCGCAGATGCATTAGAGATTGGTATTCCCTTCTCCGATCCTCTTGCAGATGGTCCTACAATCCAAGGGGCTAATTTACGTGCGCTTAATGTCGGTGTAACGCCAACAGATTGCTTTGCGCTCTTAACTAAAATTCGTGCAAAACATCCTAATATTCCTATTGGCCTATTAGTTTATGCCAACCTTGTTTTTAGTAATGGCATTGATAATTTTTATAGTAAATGTGAGCAAGCAGGCGTGGATTCTGTCTTGATTGGTGATGTACCTTTACGTGAATCAAAAGAGTTCCGTGAAGCAGCACAACGCGCAAATATCAGTCCTATTTTTATTTGTCCACCTAATGCTGATGATGAACTTTTACAAGAGTTGGCAGCATCAGGTAAAGGCTATACCTATTTATTATCAAGAGCAGGTGTAACGGGTACAGATAAACGTGCAGAACAATCACTAACACATCTTACTGACAAACTAAAAACCTATAATGCCCCTCCCGCATTGCAAGGTTTTGGCATTTCTGAGCCTAAGCAAGTTAAAGAAGCGATTGCCAATGGTGCCACAGGCGCAATTTCAGGCTCGGCAGTGGTTCAAATTATTGAGAAAAATCTTCATCAACCCGATGTGATGTTAAAAGCACTGACGACATTTGTGAAAGAGATGAAGGCAGCTACCCTCGCCTAATTGCTTTAAATACGCTTAGTGAGATCCGCTTTAGAGAAATAATTTGCTATTTTTCTAAGCGGATTACTCTTAATTTATTGTCTATTCAATCCCACTCATTGACTGCTGAAACCGCGATAAACCGCGTTCTCATTCCCTCGTTCATATTCTGAATCAAATAATCTTTTTATCTAAAGTTGGGCGAAATTTTATTTTTTGGTCATACTTTATAAGGTACTTTATATTTTCTTTTCGGAAATACTCAACCAATAATGTAATTACAAGGAGTTTGATGATGAAACTATGGGCAAAAATCTCCGCTGTTATGGCAGCATTACTGATGGCATTAACTTTATCTGCATGTTCTCCAACTGCAACATCAGAGGGTACTGGGGGATATTTTGATGACTCCGTGATCACCACTAAAGTGAAAACAGCGCTAATTGGTGAAAAAAATCTTAATTCAACACAAATCAGCGTTGAAACATTTAAAGGTAAAGTTCAACTAAGTGGTTTCGTCTCTTCTCAAGCAGATGCCAATCGTGCCATTGAAACAACACGTAAAGTAACAGGTGTAAAAGGGGTTATAAACTCAATGGTTATTCGCTGATCCGCTTTTATTCTCGTCTTCCTTTAGTCCTAATTTTCTAGACCACTTCGGTGGTCTTTTTTTGTCCAAGACTTTTGTCTTAATCATTTAATCTTTCATAAAGTAGATCAATTTTTGCAAAAAAAACAAATAAGCTAAAAAGTGTCTATTTTTATTCCACGCCAGAATTAGCTCACAAAAAGAACAAATCAGAAATATTACTAATCATTTTGAGATTATAAATTACCCACCTTATTACTCTGAATATCTCCTATGTTGATATCATTTTATTCTTTTTCTATTTTCTTCTATCTATTGATAGATAAAGCCGTTTTACTCAATTTAAATACAAAGATGCATTTTAAATACATCAATAAAATACACTCTTTTACTTATTAAAATGTCAGCAATTTTTAATAAATAAAATCACACTTTTTTTATTTTGATAATATCAATAAATAAAAGATGCATATTGAATACATTTTAATGGATATCAAAATGCTAAATGTCTTATTTCAGATGTCTATTTACCTATTTAACTCTGCTTTTAATAACTCATAATGTAGGTATTAAGAATAAAAAAGAAGCTGTATATAATCTAGAAATGAAAGATTTTTAGCAAATTAAAAAGATAAAAAAAGCGAAGAGAAACTTCGCTTTTTCATTATGAGATATTCTTTTAAAGAAAGAATAATTAGAAACGGTAACCCACACCAAACATAAATACGAATGGGTCTAAACGTGTTTTAACGTCAAAATCTTTATCAGCAACAGTGCTATTAAATCTTGCTTTTGTTTCGATGTTCATCCACCAAACAGAAGCATTCAGCATCCAGTTTTTATCAAGGTTATAATCTAAACCTGCTTGTGCCGCAAAGCCCCATGAATCCTTAAGATCAAGACCATTTAAGCCTAAACCATCTACAGCAGGGTTATTATTAAATTTCTCATCAAAGAAAGTGGTAAAGTTAAGACCTGCACCTAAATAAGGACGTAATTTATCTTCGCCATTACCGAAGTAATATTGTGCCATTAATGTTGGTGGCAAATGTTTAACTTTTGCAATCTCACCTACACCTGTCAATGAAATTTTATGTTCAAAAGGCGTAGCTGCTAATAACTCAACACCGATATTATCAGTGATCATATACCCGAAAGTTAAACCTAATTGGGTATTATTATTTACTTCAAAATGGTCGCCACCTAATATTGCATCAGAACCCGCATTAGGACGAACTGTTGCAGTACCTGCACGGAATAAAAAATCACCTGCTTGGTGAGCAAAAGAAATAGAAGGCGCAAGAGTTGCAGCCGCTAAAATAAGCGCAGAAAGTTTTTTCATTATTTAACCCATTCCTGTAATAAGTAAAATCTCCGCTAAAAATATAACCATTTATTGGTAATTATGATCTAATGCCGATCACAACTTTGGAATTATTTTTGCAGAAAGTGTTATTTCTCTTTTTATTATTTATCAATACTATTATTTATAATTGATCCACATCAAATTTCCCATTAATACCATTTTTTCTTATAATTAAATTTATTATTACTATTATTTTTTGAATAAAAAATACCCTAACAAGCCTTATTTGAAAATAAAGTTATCTTTGTGTTAAAAATATGTTTTATTTAATTTAAATGATAAGTGTAATTCGATTATTCGCATCTAGAAAAACGTGAAATAAGAGGATCGAGATAAAATATCCCTTTTTGCTGCTGTAAAAGGTACAATAGCGCGCATTGACACAGTCTATTTTTATAGGAGCAGTTTCATGCCTACCACGGCACGCACAATCTACCGAGACAGTCTTAATTTTTATAAGAATGAACGACGTAGCATTGTTACTCTTTCCGCTATTCTTGCCATTATTTTAGCGATCATTCATGTCTTCATTGGCCCTAATCCTCAAGAGTACCAATTGATGATTGAATTTGTGGCTAATTTTAAAAATACACAGCTTTCTTCAGCCTCTCCTGCTGAGTTAGAAGCAATGTCAAACAGTGTCGTGGGTATTGCCAAAAAAGTGTTATCACTGTATGCATTTGAAACATTACAGCAAAGCATCTTGGTTCTAACCTTATTGATGTTCGCTACGGCGATTTCCACAGGTCATAACGTCACCTTAGGTCAAACATTTAATGCGGCTCTACCTCGCTTACCTAAAATGTTCCTATTGATTGTGCTGTGCTCTATTTTGATTAGCGCTGGTTTTATGGTGATGATTATTCCTGGCATCATTTTATTAATTGGTTTTGCATTAGCGCCCGTTGTTTTAGTACGTCAACAAAATATGGGAAGTGCAATACGTTTGGGTTGGAAAGTTGGATTTAGTGAATCGGCTGCGCTTATTCCTGCTTTAGGTATTTGGATCTTATTGCAGTTCGGCATTGGTTTTGTGAGTAATCTTACAATTCAACTACCTGATGTTATCCATAACTTCTTATTCTACTTCCTAAAAAATATGGCTTCGGCTTGGATGATTATTTATCTGTTCCGTTTGTTTATGTTGGTTGAAAACAAATACACAACGCAACAGCGTTAATCTATTCAAAGATTCAAAGCATTATCATTACCTATAAAAAATCCCGTGTATAAGCTAATCACTTATCACGGGATTTTGTTATTTATTATGCACCAATGAAGTTTAGCCAATACACTTAGAGAGTAGATGTATGACTCGTTGTTGGCGCATCTACTGTATTCTCATCATTATTTTCAGAGTCTTGTTTTAGCGCCTCTTTTCTTGCTTCTTTCTGTTTTTCTTTGATCTGCTGTCGGCTTTGATACAGGCGGATCACAAAATAGAGATCTGGGGCAATAATCAAATCATCTTCATTGAGCGAAATTTTATTTCGTTCTATCCAACGATTTAATTCCGTTCTGCGCCCCGCTAGAACCAATTTAACGCCTTTTATTCGTAATTCTCTTATTAACTCATCAATGGCAGCAAATACGCTAACATCATCATAAGTAAAGCTTACAGCAGCATCTACCGCTAACCATGCTGGTCTTTGAGGTGCGTTATCAACCAGTTGTAGTACTCGTTTTTTAAAATAACCCACATTAAAATAAGTCAGGGGTGAATTAAAACGGTACATCATTAAACCATCAATAGGCTCAATACCATTATCCTTATTCATTGAATGGACCATTCCTTGTTCATCAACACCCAATAACTGATCGCTAGGTCGAAAAACAATACGTAAGAATTGTAATAGGCCTAATAAAACCGCAAAACCAATACCATTAATAAGACCTGCCAATAACACAGCTAATAATGTAAATGATGCCAATGTAAATGCTTGTTTATTACGCTTACGATAAGACCAAATATGACGAATACTAAGCAGTGACCAAGAAGAAACTATCAACACTATCCCTAACGAAGACAGTGGAATATAAGCAAGAAAATCGGTCATAAATAGCAACACGAGCAAAATCATCAATGCGGCAATAATAGAAACTAACTGCGTTTTCCCCCCAACGGAGTCATTGACCGCTGTACGACTACTTGCCGCACTTACAGCGAACCCTTGAGACAATGCGGCGGCAATATTGGCAATACCTAATGCTTTTAATTCTTGGTCTGCATCGACATCATAACCATTTTTGCTGGCAAAACTGCGGGCTGTCATCATAAAACTCACAAAGCTAATGACAGCCAAGTTTATGGATGGAACTAATAATTCTCGTAATACACCAGGATGAAATCCACTCATCGAGACTACTGGCAGAAATAGATCAGCATTCCCAGCCTCTTTATTCACGATAGCAATACCAAAGCTTGCCAAATCAAATTGCCAACTCAAATATGTCATCATAACCATGGCAATTAACGGTGCAGGCCATCGGCTACGAAAATAACGAATCCCTAATAATAAGGCTAATGTTACAGCTGACATTAATACTGTGGGCAAATGAGCATCCATTAATCGAAAAGGAACTTCCATGAGTTTTTCGATTAAGTGATCTGGGGAAGTATCAAAGCCAAAGACTTTGCTAATTTGCCCGACCATAATGGTGATCGCAACACCATTTAAAAGCCCTTGAAGAATGGGACGAGAAAGAAAATCAGTAAAAGCCCCTAATCTAAAATGGCTGGCTAAAATACACCAAAACCCCGTCATCGCTGTCATGATAATCGCAAGTTGCCATCGAGTATTTTCATCACCAGCAGATAGTGGAATGACGACCGCAGCAATAACGGCACAAGTTGCAGCATCTGGCCCCGTAATTAACTGGCGAGAAGTACCAAATAACGCATAAATAATCATGGGGAAAATACAGGCATATAACCCAACAATAGCGTTAATACCCAATAATTCGGTATAAGCAATGGCGACAGGTAATGCCACGGCAGCAACAGAAAGGCCCGCTTTTAAATCATAGCCAAAATATTCACGCTTATAGTTAAACAATAAGCCTAATCCTGGCATCCATTTTATTAGTCTTTTTCCGATCATTGATTTCCTCTTATCAGAAATACTTTTTTATTTATGCATTCATCAAAAAGTAGCGGATGAAAATGATGAGTATATGAATCATATACTAGTGTAATATTTAAATCCTCCTTCATAATTCAAGCTTAAGTTTTAATTTTACATAAATGCAATTGCGTTGATTTTTCATTGAGTTATTTCAGATAAAACTAGGTTTTTTTGTACAAATTAACACTCTGTCGTTAAAGATATGCAATTGTTTACCCATTTTCTGTCGCTTTGCATTAGAATAGCCAAGTTTATGAATTTAATTACCATAGGTTCCTATCTGTTATGAAAAATGGCTGGCTTAAGCAATTACTTGATTTTGCTCCACTATTAGTTTTTTTTATCTTCTATAAATGGCAAGATATTTTCTATGCTTCAGGTGCATTAATTATCGCGACGTGGATCTCAGTCGGTTTAACATGGCTTATTTTCCATAAAGTAGAGAAAGCGCCGCTCATTACCGCTGTGGTTGTCACTATTTTTGGTTCATTAACCCTATTTTTCCATTCTGCTGATTTTATTAAATGGAAAGTGACGGCTATTTATGCCATTTTTGCTATCGTTTTAATTGGTATGCAGTTATTTACGCCAAAAACGTTAATGGAAAGAATGTTAGGCAAAGAACTCGCTATGCCGCCTGCAAATTGGAAGAAACTCAATATTGCATGGGTGGTTTTCTTTTTTGCTTGTGCTCTTGGTAATATTTATGTGGCATTTTCTTTGGCGGAAGAGACTTGGGTTAATTTTAAAGTCTTTGGCTTAACTATTTTAACCTTTATCTTTACTATCGCCAGTGTGGTTTATATCTGGAATAACCGTTTACCAGAAGAACAAACTGAAAATGAAGCTACAGAAAATAGTGAACACAAATTATCAGATAATATGACAAAGCAAGCATCTAAACCGACATCACACGATGCCCATTCAAAATCTGAATAATTATTTTTATTTTATTGGGAGATATGTGCTCTAAATAATTTAAGTTGTAGCTATTAAAGTATAGCCTGCAGATACTCTAAATAATTTAAGTTGTAGCTATTAGAGTATAGCCTGTAGATACTCTAAATAATTTAAGATGTAGCTAGGCGACAAGTGAATGAGACGCTAGGAGCATACATTAGTATGTGACTAGTGCGAATGAACGAAGTCAACAACGCTACAACTTGAAGTATGACGAGACTCTTACTCTAGATAATTCGAGGTGTAGCTAGGCGGCAAGTGAATGAGACGCTAGGAGCATACATTAGTATGTGACTAGTGCGAATGAACGAAGTCAACAACGCTACAACTTGAAGTATGACGAGTAAACTTGATGTATACGAGTAAATATCTCCTTGGTTTAAACATTATTTTACAGATACTTTATTTCCATGACTGAACAACAATCTTTGCCTAATGGTGAGCTCGTTTTACGCACCCTTGCCATGCCTGCTGATACTAACGCTAATGGTGATATTTTCGGTGGCTGGTTAATGTCTCAAATGGACATCGGTGGTGCAATTTTAGCAAAAGAAATTGCGTTAGGTCGTGTCGTTACTGTAAGTGTAACAGGCATTACCTTTCTTAAACCTGTTGCTGTTGGTGATGTCGTTTGTTGCTATGCGCGTTGCTTAAAAACGGGTAACTCTTCAATTACTGTTAATATTGAAGTATGGGTTAAAAAAGTCGCCACAGAACCTGTCGGCCAACGCTATCGTGCAACAGAGGCTGTGTTTACCTACGTTGCCGTTGACGAGAACAATTCTGCTCGTCGCTTACCTGAGGGTAAAGCTCACTTCACGCTAACAAGTACTATGGAATAAAACGCCATTACGACAATTCGATTACGACGCTAATAGCGTGAAAGCATTAAAAATTGAATACTAAAAAAGGCACTTATTAAAGTGCCTTTTATTTATCTGGTATCAAATAGGGATATCGCTTTGTTTAACGGCTAACTTTATAAAAATTAGCTTGCTGACACCCCTGTCATTTTGAACTCAATGAGAACCACTTTTCCTTTATAAGGAATTTTTTCATAACGCCATTGACGCATCGCTCTTTTAACATCTCTTTCAAATACATTCTTAGGATCAGCAGAAAGTATTTCTACATTATCTACTCGCCCATCAGCATCAACATCAAAACGTACTTTTATAGATCCTTCAATACCCACGGCTTTTGCTCTCTGAGGATATTCAGGTAAACCTTGGCGTACTGCATTGGGTACTTTGCCTTCACCACTGCTTGCCACGGCAACCGGTTTTTCATCGCCTTTATCACTTGGCTTTGCCGTCGGGTTAAGATTTTTGAGATCATTACCTTTATTAACAACTAAAGGTTGTGGTCGCTCAACAGGCGGTTTCGGTTTATCCACAGGTTTTGGTTTAGGCTTAGGTTTTGGTTCTGGTTTTTTCTCTATTGGTTTTTCGATAATAGGTTTTACATCAGGAATAGGTTCTGGCTCGGGTTCTGGCTCAACAACTGGCTCAGGTTCTGGAGGAGTGACTTCTTCAACCACAGGCTCTGGTTCGCCTGCTGGCTCATCTGCCGCAAATGCCAACATCTGTATAGAGATAGGCTCAGGTGTAACTGGCTTATCTTCTACAACATATAACATCGCAGCCGCAACAAGTGAGGCATGTAGACAAAGTGATATGAGTACCCAAAGCTTCCAACGCATAACTGATCTTATTTCACCTAAAGAAAAAATATGCCCCTAGTTTAAATGCAAATAGCAATCATATTCAATAACGTTTAACAAAATGATTGATATTAACTGTTAAAAAGTGAAATTATGAGTTCCATTCTATGTGTTGTACAAATAAAAGTGCTCTATGTTTTCTAGAAGTATCAAGTTTACGCAGTTTATAAATTCGGAAATTACGACGAGATTGCCCTTCTAACCATCGACGACGTTTACGTATAGCTTGTCTCATCATCCGCCAACGAGCTACTTCAGTCCTACTGTGTCTCATGCTATCAGCACCTATTTTTTCGAATAAGTGGACTATTATAAGACGTTCATTTTGTGATCCAAGGGGTGATTTATGATTTGCTTGAATTTCATCCATTATTTAAGCATTTCTCACAAAGAAAAAATGAATAAAGAGTTGTATCTTATTGCTTATTTGATGCTTATCTCTTAAGAAAGAGATTTGACAGAGATAATAATCCTGATTTAATAGCAACATTCGGCAAATAACAAAAATAATGAACTATTTTTAGTAAATTGCCTTCAGCTTATCCATGCAATTCATTTTCAACGGAAAATAGCTCTACTATGACAACATTTTATACTGTATTAAGTTGGCTAACCTTTTTCTTCTATTGGCTATTAATTGCGGGGGTCACATTTCGTGTCCTAATGCATCGACGACCAGTTACATCAACAATGACATGGTTATTGATCATCTATATTCTGCCATTAGTCGGGGTTATTGCGTATTTTGCTTTTGGTGAATTACACCTAGGAAAACGACGCGTTGAACATGCTAAACAGATGTGGCCTTCTGTTGTTGCGTGGCTTGAAGACTTGAGGAAATGTAAGCATATTTTTGCTACAAGTACGAGCGATATTGCGACTCCTCTTTTCCAATTAACCGCTAAACGCCAAGGTATTAAAGGTGTTAAAGGTAACAAAATTGAACTTTTAACCACCTGTGAAGATTCACTAAATTCAATTACACGCGATATTAATAACGCTCGTGATAACATTGAAATGGTCTTCTATATTTGGCAATCAGGTGGTTTAGTCGATGAAGTAACCGACGCCTTAATCAGAGCCGCTAAACGCGGTGTAAAATGTCGAGTTATGGTTGACTCAGCTGGAAGCTGGAACTTCTTTCGTACCAAAGGCCCTGACGCAATGAGAGCCGCGGGTATTGAATTTGTTGAATCACTGCATGTTAATTTATTCCGTTTCTTCTTGCGCCGCATGGATTTACGTCAACATCGAAAAATCGTATTGATTGATAATTATATTTCCTACACAGGGAGTATGAATATGGTCGATCCTCGTTATTTCAAACAAGATTCCGGTGTCGGTCAATGGATTGATATTATGGTAAGAATGGAAGGTCCAGTTTCTACCACATTAGGGATGATTTATGCCTTTGACTGGGAAATGGAAACAGGTGAACGCCATTTACCACCTCCTCCTGATGACAATATTATG
This sequence comes from Proteus sp. PR00208, assembly GCF_016238545.1. Classification (NCBI taxonomy): domain Bacteria; kingdom Pseudomonadati; phylum Pseudomonadota; class Gammaproteobacteria; order Enterobacterales; family Morganellaceae; genus Proteus; species Proteus sp. PR00208. Next base: position 4,083 of record NZ_JAEHQE010000003.1, on the reverse strand, counting down.
CCTTGTGAGCAAGAAAGTGGTCATACAACACAAGTTATCGCATCAGGCCCTGGCTTTCCTGACGAGCTTATTCAGCAATCCTTAATTACAGCCATTTATTCCGCAAGAAAAGAATTAGTGCTCACAACACCTTATTTTGTACCTAGCGATGATCTTGCCCATGCAATCTCAACCGCGGCGATGCGAGGTGTTAATGTGAGTATTATTGTTCCTCGCAGTAATGACTCTTTCCTAGTGCGTTGGGCAAGCCGTTCATTCTTTACAGAAATGCTGGAATCTGGTGTAAAAATATTCCAATTTGAAGATGGTTTATTACATACAAAAAGCGTGATGGTTGATGGACAACTTAGTATGGTAGGTTCAGTTAACCTTGATATGCGTAGCTTATGGTTAAACTTTGAAATCACTGTTGTCATTGATGATGAAGGCTTCGGAAGTGATTTAAGCATTGTGCAATATGATTATATTGCTCGCTCTACAGAATTGACACTAGACGAATGGGAAAAGCGCCCTTTCTTAAATCGTGTATTAGAGCGCATCTGCTATTTCTTTAGCCCTCTGTTATAATCAAGAAGGTAATAAAAATAGGCAATAGAATATTTTGCTAAATGAGCAAAAATGCTATACAAACAACGCGATAATTATTGGAATAATAGACAGGCATTACCATGAATGAACCAACCTTAATCAGTGAAGACGATGCTTTAGAACAAGCTTATGATCTATTTTTAGCTCAAGCAGCTGATAATTTAGATGTTGCAGACCAATTACTCTTTAACCTGCAATTTGAAGAAAGAGGCGCAGCTGAAGTGGTTCCATTAGGTAATGATTGGCAATTTATTGTTGGCCAGCCTGTCACATCAGCCCGTTTTAGCGAAGTGATTATTGGCCTTGCTCCAGACGATGATTCCGATATTGATGATATTTTTGGTCGAGTCCTGATTAGTCGCGATCCATTACAGCCTATGTTCCATATTATTTGGAAATCATAATCACTTAATATTCACCTGCTTATATTTTAGCAGGTGATTTTTTATTTCAGAGAGAAATAAAATGAGTGAAAGTCACTTTATTATTGATACTATTTTTACCTTAGCTTTCTTTGGTGCCTTTTACTGGTATATCTGCGTAGCTATTATTATCATCATGCTCTATACCACAATAAAAACAAAAAAAACGTTATTTCGTATCTTATTTATACTCATTGCTTTATTTTTTGCTTATTTACCTTTCATGCAATACCTCTGGTAAAAATTAAGCAAATAAAATCAAAAGCGCCCTATCAGCGCTTTTCTCTTGATCATTATTTGAGGCATATGATTTGCGTAGGTAATACTAATTACTGACGCAAACTCACAGCGATACGATTAAAGGCATTCATTAATCCAATTGCCAATGTCAGATCACTCATTTCTGTATCTGTAAAATACGCTTTAACCTGCTGATAAATATTATCCTCAGTACTTTTTGCTGAAATATTACTGACCACCTCTGCCCATAGCAATGCAGCTCGCTCTTTATCAGTAAATCGTTCACTCACTTGCCAACCATTTAGTGCATCTAACTTATTTTGAGCAACACCATGATTACGCAACGAATTATTGTGCATCTCTAAACAAAAAGCACAGCCATTGATTTGAGACACTCTTAAATAAACAAGCTCGATTAACGTTATATCCAGTGAACTACCTTCTAGTGCAGTTTTACATTGAATTAAACCAGCATAAGCTTTAGGACTGAGTTTTGGGTAAGATAAGCGAAGCTTTGACATAATTTCCTCTCGATTCACAATAAAGATAAACCCACAACCAACTGTATATAAAAACAGTGATAATATATTCAATTTATAGCGATGGGTTTATCAATTTTGTGGTATTTGCGTTTAGAGGCGATGATCTTCAGTATAAGTAACTTAATTTACGACCTATTCTTTATTAGTTATTACGCGTAATATCTGTTACTCAAAGCATTTAGATGAATGAGCAATAGTTAAAAACATTGTGCCCTCTCTTGTAAGTGTACTGTCTTGTTTTATTGGTGGTGATTTGACCATTCTATCTATTTCAGTTGAAGAAAATTTATTACTTGCTTCATTATAAAAACACAAACATTGATCTTTACTCACATTACTATAGACACTTAATGTATCCATACAATATTCAATAAATTTATTTTCTCTTGATTCAGAGCAAGCGGGTAGTAAAAATAAAGATAAAATAACAATTAAGGCTTTTTTCATAACTATTCCAATGTTGTGTTAGATCTATTTAATTATGAAAAAATTATTTCATTAAAGCAGAAGGTTTATCACGATATAAATCAAACTTGGGTGGATAATTATTATTTGAACAAGATAAAAAGAGAGAACTTTCACTTTTCTCCTTATTTTTTATCTTTAATATTCCTTTATTTAGTATTTATACTTATTTTTATTTAATCTTAAATGTAACAATGGAAAAGGATTGCCTTGTCCATCTAATTCTGAACGCCCTATTTGCTCAAATCCAATATAAAGATAAAAGCCAATTGCTTGAGGATTTTGCTCATTTACATCTAACTCATCAATATGCAGTGTATTTATCGCGAAAGTTGTAAGTAATTTACCACAACCATGCCCTCTAGAATTCGCATCGACAAAAAGCATTTCTAACTTATTTTCTGCTGTGCCTAAGATCCCATGAATAACATTATTATTGTCTATCGCGATATAGGTATTAAGCATAGGAAAATACTGTTCTACAATATCTTTTTTAAGCGAAAAGATAATATCTTCAGATAGAAATGCATGCGTAGCTCTAACTGAAGATTCCCAAACTGCTATCATTTCATCATAGTGTGAAGGTTCTGCTTTTATTACAGTTAACATAATTCTCTCTCCATAAAATATGGCATCTTAAAGATCCTTTATTGACAGTCAAGCACCCCGAATAAAAAACACACATTTAATGTATATTTAATGTGCTTTGATAAGTGAATATCCTACATATAGTGATGCATTTACACTTGTATTCACAAAAAGGCCACATACTGTGACCTTTTAAAAATATTATTTATTAGCTTAAAATTAGAAACGGTAACCAACACCTAATACCCAAGTACCAAATTTTGCATTATCTAATTTTGAGTATTCATAAGATGCATCAATTGCTACGTTTGGGATTGGATTAATTTGTAAGCCTACCCCATAAGCCATAGACGTTTTGCTGTATTCGTCATTAACATAATAATATTTATCTTCTTGGCTAACGTGACCAAGCCCAATTAAACCATATGCACTAAAGTGATCATTAAAACGATAGCTAGGCCCAGCCGTTAATGAAACATAATCAATTTCAGTTGAACCAATTTTTCCCCAGCGGCTATAATAATTATAAGTTAATTTTGTGTACGTCAGTGATCCAATAAAACCCCAATCATTATCAAACTCGTGATTGTATTTAAAGTTAATTCCTTTAGGTTTATCATCGATTTTATAATCACCCAATTTAATTGAGCTCTGAGCATAACCTACGGATAAAGTATTATCTAACGCTGCTTGTGCATTAAAAGAAAGTGTAGAAATAGCTAACAGCGAAGTAGAAAGAAATAAATTACGACTCATCTTTATTCTCTATATAAAAAAGGATAGACAAATGGAACTAAATTAGAATTTAGCTCTCTTATTAAATTGAGTGCAATACTCAATAAAAATTATTGATAAATAATACGTTATTTATAATATTTTATAAAGAAAATCTTATGATTAGAGCTACAATTAAAATACCATTCGCCTCAACAATAAACTTACCTTATTTTTTGCTATTATTAATGGAATATTAAGATCATAACGTTATGAAAAAAGACTAATTTTGATTTATCATTAACTTCAATCGCAGTTTAAATATGATTTAAACCACGATTGACATTCTATTTTTAGAGATAAAAAAATAAAAAACACTCGCTAAGTAAAATTAATTTACTTTAACCTATGGAGCATTGATTAATATTTAATTAAAAGCTTAAAGTAGTATTTAAAATAAATTATTTTATTAATTTTAATAGGTATAAAAAAGCCACCTATAAAGTAGCTTTTTTATACGACTA
>NZ_JAEHQE010000002.1:0-255307 GCF_016238545.1 Proteus sp. PR00208 | reverse complement strand
CAGCGACTAAAGTGATGTTTTTACCTTTTAACTCTGTTTTTGTCAGAGTCTGGCTTGAACCACTGTTATTAACCGCGATACCACCACGGTAATTTTGATAGTTTTCACTACCATCTTTGTCGTAACTGTCATAACGAACTTGGCTATCCGTTTGAATATTGTCTGCTCTGACACTTAATTCGTTATCAGCAACAAATTTACCTGTTAATTTAACACCACTTCCTTCTGCGGTATTAATGATGCGGATACGACCAGATTGCATACTTCCAAAGAAATAGCTATCTAAGGCAGAAGCGGGTTTTTGTGATGAAAGAATATCAAAACGTTGAGAGAAGGTATTTTGACCCGTTAATGCAGAAATCTCTGCTGCTGTTATTTTACCTCGGCTATCAATGCGAGGTGCAATTAAATCTAAAAGGCCGGGCGCATATAATCCGTTTTTACCAATAGAAAGTAAATTTGTATTATTAAGCGTGCTATAACCTTTTAACTCACCGTTTTCAAACAGTGGGTTACCTACAACTAAAGAAGATCGGCTGGTATTGATAAAACCACAACCATCACAGGTGATACCATTTGGATTAGAAAGTACATATTCCGCAGCGATACCAAAAACTTCTTGCTGGCCTAATAAGAACGAAGGATTACGACTAACAACTTCATTTAAAATTAAAGAAGCGGCTTGTCCATTTAAGTTACTGTTGGCATTTAGCTGTCCAGCAAGCTGTGATTGTCCTGCCTCTAAAGAGTTGTTAAAAACAGCTCCTGGTTTACCTACATTAAAATCTTGATATTGGTTATGAGAGATACCTTCGTTATTTGGTGTAACGATATTAATGACTTGAGTGCCACCATTAACTGATGAAACATTCGGTCCTTGATTGCCCGCATCAGGAACAATACCGCCAGCATATGCATTTAGTGATACGAAAATAATCGCTAAAGATGCAGCAAGCCTACCCGAAGGAGAGAGCTTGAAGTTTTTTGATTTCATAGAGTTTTCTCCGTTTATTGCTATGAGTGTGAATCAAAATAAGTATGAAAATCTAACTAACACTTGAGTAGGGTCTTTGGTTTTATTGGAATTCGTTTGGTTGTAAAGCAAATGCCCCTTGGCAACTTCAATATCGAACTGTGCTTTTTGATATTGGAGGTTTAAGCCCGAACTTAGCCCATAGCCACTACGCCATCCTTCATAGTTACCATGTTGTTGAACACGACCAGCATCAAGACCAATTCGAGGGGTGATTGAAAATGTGTTTATCCGATAAGGATAAGAAAGCGTATTGCGCAAATAGCCGCCGTTATCGCCAGAAAGTGTGCTTTGATCAAAGCCACGGATTGCGTTTTTATCCGTTAAACTAAGCCATTCCACACCCGGTAAGGTGTCGGGGCTATATTGACCAAAGAAGGCGCTATTGAATAAAAATGTAGAATTCGATATAGAAAAACGATGTTGCCAATTGGCAAAAAGCTTAACTTTTGTAAAGCGATAGTCATTACTATTGCCATTAGCAATACGAGGTGACTCATCTGCACCAAACCAACCAATGGCTTTCTCAGCACTTAAATTAACGCTGATAACACCACTTGGAACAATGTGTAAATGGTTGATGCCTAGCTCTACCGTTGTAAGTGCAGGGCTACTTAGATCAAGGCGGATTTGGCTGAAATAGTTACGTATTCGTTTATGTGTTACCTGTATATTTAAGGTATCAATCTGTTTTTGACTACGATAAAAAGCGTAATCGCCCCTTAAACCAACTTGTGTGGTATCACCAGATAAACGTACGGTACGTGTTTGTAATGCTTGATGAAATTCATACTCGGAATAGCTACCAAAAGTACTGAATGTCAATGCACCATAAGGTAAAGAATAGAGTAGGGTGTAAGCACGATTAAAACGTGTATTGGGATTATCAGTGGTAATGCTGGCATTTAAGCTAACAAAATCAGATAACCCTAATGGGCTGTCTAAGCTTGCATTCGTTCTAACTAACCAGCGCCCTGAGTTTTTTTGCCCATAATTATCACTTGAAATATTTAGGTGCCACGGTGCTTGTCGCTGATTGGTGAGCTGAATAATAGAGCCACCTAATTGCGTACCAGGCAATATATCTAGTTTAACTTTATTCGATTGTAAGCGATTTGCTTGATCGAGCCCTTGATCCAATTTTGAAAGTTTAAGAGGCTCTCCTTCAATATGAGGGAAAAGTAATGCGGTATTAACGCCTCTATCGCCACCTTCTATTTTTTCAATAAAACCTTCAATAACATACAACCCAAGTTGTTGCTCTTGATTCGGACGTAAAAATTGGACTCTGGCTGTGATATAACCATGTTGAAGATAGCGTTGGGTTAACTCTTTAATTAAACGGTTAACGTCAGCACTTTTTATACATTGCTCTGGTAATGATGTTAAGGAATCAAGATCTTTTTCATTAAGTAAAGTAATTCCTTGAACATAAACCCCATTAATAGGCAAACAATGTTCTGATTCAGTAATAAGTGTGGGGGTAGGTGAAACCTCTAATACATTTTCTTGAAGTTGTTGATAGCGATTTTGTTCAATAAGTTGATTTATTTCACGTTGGCTATCTTGTAATGCGCGCCGCGATTCTCCCATCGAGCCTAAATAACCGGCGTCATTTGCTGTTAATCCACTGGTTGAAAAACCACTTAATAGTGTTAATAAAATAACTTTTTTTCTCATTTTACCTCAATATAAAGGTATTAATTCAAATATAAATAATATTGCTTAAATATAGAAAGATAATAATTAATGTTTTTATATTATCGTTAATTTTAGAATAATAAATACCGGCTACTCTCAATATGAAAAGAAATTAAAAATCGACGAAATAAAGATAAATTTTTATTTCTTTCGCTATTAAATAGCGACATAACTAAAATGATTGATATCTCAAATAGCATTACTTAAACAAATGATTCATTTAAATGGTGTCTAGTGTATTGATTTTCATGGTTATAATCTTTCATGTTATTTTTTCTTCTTGCCTAAACTACCATCGATTCAGCTATGTTAATTACAATTTTTTCATTTTTTATAAAGAGAAAACAAATAATGAGAGGAGATTCGAAGATATAAAAAAAGCAGAATGCTAATTAGCTTTTCATTTGTTGTTTGGAAGTTTATTAATGTTTTATTCTGGAATAAATATTTCATGAATTATTATTTCATTTTAATGAATAAAATGATTAGCAAGAAAGTAAAAAGATTAGGATTTTATTGTTAAATCATTAATCATGATAAAAAGTATGGTTATTTAAATGCAACTTTCATTCTGTGAAAATGCAATGTAAATACATGTATTACCACTTAATATTATCAATAAAAATTTAAGTTATAAAAAATAGTTTATTAAATAATAAAGTAAGTGATAGTGATCACGTTAATGTATCATTAATTATAAATAGTGTGATTTTTATCCAAAATATACTATTGTTGTATTACTAATTGTGTTTAACTGTTATATAAATTAGCGTGTAAATTGTACTATTTCCTGACGATAAGGGTTAAAGTATGTTCTCATCATTTAATGTTTTGATAATATTAAGAGGTTTCTTCAGATTGAAGAAATGGTTTAATATTGATTCTGAACTCGCCTTCTTCTTCCCTGAAAAATAATCCTTTTTTATATCTATTCAAAATAATTTAATACTCTTTTCCGTTTAATTTAAATGGGAAGGCTATTTTATTTATTTTTAATTTTATTATTTAATTTATATTAAAGGTATTATCATGGCTAAAAGAATCGTAGAACCATTCCGTATTAAAATGGTAGAGAAAATCCGTGTTCCTTCAAGAGAAGAACGTGAAGCTGCATTAAAAGAAGCAGGATATAACCCATTCTTATTACCAAGTCATGCTGTCTATATTGATTTATTAACTGACTCTGGTACTAACGCAATGAGTGATCACCAGTGGGCAGCAATGATAACAGGTGATGAAGCTTATGCAGGCTCAAGAAACTATTATGATTTAAAAGATAAAGCCAAAGAGTTGTTTAACTACGATTATATTATTCCTGCTCACCAAGGACGTGGTGCTGAAAATATTCTTTTTCCAGTATTATTAAAATATAAACAAAAAGATGGAAAAGCGAAAAATCCTGTATTTATTTCTAACTTCCATTTTGACACGACAGCAGCGCACGTTGAATTAAATGGCTGTAAAGCAATTAATATTGTGACTGAAAAAGCCTTTGATTCAGAAACCTATGATGATTGGAAAGGCAATTTTGATATTGCTAAATTAAAAGAAAATATTGCTAAACATGGTGCTGATAACGTTGTTGCCATTGTTTCAACAGTGACCTGTAATAGTGCTGGTGGTCAGCCTGTTTCAATGGATAATTTAAGAGAAGTTTACGAAATTGCAAAACAACACGGTATTTTTGTTGTTATGGACTCAGCGCGTTATTGTGAAAATGCGTATTTCATTAAACAGCGTGATCCTAAATATAAAAATGCGACCATCAAAGAAGTTATTTTAGATATGTATAAATATGCTGACGCATTAACAATGTCAGCGAAGAAAGATCCTCTGTTAAATATCGGTGGTTTAGTCTCAATTCGTGATAATGAAGAAGTATTCACATTAGCAAGACAGCGCTGTGTACCAATGGAAGGCTTTGTGACTTATGGTGGTTTAGCGGGTCGTGATATGGCAGCAATGGTACAAGGTTTAGAGGAAGGTACTGAAGAAGAGTATCTACACTATCGTATTGGTCAGGTTCAATATCTGGGTGATCGTCTACGTGAAGCGGGTATTCCAATTCAATATCCTACTGGCGGACATGCTGTTTTCGTTGACTGTAAAAAACTAGTACCGCATATCCCAGGTGATCAATTCCCAGCTCAAGCTGTGATTAACGCACTTTACTTAGAATCTGGTGTTCGTGCTGTTGAAATTGGTTCGTTCTTATTGGGGCGTGATCCTGCAACGGGAGAACAAAAACACGCAGATATGGAATTTATGCGTTTAACCATTGCGCGTCGTGTCTATACCAACGACCATATGGATTATATTGCTGACGCACTTATCGGTTTAAAAGAGAAGTTTAAAACGCTTAAAGGTCTTGAGTTCGAATATGAACCACCTGTATTAAGACACTTTACTGCTAGATTAAAACCTATCAAATAAATAATACTCCACAATAATAATGGCTCTCGTGCAATGCGAGAGCCCTATCCTTATTTCAGTAAGGACTAAAAATGGAAAATAAGTCGGTAAATAAAGAACCCTCAATTATTGTAGGGGGATTTGTGTTGGGCGGCGCCATGATCGGTGCGGGAATGTTTAGCCTACCAACAATAATGTCTGGTGCTTGGTTTATTAATTCACTCTTTATATTATTTATTGTCTGTTTCTTTATGTTTCATTCGGGAATTTATATTCTTGAATGTATATCGAAATATGGCGCAGGAACAAACTACTTTCATATATCGAAAGAGTTATTACCTAAATGGGCGTGTTATCTCGCGAATGCCTCCTTGATATTTGTATTGTATATATTAATTTATGCTTATATCTCTGCCGCGGGTTCAATCATTTATGAAGCTTCATCATTATATGGCTTTAGTCTAAACCTTAGAGTGATATTTTTTGTATTTACCATAGTACTCGGAGCAACAATATGGTGGGGAGGCGCTTGTGCCAGCCGTTTAACCTCAATATTTTTATTTATTAAGATTGTTCTATTCGTATTAGCATTCTCGGGCTTATTCTTCAAAGCGAGAGGCGATTTATTATTTACTGCTACCTTTGAAGGCAAAAGTCAATTATATCTTTATCCTTTTATTTTTATCATCATTCCTTATGCTATAACCTCTTTTGGTTATCATGGTAATGTTTGTAGCCTTTATAAGCTTTATCATGAAAATGAAAGAAAGGTCGTGAAAAGCTGTATTATTGGTTGTGTGTTAGCACTGGTGATTTATTTGCTCTGGATGATTGGTACTATGGGGAATTTACCTCGTGAGCAATTTATTACTATTATCCAAAAGGGCGGTAACTTAGATGCCTTTATTGATTCGTTATACACTGTATTAAATAGTAAATATATTGAAGGCTTTTTATTATGGTTTTCTATTAGTGCCGTATTCTGTTCATTTTTAGGGGTTGCGATTGGTTTATTCGACTATATTTTGGCATCACTAAAATTTGAAGATAACAAAACAGGGCGCTTAAAATCTGGCGTTTTATGCTTCACTCCGCCTTTACTATTATGTTTACTTTTCCCTAATGGTTTCTTAATTGCAATTGCTTATGCAGGAACCGCGGCATGTGTATGGGCAATTATTTGTCCTGCGGTTATGGCGCTAAAAGCACGCGAGAAATTCCCAAACTCAGGCTTTAAAGTGTGGGGCGGCAAAGGATTAATTTATGCCGTTATCGCTTTTGGTGCAGTGGGAATTATTTGCCAAACATTAGCACAGTTCGGTTTATTACCTATATATCGCTAATCAACCAAGATAATCAGGGAAAGAAAACCAGAGTAGCGCTATTGGATATACGTTATAATAACGTTAAGTTGTTATAATAACTGGACTATTCAATAGGTTGTCTATAATGGATAAAAAAAAGCTACATATTGCAGCGGGTATTATTTGTGATCAACACAATAATGTCTTTATCACCCAACGTCCTCTAAAATCGCATATGGGGGGATTTTGGGAATTTCCGGGGGGAAAATTAGAAGATAAAGAAACCCCAGAGCAGGCGCTAGTCCGTGAGTTGCAAGAAGAAATCGGTATTGATGTAACACAATGCTCCCTTTTTGAAACGGTAGAGCATGATTTTCCAGATAGACACATTACGTTATCCTTTTTCTTAGTCACACAATGGGATAATGAGCCCTATGGTAAAGAGGGGCAAAAATTCAAGTGGATATCTATTGGATCGTTAAATGCTGATGATTTTCCGCCTGCTAACCGCACTATTGTGGCGTTATTGCAGAAGTAAGTAAAAGTAGAATCGTGTTAAATAAGCGTTTATAAATAAAATAGCCACTCGATTGAGTGGCTATTTTTATGTTATTAATCAGAGTATTAAAAGTCTTTAGGCTCTTGTTGCGGAGCCTCGCTCCAATCATCACTGTCATTAATATCACTTTGGCTGGGAATGCGTTTTGATTCATCCGCCCATTCGCCTAAATCAATAAGTTGGCAACGTTTACTACAAAAAGGACGATAAGGGCTGCTTTCATTCCAAACAACTTCTGTTTGACAGGTTGGGCATTTTACAATTAATTCTTCGCTCATTATCTCTCCTAGATTTCGTTGGTGCGATTTATGCTCATATCAATAAGCATAATGTTAGCAACAAGCAATCTCAAAAGGTAGCTCTAGAGGTACTGTTCCATTTTCACTATCAAGTGGTAAAAAGCGGATCGCATAGCGATTTTTATGCCCAGAGACTTGAGGATAGATTTGGTGATCAATGGCTATCTTAAGACGTAGCAATTCACCTTCTTCAGCGCTGTCTTGATAAAAACCACGGTGACTGAGCGCGGGCTTAAATGTATCTGATTGGCGAATAAGCATGAGCAAACTATTTAATGCATTTTGTAATGGCAATAAACCCGTCAACCAGCTTTGTAATCTTTCATCACGGGTTGCTTGAGGTAAGCTTAACCACAAATGTAATGCTGGCACATCAAAGTTACAGCATCCGCCAGGAATACTTAGGCGCTGTTTAACTAAACTGATGACTTTATCTTGTTTTAAATGCTGACCAATGCGAGGTGCTTGACTTAATACGGCAGCATTTTCAGCTAATTCATCAATAATTTGAGTGACAATCGCTTTATCAACATTAGGAAATGAAAGCCATTGCTGTAATTTTTTTTGTCTTTTTTCTAATTCTTTAAGTAATTCAGCGCGGATTTCGCCACGATCAAGCACTTCAATAAATTCTGATATCGCACGGAAAAACGAGAGTGCCGTGGGTAATGAATCAATTGCACTAAAACTGTTAATCTGAATCAATGAGTTTTCAATTCTAAGCCATGAACGCATTTTTTCATTGAGGGGATGTTCGAAGATGATTGTTGTGATGTCATCACTCATGGCAATTGTCCTGTAACGCTTGTTGAGCTAATTCTAAGTAATGCTGATGGAGTTGCTTAACTTTTCCAATCATATTTTGGCTATTATCGTGATTTTCAATAATATCATCAGCGACGGCTAATCGTTCCTGTCTTTGAGCTTGAGCTTTTAAAATATTGAGAACTTGCTCTCGACTTACGCCATCTCGTTTCATGGTTCTTTCTATTTGCTCTTCCTGTGTAACATCAACAACAAGAACGCGAGAGGCGAGATGCGTTAATTTATTTTCCATTAATAATGGAACAACCCAAATAAAGTAGGGCGCTGTAATTTGCTGTATCTGTTTTTGAGTCTCTTGCTGTATCAATGGGTGAAGAAGATTGTTAACCCAAGTTTTTTCTTCATTATTTTCAAAAATAATCTGGCGCAGCTGTGCTCGGTTTAACGAGCCATCGGGTAGCAAAATGCAGCCACCAAAATGCTGATGCAATGCATTTAGTCCTAAGGAGTTAGGCTCTACCACTAATCGAGCAATAATATCAGCATCAACAAGAGGTACACCTAATGAGGCAAAAGCATTAGCAACGGTAGTTTTACCACTGCCTATTCCGCCTGTAAGAGCAACCGTATAAGCCATTTGTGTTTATCTGTTTTTAATGAATTAAAATTTACTATTAGTCCAAGTATTCTAAAGCCTAATTTTGTTTTTATCACAAGATAATAACTGCAATATTTGGGTTTTATTCGGTTATTATGATAGATGATTTTCTGCTACCCTGACACCCTACCTCATAATATGTAATAGAATTACCATCAATCAATAAGTTAGTGCAATATAGAGTAACAGCATGTTACTCATAAAACTTGTGATTCACTGTATAGTATCACCTAACTGTAATATAGGAAGATACATAGCAATGATTAATGTGCCAATAATCAATGCAATGACCGTCATCAGCATTGGTTCTAACCAAGCACTAATTGTCTTTAATTGCTCATCGAGTTGATGATAAAACCAATCACTCAATTGCTGGCAAAAATAGAGCAACTGCCCTGAGCTTTCTGCACAAATAATAAACTGATAACAAATAGGTGTAAAAAGAGGCTCATTCTTCATAAATAAGCTCAACGATTTACCTTGCATAATGTGATCACTCATTTGAGAAAGGATTCGCTTATAAATAGGGTGTGTAAGTTGTTCTGTTCCTATTTTTAAGCTTTGTAATAAAGGTAATCCTGCTTGTTGTGTAATACTGATTATCTGAAAAATAAGATGTTGCTGCTGATATTTTAAAAGTTTACCTAAATAGGGAAGATGAAGAAAGAGAGCTTGTTCAGCAAAATAAAAGGGTGATAAAGAGTAACGAATCAAACGATAAATAAATATTAACCCGATAAAGATAAACACTATCATGCAGATATAATCAGTAAGCCATTGTGAAAAATCAATAAGGGCGAGTGTTAAAAGAGGAAGTTCTGTATTAAAAGCGCTGTATAAAGATTGATATTCAGGTAAAACATAGAGCAACATAATACTGGTAATAAAAACTAATACAGTCAGTAAAAAAATAGGATATTTAAAAGCTTTTTTGATTCTTTTTACAATCTCTCGGTGTTTTTTTAACTGTATTATTTGCAGAGTAATCACTTCATCTAACTTCCCACTTTCTTCACCAATAAAAACAAAACGACTTAGTGAGGTTGGAAAATAAAGTGGATAGCGATTTAATTGTTTAGAAAGTGAGCCTCCTTGCATTAAGTTAAAAATAATATCTTCTAATACACATTGCCAATGTGAGTAACGACATTCATTTTTTAATAGTGTTAATGCAGGAAGAAGTGCTAAACCAGAACGAAGTAATAAAGCTAATTGTTCGAATAATTGAATTCGATATTGTTTATCAGCATCTTGAAATAAAACGATTTTATATAAACGGATTTTTATGGGAACTTTTTGTTGTTGAGTTAAGTTAATAAATGCTTCGTTATTAGAGGAGGCAAGTATTTTTCCAGTGCACCATTCTCCTTGATAATTTAATGCATCATAGCGATAAATTAGCTGTAATCTCATTCAATATCTCCTAGCGTTTGATAAACCTCCTCAAGTGTTGTTATGCCTTGTTTAATTAATGAAAAACCTGAATAGAGTAGATGATAAAGGGATGAGTGTGTTTGTTTTGATGGTTCAAAGCATTCATAGATAGCCGTTCTTCCGCTATAGCCTGAACAGCATTGCTGGCAACCAACAGCTTGCCAATTTGGTAATTCGACCTCTTCTTTATTTATACTAATATGCTGTTTATTGGATAAGCATATTTTACAGTGAGGGCACAAACAACGAACTAATCGTTGTGAAATAATTAAACTAACACAGGAATGAATAAGATCTTTTTCAATCCCTAAGTTATATAGACGCATTAATGTGGATGAAGCCGAATTAGTATGTAAGGTTGATAATACAAGGTGCCCTGTTTGCGCTGATTTTATTGCCATTTCAGCAGTCGATTGGTCACGTATCTCACCTACCATTATAATGTCAGGATCTTGGCGTAGTAATGCTCGTAATATTGTCGTAAATGAGATCCCTGATTTTTCAGAAATTTGAATTTGATTAATACCTTTTAGAGGTAATTCAATCGGATCTTCAACACTATTTATATTTAGGTTCTCTTTATTTAAATAGTGTAAACAACTATACAAAGTGAGTGTTTTCCCGCTTCCCGTTGGCCCTGTGACTAAAATCATTCCTTGCGGTAAATTTAAATATTTCTTTAATAGCGTTAAATGCGAGGGTTGAAAACCTAGATGATTTAATTCTGGTTGTTGTAAATTATTTATAAGTCGTAAAACAACTTTTTCACCATACAGCGTGGGGAGTGTCGCTATTCGTATAGAATAGTTTTTTTCATTATAAGACCAACTAAATTGCCCATCTTGAGGTAACCGCTTTTCTGCAATATTTAAGTTAGCAAGTACCTTTAATCGAGTGACTATTCCTTCAGAGAATTCATCTGGAGGAGATGATAATAGATATAAGTGATTATCTATTCTGGCTCGAATTCTTACACTGGTTTGTTGAGGCTCTATATGTAAATCAGAGACGCGTTTTAAAATACTTTCACGTAATAGATGCTCAATAAATTCTGTTGCAGAGTGTGTGATATCCATTCTTCACCTCTTTATACTTTTTGATTTATCTGTGCTGTCTTCAATGTTTAATGTGCGTAATAGGAACACTCAATATGAGTGCTCCTTTATATCTAAGGCACTAATATGATTTTAAAATCTCACTACACTGTTTTTGCAACGTAAGATTTGCTGTTGAACATTGTGTTTTCCATATCGGAAGAAGATCGTTAATTCCTTTCTCTGGCGACATTGTGATCGTCAGACCATCAAGCTGTGATTTTCCGATTGCACTAATCACACCGTTTAACACATTAATATCGGACAAATATCGACTACGGAATTGTTGCGGTATAAAGGTTGAATCAGAATTACAGTGTTGAGGCTCGTTTTCATAGCGACATAATTCTATTGCAGAACGATAGGGAGACAGTGTTTGCAATACATCGGTTAATGCGGCTTTTTGGATATAACCTTGATAAGCCGGAATAGCAACAGAGCTTAAAATCGAGATGATAGCAATTACAATCATAAGCTCCATAAGGGTAAAACCATTTTCATTAGAGTGATAATTAAGTACATTCATCTAGCGTCCTCCTTGAGTAATAGACACTAGAAGTATGAAAAAAAAGGACTTTATTGGCGAATAGATAAAATAAAGTTTGAGTAAAATATCGAAAAGAAAAAGGAGATATACATATTTAGCCTTTATTATTGAGGGAAAGTTCGCATTTATTGATGAGTATGCGTTAATAACATTATTGATAATGGCTAAAACAAAATAAAAGAGGGTTGATGTGGAAATTAAACAAGGTTGGCTAATCGATGCTAGACAAGTTCCTTCACCTAATCATGATAAGAGACCCGAAGGTGAGCAGCCTTCTTTATTAATTGTTCATAATATCAGTTTGCCTCCTGGCCAATTTGGTGGACCTTATATTGACCAGCTTTTCACCAATACATTATCAGAGCAAGACCATCCTTTTTTTAGTGAGATTGTTAGCTTAAGAGTATCGGCTCATTGCCTTATTCGTCGTGATGGAGAAATTGTGCAATATGTGCCTTTTACTGAGAGAGCGTGGCATGCTGGTGTTTCTTTATATAAAGGCAGAGAAAAATGTAATGATTTCTCTATTGGTATTGAGCTTGAAGGTACTGATGAATGCGATTTTACCCAGCAGCAATATCAACAATTAGTGAAGATAACTCAATCGCTTATTGCTCTTTATCCTGCTATTGAAGAAAACATTACTGGGCATAGTGATGTTGCACCAAATAGAAAAACTGATCCAGGACCTCACTTTGATTGGGCTTATTACCGCAGTTTGTTAACAAAATAACCACCTAAATCGAATTTAAAATTATAAATTATGAATTTAAATTCAAAATAATATTGCTGTCACGCTTCAGTTTGATTGTTTATGTGTTTAAAAAACGTTAAAAAATTTATTTTTAGCGTTTCTGTGTAATGCGATCTAGTTATCAATTTTGATGAATTTTTAAAATAATTTGTTAAAATTTGCAGGTTTTTATGATTTCGCTCAACAACTGTATGGACAGTTAGTGAATACTTTGTTACTTTATTATCCGTTATATTAAATTGGTATTACCAATTGACAACTCAATCACTAAGGTAATAGTTATCCAATAATGGCTTCCAGCAATATGGCTTATACAAAAATCCGCCAACCTAAGCTTTCTGATGTTATTGAGCAACAGCTTGAACATCTGATTTTAGAAGGTACTCTGCGTCCGGGAGAGAAACTCTTACCTGAGCGTGAACTGGCAAAACAATTTGATGTATCTCGGCCTTCATTGCGTGAAGCAATCCAAAAGTTAGAAGCTAAAGGGTTTTTACTCCGTCGCCAAGGCGGTGGTACTTTTGTTCAGCATAATCTCTGGCAAAGTTTTAGTGATCCTTTAGCTCAACTGCTTAGCGGGCATCCCGAATCTCAATTTGATCTTTTAGAAACTCGTCATGCACTTGAAGGTATTGCTGCATATTACGCTGCATTACGTGGTACTGATGAAGATCTTGAACGTATCAAAGCTAGCCATGATTGCATTTTGAAAGCCCATGAAGAGGGTGATTTAATCGCTGAGTCTGAAGCTGTATTGCAATATCAATTAATTGTCACGGAAGCTGCTCATAATGTCGTTTTATTGCATCTATTACGATGCATGGTGCCAATGCTTGAGCAAAATATCCGCCAGAATTTTGAGTTTCTTTACACTCGTAAAGAGATGTTAACAGCAGTAAGTGAGCATCGTAGTCAGATTTATCAGGCTATTATTAATAGAGAGCCAGAAGCTGCGCGTGAAGCATCACATCGCCATTTGGCCTTTATTGAAGATGTTTTGTTGGATATGAGTCGTGAACATACTCGCCGTGAGCGCTCTTTGCGCCGGCTACAACAACATCCGGATTTATTTTAGTAGCACAGATCCTGACCGCTGAGTCTGTACTATCTATCGCCCTGTGATTTTCAGGGGAAGCGGTAATAACAGCAGGGCCTATCTTCCCGTCATATCAGATGGGTAGAACGGGAAGATAGGCTCCCATAACCATTAAAAACAGATAACAGATAAGGAATACACCATGTCAGATATGCTGAAAAATGACGTGGATCCGATCGAAACTCGCGACTGGTTACAAGCGATCGACTCGGTCATCCGTGAAGAAGGTGTTGAACGTGCACAGTTCCTGATTGATCAGGTATTAAAACAAGCCCGTAATGGTGGTCTTAATATCGCTTTAGGCGGTTCTGTACACAGTGATTATATCAATACCATTCCTGCTGAAGATGAACCCGCTTACCCTGGCAATCTGGAATTAGAGCGTCGTATTCGTTCTGCTATTCGCTGGAACGCAGTAATGATGGTTCTGCGTGCATCCAAAAAAGATTTGGAACTCGGCGGACACATGGCGTCATTCCAATCTTCTGCAACTTTATATGAAGTGTGCTTTAACCATTTCTTCCGTGCGCAAAATGAAACTGATGGCGGCGACTTGGTTTATTTCCAAGGTCATATCTCCCCAGGTATCTATGCACGTGCATTCTTAGAAGGTCGTTTAACAGAAGATCAATTAAACAACTTCCGTCAAGAAATTGGTGGTAAAGGTTTATCTTCTTATCCGCACCCTAAATTAATGCCTGAATTCTGGCAGTTCCCAACAGTTTCTATGGGTCTGGGACCACTATCTGCAATTTATCAGGCTAAGTTCCTGAAATATTTAAATCATCGTGGCTTGAAGAACACCACTGCACAAACTGTGTATGCGTTCTTAGGTGATGGTGAAATGGACGAACCAGAATCTAAAGGTGCTATCACTATCGCTGTTCGCGAAAAATTAGATAACCTGTGCTTCGTTGTTAACTGTAACTTACAGCGCCTTGATGGCCCAGTGACAGGTAACGGTAAAATTGTTAACGAACTAGAAGGTATCTTCGCAGGTGCTGGCTGGAACGTTATCAAAGTGATGTGGGGCGACCGTTGGGACGAACTGCTGCGTAAAGACACTTCTGGTAAACTCGTTCAATTAATGAACGAAACACTGGATGGTGACTACCAAACGTTTAAATCTCGTGACGGTGCTTACGTTCGTGAACACTTCTTCAATCGCTACCCAGAAACTGCTGCATTAGTTAAAGACATGACTGATGACGAGATTTGGGCATTAAACCGCGGTGGTCACGATCCGAAGAAAGTCTTTGCTGCATTCCAAAAAGCAAAAGAGACTCAAGGTAAACCAACTGTTATTTTAGCTCAAACCATCAAAGGTTATGGTATGGGTGAAACGGCAGAAGGTAAAAATATCGCTCACCAAGTTAAGAAAATGAACATGGATGGCGTTCACCATTTCCGTGATCGTTTCAATATTCCTGTTGCTGATGAGCAAATCAAAGACCTGCCTTATATTACTTTTGACAAAGAGTCAGAAGAGTACAAATACCTGCACGCACGTCGTCAGGATTTAGGCGGTTACTTACCAGCTCGTCGTCCACGTTTTGAAGAAAAACTGGATATCCCAACACTAGAAGATTTCAGCCAATTACTGGAAGAACAATCTAAAGAGATTTCAACAACTATCGCATTCGTTCGTGCTCTGAACGTGATGTTGAAAAACAAATCTATCAAAGATCGTTTAGTTCCAATTATTGCTGACGAAGCACGTACTTTCGGTATGGAAGGTCTGTTCCGTCAAATCGGTATTTATAGCCCGAATGGCCAACAATATACGCCTCAAGACCGTGAGCAAGTTGCTTACTATAAAGAAGACGTTAAAGGTCAGATTCTGCAAGAAGGTATCAACGAACTGGGTGCTGGCGCATCTTGGTTAGCGGCTGCAACATCTTACAGCACTAACAATCTGCCAATGATCCCATTCTATATCTACTACTCAATGTTTGGTTTCCAACGTATTGGCGACTTATGCTGGGCAGCAGGCGACCAACAAGCACGTGGTTTCTTAGTAGGTGGTACTTCAGGTCGTACAACACTTAACGGTGAAGGCTTACAGCACGAAGATGGTCATAGCCATATTCAATCGCTGACTATCCCTAACTGTATCTCTTATGATCCAGCATTCGCTTATGAAGTTGCTGTTATCATGCAAGACGGTTTAGAGCGTATGTATGGTGATAAACAAGAAAACGTTTATTACTACATCACTACACTGAACGAAAACTACCATATGCCAGCAATGCCAGCCGGTGTTGAAGAAGGTATCCGTAAAGGTATCTACAAACTGAAATCACACGAAGGTGCGAAAGGTAAAGTTCAGTTACTGGGTTCAGGTTCTATCCTGCGTCACGTTCGTGAAGCCGCAGAAATCCTGTCTGCTGAATACGGTATTGGTTCTGATGTTTATAGCGTAACTTCATTCACTGAATTGGCTCGTGATGGTCAAGATTGTGAACGTTGGAACATGCTGCACCCATCAGAAACACCACGCGTACCTTACATCGCTCAAATTATGAATGATGCACCAGCTGTTGCGTCTACTGACTACATGAAATTGTTTGCTGAACAAGTTCGTACTTATGTACCAGCAGATGATTACCGCGTATTAGGTACTGATGGTTTCGGTCGTTCTGATAGCCGTGAAAACCTGCGTCACCACTTTGAAGTTGATACTTCTTATGTGATTGTTGCTGCATTAGGTGAATTAGCTAAACGTGGTGAGATTGATGTGAAGGTTGTTGAAGAAGCAATCAAAAAATACAACATCAACCCTGAAAAAGTAAACCCACGTCTGGCGTAAGAGGTAAAGTGAATGTCTATTGAAATTAAAGTCCCAGATATCGGTGCTGATGAAGTTGAAGTCACCGAAGTGATGGTGAAAGTGGGTGACCGTATTGAGGAAGAACAATCCTTAATCACCGTAGAAGGCGATAAAGCGTCTATGGAAGTCCCATCACCACAAGCGGGTATTGTTAAAGAGATCAAAATTGCCGTAGGCGATAAAGTCCAAACGGGTTCTCTTATCATGATTTTTGAAGCAGAAGGTGCCGCGCAAGCAGCACCAGCTCAAGCAACTGCACCAGCACCTGCAACAGCTGCGCTGAAAGAAGTTCACGTTCCAGATATCGGTGGTGACGAAGTTGAAGTCACTGAAGTGATGGTAAAAGTGGGCGATAGCGTTGCTGAAGAACAATCACTGATTACTGTTGAAGGCGACAAAGCTTCAATGGAAGTACCAGCACCATTTGCTGGCGTAGTGAAAGAAATTAAAATTGCAACAGGTGATAAAGTGAGCACAGGCTCTCTTATCATGGTATTTGAAGTTGCAGGTAGCGCACCTGTTGCTCAAGCAGCACCAGTACAAGCTCCAACGGCATCTGCACCAGCAGCATCTGCTGTGAAAGAAGTGAATGTTCCAGATATCGGCGGTGATGAAGTTGAAGTTACTGAAGTGATGGTGAAAGTAGGTGATTCCATCTCTGAAGAACAATCTCTGATCACAGTTGAAGGTGACAAAGCTTCAATGGAAGTGCCAGCACCATTTGCAGGTGTGGTTAAAGAGATCAAAATTGCAGTGGGTGACAAAGTGAAAACTGGCTCACTGATCATGACTTTCGAAGTTGCCGGTGCAGCGCCTGTCGCTCAAGCACCAGCAGCAACCGCGCCAGCGCCAGCAAGTTCTGCACCAGCAGCACCAGCAGCACCAGCTAAAGCACAAGCGACTGCGCCAGCTGCGAAAGAAGAGTTTGTTGAAAATGATGCTTATGTTCATGCAACACCAGTTATTCGTCGCTTAGCGCGCGAATTCGGTGTGAATTTAGCGAAAGTAAAAGGTACTGGTCGTAAGGGTCGTATCTTACGTGAAGACGTTCAGTCTTACGTGAAAGAATTAATTAAACGTGCTGAATCAGCGCCAGCTAATGCAGGTGGCGGATTACCTGGCATGTTACCTTGGCCGAAAGTTGACTTCAGCAAGTTTGGTGAAATTGAAGAAGTTGAATTAAGCCGTATCCAGAAGATTTCTGGTGCTAACTTAAGCCGTAACTGGGTGATGATCCCTCACGTAAATCTGTTTGATGAAGCAGATATTACTGAGGTTGAAGAATTCCGTAAGCAGCAAAATAAAGAAGCAGAGAAGAAAAAACTGGATGTTAAGATCACGCCATTAGTCTTCGTAATGAAAGCAGCAGCGAAAGCGCTGGCAGATATGCCTCGTTTTAACAGCTCTATCTCTGAAGATGGACAGAAACTGATCCTGAAAAAATACATCAATATCGGTATCGCAGTAGATACACCTAACGGTCTTGTTGTTCCTGTTTTCAAAGATGTTAACAAAAAAGGCATTATCGAACTGTCTTATGAGTTAGCTGAAGTTTCTAAGAAAGCGCGTGCAGGTAAACTGACAGCAGCAGATATGCAAGGCGGATGTTTCACTATTTCTAGCCTTGGTGGTATCGGTACTACCGGTTTTGCACCAATCGTTAACGCACCAGAAGTTGCGATTATGGGACTTTCCCGTTCTTCTATGAAACCTGTATGGAATGGTAAAGAATTCGTACCACGCTTGATTTTACCAATGTCACTATCTTTCGATCACCGTGTGATCGATGGTGCTGATGGTGCTCGATTCATCACTCTGATTAATCAGTACATGAGTGATTTACGTCGTTTGGTAATGTAATTTTAAAACCGGTGCTTAGCGCCGGTTTCTCTGATTACAGTGATGGGTTTTACAGTCATACATCTTAGGTTGTGAGATCCGTCATGTTAGAGCGCTTTTCAGTTTATTAACATTTCTGTAAACTGCATGCGGTATGTAAGTCTCGGTGTTAAATATGGATTATCGTCTGACTCGCCGGACAAATAAATAATGAGGTCACGATGAGTACTGAAATTAAAGCACAGGTAGTGGTTCTCGGTGCAGGCCCTGCGGGTTATTCCGCGGCGTTCCGTTGCGCTGACTTAGGTTTAGAAACAGTTTTAGTTGAACGTCACTCTACTTTAGGTGGTGTTTGTCTGAACGTGGGTTGTATCCCTTCTAAAGCGTTACTCCACGTTGCTAAAGTTATCGAAGAAGCGAAAGCATTGTCTGAACACGGTGTTGTATTTGACGCACCAAAAACAGATATCGACAAAATTCGCATCTGGAAAGATAAAGTTATCTCTCAGTTAACGGGTGGCTTAGCGGGCATGGCTAAAGGCCGTAAAGTTACTGTCGTTAATGGCGAAGCACGATTCACTGGTTCTCATACATTGTCTGTTGAAGGTGCTGAAGGTGCAACTACCATCACTTTTGACAATGCAATCGTTGCTGCCGGCTCACGTCCAATCGAATTACCATTCATTCCACATGAAGATCCTCGTGTATGGGACTCAACAGATGCACTGCAACTGAAAACCGTACCAGAGCGTTTACTGGTTATGGGTGGTGGTATCATCGGTCTGGAAATGGGAACGGTTTATCACTCTCTGGGTTCTCAGATTGACGTAGTTGAAATGTTTGATCAGGTTATTCCTGCTGCTGATAAAGACGTGGTTAAAGTATTTACCAAACGTATCAGCAAGAAATTTAACCTGATGCTAGAAACCAAAGTAACTGCGGTTGAAGCAAAAGAAGATGGCATCTACGTAACAATGGAAGGCAAAAAAGCCCCAGCAGAACCACAACGTTACGATGCAGTATTAGTTGCTATCGGTCGTGTACCTAACGGTAAACTGTTAGACGCGGGTAAAGCAGGTATCGAAGTTGATGATCGTGGCTTTATCCATGTTGATAAACAAATGCGTACTAACGTACCTCACATCTTTGCTATCGGTGACATCGTTGGTCAACCAATGCTGGCTCACAAAGGTGTCCATGAAGGTCACGTTGCAGCAGAAGTTATCTCTGGTAAGAAACATTACTTCGATCCTAAAGTTATTCCATCAATCGCTTATACTGAACCAGAAGTTGCATGGGTTGGTATGACTGAAAAAGAAGCGAAAGAGAAAGGTGTTAGCTATGAAGTGGCTTCTTTCCCTTGGGCGGCATCAGGCCGTGCAATCGCATCAGATTGTGCTGATGGTATGACTAAACTGATTTTCGACAAAGAAACTAACCGTGTTATCGGTGGTGCAATTGTTGGTTCTAACGGTGGTGAACTGTTAGGTGAAATCGGTCTGGCAATTGAAATGGGTTGTGATGCTGAAGATATCGCATTAACTATCCACGCTCACCCAACGTTATACGAATCAATTGGTATGGCTGCGGAAGTATTTGAAGGTAGCATCACTGACCTGCCAAATCCAAAAGCGAAAAAGAAAAAATAAGCGACTCGTTTACTGAAAACAGTTTACTAAAGTTGTTTAAATGATAAGGGCTAAGTTCTTTATAGAACTTGGCTCTTTTTTTATGGTTTCTATTTAGAATATGACTGTTTTGTGAAGACTCATATCGATTATTATGTGCATTAGTCGTTTATTTAACCGTTAATTTCACTTTAGTGCTAATTTGGGTATTAAAAAAACTATAAAAAGTGTGGTTATTAACCCAAATCTTGGTTAAAAGTCTCTGTTATATATTTTGTTTAAGTGTTTTAATCTGAATAAGTGGATATTTGAATCTGATTAATGTTACTTTTATGTGAACGAATTAACATCGTGTTGAAGATTTGCTATGCTGATAGCCCTTAGCTGGGCATAATTTTACAACCTCTTATGTTTTATGCGAGCAAAAGATCCTCTGACCTGGCATCCTTCAACAGACAGGGTGCAGACAGCCGGGTTATACAAAATGACAAAGAAGCGAGGAGACAGTCGTGCTAGAAGAATACCGTAAGCACGTAGCAGAGCGTGCAGCTGAAGGTGTCGTTCCAAAACCTCTCGATGCCACACAAACAGCCGCACTTGTTGAGCTATTAAAAAATCCCCCTAAAGGTGAAGAAGAATTTCTTCTTGATTTAATTGTTAACCGCGTTCCACCCGGAGTTGATGAAGCTGCCTATGTTAAGGCGGGCTTTTTAACTGCCCTCGCGAAAGGCGAAACCACATCACCTCTTATCACACCAGAAAAAGCTGTTGAATTATTAGGCACCATGCAAGGTGGCTATAATATCCATGCATTAATTGAGTCTCTGGAAAATGATAAGTTAGCACCAATTGCAGCCAAAGCGCTTTCTCACACATTACTGATGTTTGATAACTTCTATGATGTTGAGGAAAAAGCGAAAGCAGGCAACGTTTATGCTAAGCAAATTATGCAATCTTGGGCTGATGCACAGTGGTTTACTGAGCGCCCTGCACTAGCGGAAAAAATTACTGTTACCGTATTTAAAGTCACTGGTGAAACTAATACCGATGACTTATCTCCAGCACCTGATGCTTGGTCCCGCCCTGATATCCCATTACATGCTTTAGCAATGCTGAAAAATGCGCGCGAAGGCATTGAGCCTGACCAGCCGGGTAGCGTAGGCCCAATTAAACAAATCGAAGCATTAAATAAGAAAGGCTTTCCACTGGCTTATGTTGGTGATGTTGTTGGGACTGGCTCATCACGTAAATCAGCAACTAACTCTGTACTCTGGTTTATGGGAGACGACATTCCGTTCGTTCCTAATAAACGAGGTGGTGGTGTTGTTCTTGGCGGCAAAATCGCGCCTATCTTCTTTAATACTATGGAAGATGCGGGAGCACTCCCAATCGAAGTCGATGTTTCTAAATTAAATATGGGTGATGTTATTGATATTTACCCATACAAAGGTGAAATTCGTAACCATGAAACAAATGAGTTACTGGAAACCTTTGAGCTGAAAACAGAAGTATTAATTGATGAAGTGCGTGCTGGTGGTCGTATTCCATTGATCATTGGTCGTGGATTAACGTCAAAAGCGCGTGAATCGCTAGGTTTACCGGTTAGCACATTGTTCCGTCATGCTAAACCTGTTGAAGAAAGCAACCGTGGATTCTCTTTAGCACAGAAAATGGTTGGTCGTGCTTGTGGTCGTACAGGTATTCGCCCTGGCGAATATTGCGAGCCAAAAATGACCTCTGTGGGTTCACAAGATACCACAGGTCCAATGACCCGTGATGAGCTAAAAGACTTGGCGTGTCTTGGTTTCTCTGCTGATTTAGTGATGCAATCATTCTGTCATACCGCGGCCTATCCAAAACCAGTAGATGTTACAACACATCACACCTTACCTGATTTTATTATGAACCGTGGCGGAGTTTCACTGCGTCCTGGTGACGGTATTATCCACTCATGGTTAAACCGCATGTTACTGCCTGATACTGTTGGTACAGGCGGTGACTCACATACTCGTTTCCCTATTGGTATCTCATTCCCAGCAGGTTCAGGCTTAGTGGCTTTTGCTGCGGCAACAGGAGTAATGCCATTAGATATGCCAGAATCTGTTCTGGTACGTTTTAAAGGTGAAATGCAACCGGGTGTGACACTGCGTGATTTAGTTCATGCTATTCCTTATTACGCGATCCAAGACGGTTTACTGACAGTTGAGAAAAAAGGTAAGAAAAATATTTTCTCTGGTCGTATTCTTGAGATTGAAGGCTTACCAGAGCTTAAAGTAGAACAGGCATTTGAGCTTGCTGACGCATCAGCAGAGCGCTCAGCAGCAGGTTGTACGATTAAACTGGATAAAGCGCCTATCATTGAATATCTGCAATCTAATATCATCTTACTGAAATGGATGATTGCTGAAGGTTATGGCGACCGCCGTACTATCGAACGTCGTATTACATCAATGGAAAACTGGCTGAAAGATCCTCAATTACTTGAAGCTGATGCAGATGCAGAATATGCGGCTGTTATCGAAATCGATTTAAATGAGATCAAAGAGCCAATTTTATGTGCGCCGAATGATCCTGATGATGCACGTCTGCTCTCAGAAGTGGCAAACAGCAAAATTGATGAAGTGTTTATTGGTTCTTGTATGACCAATATTGGTCACTTCCGTGCTGCGGGCAAACTGCTTGATCAGCATAAAGGCCAATTACCAACACGTTTATGGGTTGCACCACCAACAAAAATGGATGCGGCACAATTAACGGAAGAAGGCTATTACAGCGTCTTTGGTAAGAGTGGTGCACGTATCGAAGTGCCGGGTTGTTCATTGTGTATGGGTAACCAAGCACGCGTTGCTGATGGTGCAACAGTGGTTTCAACATCGACACGTAACTTCCCTAATCGTTTAGGTACAGGTGCGAATGTGTATCTTGCTTCTGCGGAGCTTGCCGCAGTTGCGTCATTATTAGGTCGTTTACCTGAGCCACAAGAGTATCTGGACTTTATGAGTAAAGTGGATGAAACCGCAGAAGATACTTATCGCTATTTAAACTTTGACCAACTAGAGCAATATACAGATAAAGCAGACCAAGTTATTTTCCAAACAACGGTATAATGATTAATTTATTGCTTTAAAGTATTTTATATGAACAAACGGGAGGCAAATGCCTCCCGTTTTTTGTTATTTTTGTCATAATAAGAATAAGATATTTTTTATCAAAAAGTAGCAGCTTAATAAGGGGCGTACACCATGGATTATGAATTTCAGCGAGATCTCACTGGCGGTATACTAGCCCGTTTTTCGATGGATCATGAAGCAATAGGCTATTGGCTGAATGATGAAATTCAGGGCGATATTAGTCTGATAGATCAAATTCTTGAAGAAATGGAAGGTATTAAAGGTAGTGAAAGACAGTGGGAATTAATCGGTAAAGAATACAGCCTTTCTATTGATGACGAAGAAGTGATGATAAGAGCGAATACATTACATTTTGAAACAGATGAAATGGAAGAGGGCATGAGTTATTACGATAACGAGAGCATTGCTTTTTGTGGGCTAGATGATTTCGCTACTATGCTACAAAAATACCGGTTATTTATTCTGGAAAATAGAAAAAATTAACAAATCCTATATATTTTTGGAATAAATCTGCCACAATATACTATTGAATTACTCTTCTTTTTATTACGTTTTTAAGTTTAAAAGGTGGTCTAATGAATGAATTACCTGCTAGTTTAGATGAAGCAACAGGTTGGTTTGTCGCCAATCAAGATCTCTTTATTCAGTATGCAGTCAATATTGTTGCCGCATTTTTGATCCTATTTATAGGTTTATTTGTGGCAAAAATGATTGGAAAAGGTGTTGCTAGAGTTTTAACGTTACGTCATATCGATGCTACTGTCGTGACATTCTTATCTGTTTTAGTGCGTTACACTGTTGTCGCTTTCACTTTAATTGCAGTATTAGGCCGATTAGGTGTACAAACGGCTTCTGTTATTGCTGTATTAGGTGCGGCTGGTTTAGCGGTTGGTTTAGCTTTACAAGGCTCACTTTCAAACTTTGCTGCTGGTGTGCTTATTGTTATTTTCCGCCCAATTCGTGCAGGCGAATATGTGATTATAGGGGCTGTGGAAGGTACCGTTAGAGATGTCCAAATTTTCTCAACGACTTTGCGCTCAGCCGATGACAGAATTATTGTTATCCCAAATAGTAAGATAATCAGTAGCGAAGTGATTAACTTAACGCGAGAGCCTGATCGCCGTACTCAAATCATTGTTGGTGTAGCGTATGATGCTGACATTGATATGGTAAAAAAAGTATTAGGTGATGTCGTTGCTAAAGACAAACGTATTCAACATGATAAAGGCGTGACTATCCGTTTACATGAAATGGCACCGTCTTCATTAAATTTTGTGGTACGAGTGTGGACAAAAAATGATGATGCGTGGCCTGTCTATTGGGACTTAATGGAAGACTTTAAACGCACATTGGATGCAAATAAAATTGGTATTCCATTCCCACAAATGGATGTCTATATGCATCAAATACAAAGTACGACGACTAAAGCAGAATAGTCACACTAAAATAGATGATTTAGAGCCACGTTAATAACGTGGCTTTTTTGTATTTATTGCCATTAGTTTTTCTTATTATCAATAAGAATGATTCATTTCATCTAATATCAAAACCCCTCTATTATTCATCCAATATTAAACGAATAATTATTAGGATATTTTGCATGTTCACAACTTTTTTTCAGGGGTTCTTATTAAGTGCAGCAATGATTTTACCAATAGGGGCTCAGAATGCCTTTGTTTTACAACAAGGAAGTAAAAAACAGTTTCATTTGATGAGTGCATTTTTATGCGCTTTAAGTGATGTTATTTTGATCTCGGCAGGTGTCTTTGGTGGAAGTGCCCTACTTAGCCAATCAGAAATACTTTTATTACTGATCACTTGGGGTGGAGTCGCGTTCTTATTATGGTATGGCTGGAATGCATTTAAAACTGCTTTTTCAAAAGATATTGAATTGTCACAAAGCGAAAATCAGGTAAAAAGCCGTTGGCGTGTGATCGTAACATTAGTTGCCGTAACATGGCTTAATCCTCATGTTTATTTAGATACTTTTGTTGTGATAGGTAGTATTGGCGGGCAATTAACGTCAGAACTTCGTCCTTGGTTTACATTTGGTGCGGTATTTGCCTCTATAAGCTGGTTTTTTGCGTTATCGCTCTTAGCAGCTTGGTTTTCTCCAATATTAAGCAAAGCGCGCGCTCAACGTATTATTAATCTGTTTGTAGGATGTATAATGTGGTTTATTGCTATTCAATTAGCTGCACAAGGATGGAAAACACTCTTTTAATCTTAAAGAACTTTACATCAGATATGCTAAGGTTCTTCTTAGCCATAAAAGATGGTCTTAAATTTTATTATGTCGGGGGTTTTTGTGAAATTAAAAGCAATTGTATTAGCATCCGTGTTTATGCTGGGATTACCTTCTTTTGCATTAGCGGCGTCTGAGCCAGAAGGGCCTCATATCACAACATCGGGTAATGCGACAATTAAAGCCGCTCCTGATATGGCAACATTAAATATTCAGGTTAACGAAAGAGCAAAAGATGCAGCTCAGGCTAAGAAACAAGTTGATGAGCGTGTTGCAAAATATTTTGCCTTCTTAAAAGAAAATGGTGTTGTTAAAGAAGATATTGATGCTGCTAATATCCGTACTCAACCAAATTATGAGTACGATAAAAAAGCAGAGCGTTCAGTGATTAATGGTTATACCGCAACACGTACTGTTAATGTTAAAATTAAGAAATTAGAACAGCTTAATACGTTGCTTGATGGCGCATTAGCAGCTGGTTTAAATGAGATTAATAACGTTGAATTTGGTGTCAATAATCCAGAACAATACAAAACAAAAGCACGAGAAGTTGCGATTAAAAATGCAATTGATCAAGCAACGTCAGTAGCAAAAGGTTTCGGTGCAGATTTAGGTGCTGTTTATAGCGTGAGTTATCGTGCGCCAGAAGCCACACCTTATCCAATCGCACAAGTGCGTATGGATGCAATGGCATTAAAAGCACAAGCACCTGCTGCTGTGCAAGAAACCTATGAACAGCAAAGCATCGAGTTTAAAGATTATGTTGATGTGGTTTTTGAATTAAAACGCACTAAATAATCATGTGGTGATAAAAATAAATAGGCTTCAATATGAAGCCTATTTATTGTGTTAATAAGATGAAATAGCGTATTACTCTTCATCCTGTTTTAAAACTTTACGGCCAAAATCAATGAGTGCGTCTGTCACTTTTCTCATAGTTCTACTTTCTGGCGCAAATCGGTGCCAATAAAGCATACGTCGCTGGTAAAGCCCTGGAGTTAAATCAACCAACTCTCCGCTTTTTAGTTCATTAGCAATTTGCAGATGAGGGATCATACAACAGGTTGAACCTTGTTTAGCTAATTGCACAAAGGCTTCAGATGAGTTCACGATATGACACGGCACACTACCAGGTGATAAGCCGAAATTTTGTTGTAAAAATGCCTGATGCATATCATCAAGATGGTCAAATGCGACTGCTGGCGCTTTTAATAACGAAGATTTTGTTACGCCATTGGAAAAGTAGCGTTGAGCAAAGTCAGGAGAAGCAACGAATAGGTAATCGAGAGCGCCTAATTGATCGACAAGGCAACTTGGTAGTGCTTGTGGCTGAATACTGATTGCACCAACCACTTCGCCTCGTCTTAATCGTTCTTGAGTACGAGTTTCATCTTCTACTTGAATATTGAGACGAATAGGCAGTTGCGTTAAGACGGGATGTAAAGCAGGCAATAACCATGTTGCTAAACTGTCAGCATTCACCGCCAAAGAGAGTAAAAGAGGCGTAGAACCGCTATTTTCATCACCTAACCATTGTTCTTCAAGTAATTCTACTTGATGCAATAGCGCTAATAATTTTTGTCCTTGCTCAGTGGGTTGAGGTGGAACAGTTCTGACTAATAGCGGTTGCCCGAATAAGTTTTCTAATTGTTTGATACGCTGTGAAACGGCAGATTGTGTAATACATAACTTTTGCGCGGCTCTTTCAAAGCCACGTTCTCGAATGACGGCATCAAGGGCTTGTAATGCTCGATAATCAGGGCGTTTCATTAACAGACTCTCTTCGATTTTATATTCTATTGCTTACTATGCCATATTTTTCGTTGTAATGAGTTAAAATGTTGCTTCTCAGTTTTTGATGTGTCTCGTGCTAGTTTTGAATGCAATATGCTATTCTTAGTCCATTAACGTGATAAATAAGGTTTTTTAAATGACTCAGGATGAATTGAAAAAAGCAGTAGGTTGGGCGGCGCTTGAATATGTAAAACCAGGCACGATTGTGGGTGTCGGTACTGGCTCTACGGCTTCTCACTTTATTGATGCATTAGCAACAATGAAAGGTCAAATCGAAGGCACAGTTTCAAGTTCAGAAGCATCAACTGCAAAATTAAAAAGTTACGGCATTCCTGTTTTTGATTGTAATGAAGTTGACTCTTTAGACATTTATGTTGATGGTGCTGATGAAATTAACCATCACATGCAAATGATCAAAGGTGGCGGAGCAGCATTAACCCGTGAAAAAATTATCGCAGGTGTAGCGAAAACATTTATCTGTATTGTTGATGAATCTAAACAAGTCGACGTATTAGGTAAATTCCCACTACCAGTAGAAGTCATTCCAATGGCGCGCTCTTATGTTGCTCGTGAATTGGTCAAACTGGGTGGTTTACCTGAATATCGTGAAAATGTGGTAACGGATAACGGTAACGTTATTTTAGACGTTCATAACTTAACTATTCTTAATCCTATTGAACTGGAAAACAAAATTAACAGTATTCCAGGTGTTGTAACCGTAGGATTATTTGCTAACCGTGGTGCGAATGTTGTTTTAATGGGTACCTCTGAAGGTGTGAAAACCATTAAGTAATTCTTTTTAAGATAGGTAGCGATGGCTACCTATTTTTTAAATTATTTTAGAAACTGCAAATTCAGTGATATATATCACACGACAGTTATATCTCTCTTTAAAATCCTGCCATTTTCAAAGTCAAAATCATTTTACTCGGTAGAAAATCGCTTTCTTTACCGCTTATTCTGTCATCACAGCAATCGGTTGTATTGCCACAAAATCTATTTTTGTTATGTTGTTGAGACAGGATTTTGTTTTTCATTAAATGTAATAACGATAGGGCAGGGTAAATGGTCAAAGTATCTTTGGAAAAAGAAAAAATAAAGTTTCTACTCCTCGAAGGTGTGCACCAAAGTGCAGTAGAAAATTTAAGAGCTGCGGGTTATACCAATATTGAATATCACAAAGGCGCATTATCGGACGAAGAATTAAAAGAAGCTATCCGTGATGCACGTTTTGTTGGTCTTCGTTCCCGCACTCATTTAACAGAAGAGATTTTTGCTGCGGCTGAAAAATTAGTTGCAGTGGGATGCTTTTGTATTGGTACCAATCAGGTTGATTTAGAGGCTGCTGCCCGTCGTGGTATTCCTGTTTTCAACGCACCTTTCTCAAACACCCGTTCCGTGGCTGAGATGGTGCTTGGCGAATTACTGTTATTACTGCGTCGTATTCCTGAAGCCAATGCGAAAGCTCATCGTGGTGTTTGGGATAAACAAGCCAAAGGCTGTTTTGAAGCACGAGGTAAAAAACTGGGTATTATTGGTTATGGTCACATTGGCACACAATTAGGTATTTTAGCCGAAAGTGTGGGTTTAGATGTCTATTTCTATGATATTGAAAACAAACTGCCATTAGGTAATGCAACGCAAATTCGTCATCTCTCTGAACTGTTGAATATGTGTGACATTGTCAGCTTACATGTGCCAGAAACACCATCAACCAAGAATATGATTGGACATGAAGAAATTCAGCGTATGAAGCCGGGAGCAATTCTTGTCAACGCTTCTCGTGGTACGGTGGTTGATATTCCTGCATTGGCTCAAGCGTTAGAATCAAAACATTTATCTGGTGCTGCGGTTGACGTATTCCCATCAGAGCCGGGTGCGAATAATGATCCTAACGATCCGTTTGTTTCTGAACTTATCAAGTTCGACAATGTGATATTAACACCACATATCGGTGGTTCAACTCAAGAAGCGCAAGAAAACATTGGCTATGAAGTTGCGGGTAAATTAGCGAAATATTCAGATAACGGCTCTACATTATCTGCTGTTAATTTCCCAGAAGTATCACTGCCAAGCCACGGCGACGATGTAAACCGTTTACTGCATATTCATGAAAACCGCCCAGGTATGATGAATAGCATCAATAAAGTGTTTACTGAAGAAAATATCAACGTAGCCGCGCAATATTTACGTACGTCAGGTAACGTAGGTTATGTTGTGATCGATATTACAACACAAACGAAAGCTCAAGCTGAGTTAGTGTTACAAAAACTCAAAGCATTACCGGGAACAATCCGCGCTCGTATGCTTTACTAATTATTAATAAATTATTCGTAATATATTGAAGGCTCGAAATATCGAGCCTTTTTTGTATCTTTTAATCTTTATTTATTGAATTTGTTGCTGCCATAATTGGTAATAGAGTGCTTGGTTTTCTAATAAATGAGAGTGAGAGCCTTCTTCTAATACCTGCCCTTTATCTATTACATAAATATAATCTGAATGCGCTAATGTATTAAGACGGTGCGCAATACTAATTACGGTTCTGTTTTTACAAATCTGAGGTAAATTCGCTAAAATTTGTGCTTCAGACTCATAGTCTAATGCAGATGTTGCTTCATCTAAAATAAGAATACGTGGATTAGTTAATAAGGCTCTAGCAAGTGCAATACGCTGGCGTTGCCCGCCTGATAAATTAGAACCTCTTTCTCCTACTTGTGTATTAAATCCTAAAGGAAGTTGATTAATAAAATCTAAAGCGCCAGCAAGTCGAGCCGCTTCTGTTATTTCCTCTTCACTCGCATTCGGTTTTGATAAACGAATATTTTCAAAAATAGAGCCACTAAATAAAAAGCTCTCTTGTAAAACGATACTCATACTTTGGCGTAGAGATAAAGGATCAGCGATAGCTAAATCCATGCCATCAATATAAATTTTTCCTTGTTGGGGCGTATAGAAACGTTGAATTAAGCGAGTAAGAGTACTTTTTCCTGAGCCAGAACGCCCTGTAATACCAATAAATTTCCCTGCTGGAATAGATAAAGAAAGTGACTCAATAACATCAGGTGTCTTGTCTGTGTAACGAAAATAGACATTTGAAAAAGTAATGCTCCCTGTTATTTTAGGAACGGTAGCTAATCCTTGGTATTGGTGTTCTGTGGGATTACTTAAAATATCACCAATACGGCGCAAAGAAATGGATGTTTGTTGAAAATCTTGCCAACATTGCGCTAAACGTAAAATAGGTTGTGTAATATGGGCGGCAAATAAATTAAACGCGATAAGTTCACCTACGGTCATTTGTGCATTAATAATGAAATTGACGCCTTGCCATAAAATAATTGCAGTAGTGATCTTATGAATAATAAAAATAAATTGCTGAGCGAATAACGCTTTTTTAGCACCTGAAAAACGTTTATTAATATGATCGGTCAACTTGTATTGCCACTTTTCTATAAAATGACTTGCTGTCGCCGTCACTTTAATGGTTTCTATGCCATTTATCGCTTCTGTCAGTAGACTAATATTATCTGCGTTGGTTTGATATTCTTGCTTTACCCAATAACGAATGATAGGTCCTAGAATAAGCCAAAATATAAAATAAAGAACTAAAGAACTTAATGTTATCCACGTTAAGGTTGATGAATAAATAAACATCACAAAGATAAACACAGCAATAAAAATAAGATCAAGGACCATCATCAATGCTGAACCAGTAATAAATTGTCTGATATGTGAAAGCTCTTGTATACGAGCAATGATTTGTCCAGATGGGCGTTGAGTAAAAAAATGACTCGGTAAGCGGATGAGATGTTGATACGCTTTTCCTGAAAATTCAGCACTTAATTGACAAGATATAAATGCATATAACTTATCTCGCAAAAAAAGATATATGGGTTCCGTGATAGCAATTAAGACGAATAGACAGCCAAATAGATGTAAATTAGATAAATTTCTCCCCGTTAAAACGGTATCGATAAATTTTTCAAAAATAATGGGATTCACTAAAGCAAAGAGTTGAATGCAACAAGATAAAATAAAAAACAGGAATAATGATTTTTTCTGCTTTAGTATAGAAGGAATAAACCAATTTAGATTAAATTTTGATAATGATGAAGAGGGCTCTTTAGCAATAAGTTGTAATGTATTAAGCTTTTTTTCTTTATCAATGACATGCTCGGTTTTTATATTATTTGTAGGATTTATAATAATTAATGTTTTTTCTTTTGTTTTTTTTAAAATATACCAAGAATCATTTATTTCTATAAGGGTATCGATAATAAGATGCTCATTATAATCGAATAAGGAGAAATCACCTTTTAATTCCAAAAGTTGAATGGCTTCAAGAATATCCCACTTATTAAGATGATCTTCTTTACCCAGGAAATGAATAACTTGCTCTTTTTTTATCTTTCCAGTTTGTGTTTTTGAAAAATAAATTAGTCCATCAATAATTGATGAGTGATATTTTTTTTCTTTCTCTAAATTAATATTGTTCATGATATTAAGCACCTTATTATTTTTCTGTTAGTGCGTTATGACGGTAAACTTCTATTGGGCTTAAGAAATAGTCAATAACACGACGTCTATCGATAATAATTTCAGCGACTAAAGACATCCCAGGAGCAAGGTTATATTGTTGATTATTGCTTTCTATCATTTGCGTATTTAGTTCAATTTTTGCGGGATAAACTAAACCTAGCTGCTCATGTTGAACGGAATCTCTGGCGATATTGGTTATATTTCCTTCTAAGGTGCCATAACGAGTGTAAGGAAAAGCATCTATTTTTATCATTGCTTTTTGCCCTACATGAATAAAACCAATATCTTTATTGAGAATATTAACTTCTGCTATATTGTGCTGATTATCAGGAATTATCGTCATCACTTGTTGTGATGGCTGTAAGATACTGCCAAGTGTGTAATTTGTGATTTGTTGTACAGTACCTGTAACGGGAGAACGGACGATTTTTAGCTGTTGTCGTTTTTGGGCATGATTAAGATTTTGGCTATAAATTAATAGTTCACTTTCATACTGTTTATATTTATCATGCCATTCTAATTTTTTCTGTTTCTCTAACTGATCTAAATTTTCATTTAGTTTTTTCTCTTGACTCTTAATAAGTTGATATTCAGCATTCTTAATTGTAATGACTCGGTTTATTTCTAATAATTCTTTTTCATTTTCTAAATATTCCATTTGGCTAATTATTTTTTTTATAAAGAGCTTTTCCTTAAGAATAAAACGTTGTTTAATATTTTCTTTTAATATATTTAATGATAATAGTTCATTATGGATCATGGTTTGATTTTTATTATTCACCTCGATTTCGGCATCAATTAAATTTATATTACTTTCAAATTCATCTTTTTCTTTTTGGTAACTGATAAGAATAGATTTTTTTGTTTTTTCATCTAATTTATTAAAATGATAAAGTTTTTGTGGAGATGTTTCTTGGCTTAATGCTTGATAACGAAGTTTAAGTAACAGCAGACTATCTATTTTTTTCTGTATTCCCTTAACTTCCTCATCAACACCCAGTATATCGAGTGTTAATAATGCATCACCTTGATTTACTTTTTGTCCCTCTTTTACATGAAGGACAGCAAGGCGGCTATGCTCATAAATTTGAATAACTTGAGAATGCCCTGCAACAATAAGTTTACCTGTTGCAGATGATTGTACATTTAATTTACCTAAATAAGCCCACATAAGAAAAGCGATAACACTGAATGAAATAATTGACGCAATATAACGACTATATGGCGTTAAAGGTTTTTCAATAAGTGCAATATGATTAGGGTAGAAATCATAATTAATATTCTTTCTCTTACGCTGAAATACTTTAGAAAGTGCAGATTTTATATTTAGGTTCATACTCAACATCCTTGTTGACGTTGCCAAAGTTTTTTGTAGTGGCTATTTTTTGCAATTAATTCCTTATGTGTTCCTTCTTCAATAAGGTTGCCTTTTTCCAACACAATAATACGATGGCAAGTTCTCACCGTTGAAAGTCGATGAGCAATAATGATAACGGTTCTCTCTTTTGCAATAAGAGGAAGGTGCTCTTGGATAATAGCCTGAGATTCATCATCTAATGCGCTGGTGGCTTCATCAAAGATTAAAATTTTAGGCGAAGATAATAAGGCTCTTGCAATCGCAATACGTTGGCGTTGTCCTCCTGATAAGGATTGTCCTCCCTCTGCAATAATAGTGTCATAACCTAATGGTAGTTTTAAAATAAATTCATGAGCGCCCGTTAGTTTTGCTACGTAAATAACGTCTTCTAAAGAGGCATTTTGTCGAGTGAGTCGGATATTATCAAACACACTGAGATTAAATAAAAAATTTTGTTGTAGAATAATACCTATTTGCTGGCGTACTCTATTTAAATTAAGTTGTGAAAGAGGAATATTATCAAGTGCGACATGACCTGATTGTGGAATATAAAGACCTGAGATCATGCGTGCTAAAGTACTTTTCCCTGATCCTGATGTTCCAACAACACCAATAATTTCATGTCTTTTTATATGTAATGAAATATTATTTAAAATAGCAGGCGTATGATTTTGATAATGAAAACTGACATTATCAAAGGTAATTTCCCCCTTAATATTTGTTTCTAATATTGAACTATTTTGTTCTTTAGGAAGGTTAAGTATATCTTGTAAGTTGTAGATTGCTGTTTTTGTTTTGATATATTTTCCCCAAACATCAATAGCTGTCGCTAAAGGTTGTAAGCAATAGCCAAGTAGCATCGTAAAAGCAATAAGCTGACCTATTGTCATTGAGAGCGAAATAACTTCACAAGCCCCTACCCATAAGAGTAGTGCAACTGTTGTTTTATTTATGAATGACACAATAAAGCGAGATAAATTATCAATATTTTGAAGTTTTTCGTTTTCACCTGTTAGTTTATGAATTTGTGTATACCATTGTTGTGTAAACCTTGGTTCAAGAGAAAGGCTTTTAATTGTCTCAATACCACCTAAGCTTTCAGTAAGAAAGGCAGTATTGACTGCAACTTTTTGATAAAGATGCTGAACTGCAAATTCTATTTTTGGGGCAAGTAATTTAGCTAAAATAAGATAAAGAGGAATTGTCGAAATAAATATTAATGTTAGCTTTAGCGATAATATTGCCATTGCAAATATAAATAAGAAAATAAAAGAAGAATCAACAAATAACAGTAACAGCGTTTTTGTTATAAATTCTCGAATAATATCTAATTCTTTTATTCGAGCCACAATGGCACCTGTTTGACGTGATTTAAAATAGCCGATAGGAAGTCTAAATAAATGTTGGGCGAGTTTTAGACTTAACGTTATATCAATTTTATTTGCTGTATGCTGATAAATATATTCTCGAATTCCTTTTAGTGTTCCTTCTAGAATAGCAATAAAAATCAATCCAATAATTAAAACATCTAGTGTTGATAGAGCCTGATGGATAATCACTTTATCCATAATAATTTGTATTATAAAAGGTGATGTGAGCATTAATAATTGGAGAATGAGTGAGTAAAATAAAATGTTTATAAAGATAAGTTTGTATTTCTTTATTACTGTAAAAAACCATGAGAGACTAAAAAATGGATTTTCTTTAAAACAGAGATAATAGCATTGTGAGATGTTTAATGAATTGAATTGGCTTTGACTTAGGTTTTCTGTTTTATCTGTTTGTATATTATAAATAAGATATGTATTTTTATTTTTTTTTAATAATATAAATGTATTGTTTTTATTATCTAAAAAAATAATGTGATGTTCTATTTTTTTTAAAATAAATGATTTTTTTGTTTTTTTTAGTTTAAATTGATATTCAGTTTCTAATGAGTTTATAGTAGAATCTTTTTTTATTTCTATTTTTCTCTTTTTAGTTAGATTGATAATAATACTAATACTTTTTATTATGTGACTTTTTGTTTTATTATCCATGACAATAAAATACCTTTTGTATAGCTGAAAATATAAAAAGGTATTTAATATTATTTTTTTTATCAAAAATATAAAAAAACACAGATGATAATC
This sequence comes from Proteus sp. PR00208, assembly GCF_016238545.1. Lineage (NCBI taxonomy): Bacteria > Pseudomonadati > Pseudomonadota > Gammaproteobacteria > Enterobacterales > Morganellaceae > Proteus > Proteus sp. PR00208. Next base: position 220,153 of record NZ_JAEHQE010000002.1, on the reverse strand, counting down.
ATTAATTTTAATCTAGCACTAATAAAAAACTAAAAATGCCAGATCTTTTCTGGTGTAATAATTTCAGGTAATGGTACATCCCAATTCTCACTAGGAAGGTGAGCAACTTGTTGGCAAGTATGCGCTAATCCCATTGGATAAAATGATTTTTGTTGCCAGTTTTCTAGTGTTCTATCGTAAAAACCACCCCCCATACCTAATCGTTGACCTTGTTCATCAAATGCGACAAGTGGGGTAAAAATAATATCGATATTAGAAAGAGGGATCACCGCATTCACATTTAAAGGCGGCTCTGAAATATTAAAGCGATTTTTTACTAATGTAGTAGAAGGTGTGTAGCGTAAAAAAAGGAGGTGATGGCGATGAAAGGGATGCAATACAGGTAAGCAAACTTGTTTATTTAATGCCCATAGCTGGGAGATCAAAGGTGATGTATCAATTTCACCATCAAAAGAAAGAAACAGTGCAATCGTCTGCGCTTGTTTGATTTTAGGGTGAGTAAGAACTTGTTCGCATAGTTTTAGCGCAGCGTCCTGCTGTTGCTCTTGAGTGAGTAAACGTCTCTTTTGGCGGATAGACTTGCGTATTTCATCTCTTTGCTGAAAAAGTGAGGCTTCTATCATTCATCAACCCATCAGTAAGTCGTTAGTGTTAATGATGAAGTATCATTAACATCAATTTATTACACTTTAGAGGTAAAAAAGAGAAAAGCCAAGATTGGGTAAGGGAAAAGGGTATAAAAAAAGTTCTAAACATTAAGCATTTATAAAATACTCAGTGTTTAGAACTTAAATGGAGGTCTCCAAGATGCCGCCGCAAGCTGTAACCCTTGAACCCATGGTCCAAGGTGAACATAGTGTTGCTGCCATTAGGCTGCCTGAACGAATCGGGTATGCTCACAAGCAACAGATCACCACGTTCTATGTGTTTCGAATATCGGCTCAGGGGACTGGCCCGCTGGCAAACATCTCAGAGAAATTTGGTGGGTGCGTTAAGCACCTTATCTATGAACTATTGTATTATTTTAATTGTAGAAAGCAACCTATTATCTGTGAATTTCGTGGTGTACGCGTGCTTTCTGAACAAATCTACTTCGCAGTTGAAAAAGTGCGATCATGATGCTTGCCTTGATCGTGTAAAGCTTGTTCAATGGATTGTTGTAGCATTTTTATCTTCTCTTCCATGTTGTAGGCATAGTCTCTGGTTTTTAACTTTTCTTCTGCCAACTCATGACTCATATTTAATGCCACGATAAAAATTAAGTGCTCTGTGTTGGAAACACCACTGCGTTCTTTGAGATCTTGTAATCGTTGTTCCAGTTCAGCAGCAGAAGCCAGTAAAGCATCTCTTTGTTCTGGTGGGCAATTGACACGTAATGAGCGCCCAAAAATTTGAAGATCAACGGGTTGTGCGGACATGATTCCTTCCTGACATAAAATCTGTGCTACGTGTTTAGTAGTGTATACGGTTATAACGCTGTATTAAACGCTATTACTGCAAAAATTCCAATGATTAACATGGCTTAACTGGTACAGCGACTTCTATTGATGGTAGCATATCTTGAACTATTCCCCTAAATGCGACGTTTATTCTTATGTCAAAACAGAACACATTACCGAATTATCAAACTATTGATGCATTATTACAGCAACATACAGTACCTTTAACCGCGGCTGAAATGCATGGTTTGATTACAGGATTTATTTGCGGTGCAGTGCGCGATAACAGTTGGAAAACCTTATTACACGATTTGACTAATGAGGGTTTAGCTTTTCCTAAAACGTTATCAGAGCCACTTGAAGAGCTTTATCACATCACCTATGAACAGCTCGATGACAGTGTGTTCAACTTCTCTATGTTAGTGCCTGACGAATCTGAATCTGTTTTTCTAAGAGCCGATGCCCTTGCGGGATGGGTTAATCATTTTCTTTTAGGTCTGGGTGTTGCTCAACCTAAGTTGTCTGATCATAAAGAATTGACCGAAGTGATTACTGATTTGCGTAATATTGGTGCGCTAGGTTATGAAGAAGACGAAAACCAAGAAGAACTTGAAGATGCACTTGAAGAAGTCAGTGAATATGTAAAAGTATCCGTTCAACTTTGTTATATCACTTTTGTCGCTCCAAAAGACAAAGGAAATGACAAACAAAATGAGCAACGTGTACTACATTAATTTCATCATTAATTAGATAACCATAAAGATAAATGAAAGACAGGAGTGGGTATGAATAAGCAAGAATTTTTATCCCGTCGTCAGGCATTATTAGCTCAAATGAAGCCTGCGAGTGCAGCTATCTTTTTTGCCGCACCACCAGCGCAACGTAATGCCGATAGTGAGTATCCTTATCGCCAACATAGTGATTTCCTTTATCTAACTGGTTTCAGCGAGCCTGAAGCTATTCTTGTGCTGATTAAAAGTGATGAAACACATAATCACAGTGTGCTTTTTAATCGCGTTAGAGATTTAACCGCTGAAATTTGGTTTGGTCGTCGCCTTGGACAAGAAGCTGCACCTGAAAAATTAGGTGTTGATAAGGCGCTACCTTATGAAGATGTTGGTGAGCAACTGTACCAATTATTAAACGGGTTAGATGTTGTTTATCATGCTCAAGGTGAATATGCGTTTGCTGATGAGATAGTCTTTGGTGCATTAGAAACCTTAAGAAAAGGTTCTCGCCGTAACTTAAAAGCACCACAAACTATCATTGATTGGCGTCCAATTGTTCATGAGCAACGCCTATTTAAATCTGATTTTGAACTTGAATTACTGCGTAAAGCTGGAAAAATTACCGCATTAGCACATACGCGTGCGATGCAAAAATGTCAGCCGGGTATGTATGAATATCAACTTCAAGGTGAGATTGAACATGAGTTTACCTCTCATGGTGCGCGTTTCCCTTCGTATAATAGTATTGTCGGCAGTGGTGAAAATGGTTGTATTTTGCACTACACCGAAAACGAAACCAAAATGCGTGATGGGGATTTAGTTCTTATTGATGCAGGCTGTGAATATGAAGGTTATGCCGGTGATATCACCCGTACTTTCCCTGTTAATGGTAAATTTAGCCGTCAACAACGTGAAATTTATGACATAGTCTTAAAATCCATCAATGTTTCTTTGGAATTGTACAAACCTGGTACAAGTATCAAAGAAGTCACTGAGCATGTCGTGTATATCATGGTCGAAGGACTGGTTAAACTGGGCATTATGCACGGTGAAATCGAGCATCTTATTGAGACAAAAGCCTATCAGCGTTTCTTTATGCATAGCTTAAGCCATTGGCTAGGTCTTGATGTTCATGATGTTGGACATTATGGCACGGAGCGTGACCGCATTTTAGAACCTGGCATGGTACTGACCATTGAACCGGGACTTTACATTGCGCCAGATGCAGATGTGCCACAAGAGTATCGTGGCATTGGTATTCGCATTGAAGATGACATTGTTATCACGGAAACAGGCAATGAGAATTTAACGGCATCTGTCGTTAAAGATCCTGATGAAATTGAAGCTCTGATGGCAGGAAAAATTTAAGGCTAAAATCAGCATGAATGTGATTATTGTGGGTGGTGGAATGGCAGGTGCGACATTAGCACTTGCACTCTCTGCATTAAATAAAGGTAAGATTTCAATTTCGTTAATTGAAGCAAGAGAGCCTGACAATGGGCACCCTGGGTTTGATGCAAGAGCGATCGCATTAGCACATGGAACAGCGAAACGGTTAGAGCAAATCGGGCTTTGGTCAACATTAAAACCTTTTGTCACTCCCATTAATCATGTTCATGTCTCTGATAAAGGTCATTGTGGTTTTGTTAATATTCATGCACAAGACTATGATATCTTAGCACTGGGTTATGTTATTGAATTGCATGATGCTGGGCGTCAGCTTTTTGCTAAGTTAAAAAAACAATCTAATATCACGCTTTATTGCCCCGCTAAAGTTGAACAAGTTCAACGTAATATCGATTCTGTTGAGGTAACACTTGATGATGGTACGCAATTATCGGGTGATTTACTGATTGCTGCTGATGGTACTCATTCACCTATTGGTCACCAGTGCCATATTCAATGGCAACGAGAGCCTTATCATCAAGTGGCTGTGATCGCTAATGTCAAAACAGAAATTGATCCTCAAGGCAAAGCTTTTGAGCGTTTTACGGAGTTTGGTCCATTAGCCATGTTACCAATGAGTGAAGGGCGTAGCTCATTAGTATGGTGTCATCCTATTGAAAAATTGGATGAAGTTTCACAGTGGGATGATGAAACAACTATCGCGCATTTACAGCGTGACTTTGGCTGGCGTTTAGGAAAGATAGAGCATATTGGTAAGCGAAATTGCTACCCTTTAGCGCTACAAAAAGCCAATCAAATTATTGGTCATCGTTTAGCGTTAGTTGGAAATGCCTCGCAAACACTTCATCCTATTGCAGGACAAGGTTTTAACCTTGGTTTACGTGATGTTATGGCACTTGCCAATACGATCACCCAAGCGATTAATGCCAATACTGATATTGGTAGTTATCGAGTACTCTCTCAATATCAACAACTTCGCCAACAAGATAGAGAAAAAACAATCTCTATTACTGATGGGTTGGTGAAAGTGTTTGCAAATCGTTGTGTGCCACTGATTGTTTCTCGCAACTTAGGGCTAATGACGATGGAATTACTCCCAATGATGAGAGATAAATTGGCGCATCAAACACTTGGCTGGACAGACTAGAGCGTGTTGATCTTTGATGGTCAATTTTTATTCGAATTAAATATAGTCGCTTTTTAGGATACTTTTATTATGAAATCATTTGATGTTGTTATTGCTGGTGGTGGAATGGTTGGGCTTGCATTAGCCAGCGGATTACACGGGTGTGGATTACGTATAGCGATAATAGAAAATCACCCAGTAACGACGCTTTTTCACCCACAAGATGATTTTTCATTACGCGTATCTGCTATTAATACAGCCAGTGAAATGCTGCTGAAAAAATTAGGTGTTTGGGAAAATTTGCAAGCATTACGAACAGCACCTTATCAAGGTATGGAAGTTTGGGATCAAGATAGCTTTGGCCGTATTGAGTTTTCAGCACAAAAAGAAGGATTCAGCCACTTAGGCTCTATTATCGAAAATAACCTTATTCGTGAAGTGCTTTGGCAAAAATGTGAAAGCCATAGTGATATTACCTTCTATTCATCAACGCAAATTGAGCGTGTGGTATGGGGGGAAAACGATGCTTTCATTACCCTTAATGATGGTGAAATGTTAACCGCAAGACTTGTTGTGGGCGCTGATGGTGCTAATTCATGGCTACGTAAACATGCTGATATTCCACTGACGTTTTGGGACTATGAACATCACGCATTAGTTGCCACTATTCGTACCGAACAACCTCATGAAAATGTTGCGCGCCAAGTTTTTCATGGCGAAGGTATTTTGGCATTTCTGCCTCTTTCTGATCCTCATACTTGTTCTATTGTTTGGTCTTTACCAAGCAACCTTGCTGAACGTTATAAAAGCGCAGAAAAAAGCTTATTTGAGCGCACATTGGGTGTGACCTTTGATATGCGTTTAGGTCAATGTGAATTAATAAGTGATCGCATGACCATACCATTAACAGGTCGTTATGCTCGCCAATTTGCCGCTCCTCGCTTAGCGTTATTAGGCGATGCTGCTCATACTATCCACCCTTTAGCTGGACAAGGTGTTAACCTTGGTTTTATGGATGTTGCAGAGTTAATTGGTGAAATTCGCCGTTTAAAAGCTGAAGGTAAAGATTTTGGTGAATATCTCTATTTGAGACGATTTGAACGTCGCCGCAAACATGCAGCCGCGGTGATGTTGGCAAGTATGCAAGGATTTCGTGAACTTTTTGCTGGCAATAACCCCGTTAAAAAACTGGTTCGAGATATCGGTCTTTCGTTAGCGGATAGTTTACCGGGGGTAAAACCTAAGTTACTTGAGCAAGCAATGGGACTTTCTGATTTACCTGAGTGGTTAAGTAATAAAAATTTCACTTCAGTTGAAAAAATCTAATTTCTCTCTTATTTCACATTACTTTTATTTATATCTGACTGAAGAAATAGAACTAAAAAAATCTATTTTTTCAGTCTATTCTTTGCACTAATTCCCTTTTTTCAGTAATTCCTCGCTAAAAATGAGCGCTGATACGCATAATTGCAATCATTAGTTCTGCATACCCATATGTCTACATTATGATTAAGAGACACAATACCCTATTTTAACTTATGGTTTATTTTTTCTCACAATGCTAAGTTCAAGGGGATGGTATCGTTTGCGTTGTACGTTAATTGCTCGTATTTGTTAAATCAATGTTTAAAAATAAACTTAAGTTTGAGATTAACACTATGATTTCAAATCAAGTTTAATTTTATATTTAACAAATTACGTTCTCTGAATAATCTAAAGTAAAAGTAGAAAGAGGGAAGAATGGCAAAACAGACTCCGTTGTATGATGAGCACGTAGCTTGCGGTGCTCGTATGGTCGATTTTCATGGTTGGATGATGCCTTTGCATTATGGCTCCCAAATAGATGAACATCATATTGTACGTCGTGATGCAGGTATGTTTGATGTTTCTCATATGACCATTGTTGACTTACATGGCTCACAAGTTAAAGATTTTCTACGTTATTTATTAGCGAATGATATCGCTAAACTCACCGAAAAAGGTAAGGCGCTTTATACCGGTATGCTAAATGCATCAGGTGGTGTAATTGATGATCTTATCGTCTATTACTTTGATGACTCTTTCTATCGTCTCGTTGTGAATTCTGCCACTCGTGAAAAAGATCTCGCGTGGATTGAACAACATGCTTCAGATTATGTGGTTGATATCACTGTTCGTGACGACTTAGCATTAATCGCTGTTCAAGGTCCTCATGCACAAGAGAAAGTACAAAGCTTATTAAGCGAAGCGCAACGCCAAGTCGTTTCTGCCATGAAGCCTTTCTATGGTGTAGAGCTTGGAGACTTGTTTATTGCGACAACGGGCTATACCGGTGAAGCTGGCTATGAAATCGCAATGCCAAAAGAGCAAGCAGTCGATTTTTGGAAAAAATTATTAGCTGTGGGAGTTAAACCCGCAGGATTAGGAGCAAGAGACACATTACGCCTAGAAGCGGGAATGAACCTCTATAGCCAAGAGATGGATGAAACGATTAATCCACTTGAAGCAAATATGGGATGGACGATTGCATGGGCACCAGAAGATCGTCAATTTATTGGTCGAGAAGCATTAGAAAAATTACGCGCAACAGGCACAGATAAACTTGTTGGTCTTGTAATGCGAGAGAAAGGTGTGTTACGTGCTGGCACTGCCGTACACTTTACTGATGATTTAGGCGAGTTAAGAGAAGGTATTATTACAAGTGGTACTTTTTCGCCTACATTAGGCTTTAGTATTGCATTAGCAAGAGTTCCAGCAGGTATAAAAGATAGCGCAATTGTATTAATGCGTAATCGTGAGATGCCAGTAGAAGTGGTAAAACCTGGTTTTGTTCGTTCAGGTAAAGCATTGGTATAACACGTACAATTATTTTAAATGGAGAGTAAGGTCAATGAGTCAAATACCTAGTGAATTAAAATACGCACAATCTCATGAGTGGATCCGTTCAGAAGGCAATGGTGAATACACTATCGGTATTACTGAACATGCACAGGAATTATTAGGTGACATGGTGTTTGTTGATCTACCAGAAGTGGGTAGAGAAGTCGCAGCTGGTGATGATTGTGCGGTAGCGGAATCAGTAAAAGCAGCATCAGATATTTACGCACCATTATCGGGTGAAATTATCGCAGTAAATGAAGAGTTAGATGGTTCTCCAGAACTGGTGAACAGTGCGCCTTACGGAGAAGGTTGGTTATTTCGCATTAAAGCAAATAATGAAAGCGAATTAGATGACTTACTTGATGCCGCCGGTTATCAAGAGCTGGTAGATAGCGAAGAGTAAAACGAAGCGCCCCGTCAAATCAATGTCGGGGCGTTTTTATTTGTTAGCTTGTTATCGTAATGCTATCTCAACGCGCTTTAAGCCTTGTGCTATTTACCTATCCATTCATAGTGAATTCAGGAAATTACTTGCAATGACACAGACTTTAAATCAGTTAGAGTATCGCGATGAATTTATTCATCGCCATATTGGCTCATCACCAGAACAGATTAAAGAGATGCTCAGTGCTGTTGGCGTCTCCTCATTAAATGAATTAACTCAAAAAATTGTTCCAGATAATATTCAATTAGAAACACCACCGAATGTGGGTGCAGGGGCAACAGAGCAAGAAGCCTTGGCTGAATTAAAAGCGATCGCCAGCCAAAATAAACGTTTTACTTCTTACATTGGAATGGGTTACGCACCTTCTGTATTGCCTCCTGTGATTTTGCGTAATTTATTAGAAAATCCAGGTTGGTATACCGCTTATACACCTTATCAGCCAGAAGTTTCTCAAGGTCGTCTAGAATCACTATTGAATTTCCAACAGGTTACAATTGATTACACGGGAATGGATCTCGCTTCCGCATCGTTGCTAGATGAAGCAACGGCCGCAGCTGAAGCAATGGCAATGGCAAAACGTGTAAGCAAATTGAAAAATGCGGATCGTTTCTTTGTCGCTGATGATATTCACCCTCAAACCTTAGATGTTGTCAGAACGCGTGCAGATACTTTTGGTTTTGAGGTTGTTGTTGATAAAGCTGAAAAAGTATTAGAGCTTGAAGGTGTCTTTGGTGTGCTATTACAACAAGTCGGCACAACGGGCGAAGTTCATGATCACAGCAAGTTATTAGCCGCACTAAAAGAGCGCAAAATAATTACCAGTGTTGCCGCTGATTTAATGGCGCTGGTGGTTCTCACTGCGCCAGGTCATCAAGGTGCTGATATCGTATTAGGTTCAGCGCAACGTTTTGGTGTCCCTATGGGTTACGGTGGCCCACATGCGGCATTCTTTGCTTGTCGTGATGAATATAAACGTGCGATGCCGGGTCGTATTATTGGTGTCTCTCGCGATGCTGCGGGTAATCGTGCATTACGTATGGCGATGCAAACGCGTGAACAGCATATTCGTCGTGAAAAAGCGAACTCGAATATTTGTACATCCCAAGTTTTACTTGCCAATATCGCGGCTATGTATGCGGTTTATCATGGGCCAGAGGGGTTAAAAACCATCGCTCAACGTATTCATCGTTTAACGGATATTTTAGCTGCGGGTTTACAACAAAACGGTATGGTATTACGCCATAAAACTTGGTTTGATACATTAACGATTGATACCGCAGATAAAGCCGCTGTATTACAACGTGCTAAAGATGCCGAAATTAACTTACGTACCGATATTGTGGGTGCTGTAGGTGTAACACTAAGCGAAATTACAACGCGTGAAGATGTATTAAAGCTTGTTGAAATTATCAGTGGTAAAGCATTCACTGGTGATATTGATGCACTTGATAAACAAGTTGCCTCCTCATCAGTATCAATTCCTGCTTCTATGCAACGTAAAGACACTGTGCTGACACATGAAAACTTTCATCAGTATCACAGTGAAACAGAAATGATGCGCTATATGCATCGTTTAGAAAATAAAGACTTAGCATTGAATCAAGCGATGATCCCATTAGGATCATGTACGATGAAACTTAATGCTGCTGCTGAAATGATCCCTATTACATGGCCTGAATTTACAGAGCTACATCCATTCTGCCCAGCCTATCAAGCGAAAGGCTATCAAGTGATGATTGGACAACTGTCCAATTGGCTTGCCGCATTAACGGGTTATGATGCGATGTGTATGCAACCAAACTCGGGTGCGCAAGGTGAATATGCGGGCTTATTAGCGATTCGTCGTTATCACCAAAGCCGTGGTGAAGGTGCGCGACATATCTGCTTGATCCCAAGTTCAGCACACGGTACTAACCCTGCTTCTGCTCATATGGCTGGCATGACAGTGGTGGTGGTCGGTTGTGATGATAACGGCAATATCGATATTGCAGACTTAAAAGCCAAAGCAGAAAAACATCAAGCTGAACTCTCTTGTGTGATGGTGACATACCCATCAACGCATGGTGTTTATGAAGAAGGTATTCGTGAAGTTTGTGAAATCATTCATCAATATGGCGGACAAGTTTATCTTGATGGTGCCAATATGAATGCGCAAGTGGGGATCACAACACCGGGCTTTATTGGTTCTGATGTTTCTCACTTAAACTTACATAAAACCTTCTGTATTCCTCATGGTGGTGGTGGTCCAGGAATGGGGCCTATTGGCGTGAAATCACATTTAGCGCCATTTGTACCAGGTCATTCTGTTGTTGAAATGGAAAATGTCACTACACAAGGTGCTGTTTCTGCGGCTCAATTTGGTAGCGCTTCAATACTACCGATTAGTTGGATGTATATTCGTATGATGGGCGCACAAGGGCTTAAACAAGCAAGCCAAGTGGCAATCTTAAATGCGAACTATATCGCACAACGTTTGAAAAATGATTATGACATTCTTTATGCTGGGGCTGATGGTTATGTCGCACATGAATGTATTATCGATATTCGCCCATTAAAAGCGAATTACGGTATCAGTGAAATGGATGTGGCTAAGCGTTTAATTGACTATGGATTCCACGCTCCAACTATGTCATTCCCAGTTGCGGGCACATTAATGATTGAGCCAACAGAGTCTGAAAGTAAAGTTGAAATTGATCGCTTTATTGAAGCTTTGCTTTCTATTCGTGCTGAAATTGCACAAGTAGATAAAGGCGTATGGCCAATTGATGACAATCCATTAGTTAATGCACCTCACACACAATATGAATTAGTGCAAGAGTGGTCACATAGTTATAGTCGTGAATGTGCGGTGTTCCCAAGTGAAGCAACGAAACAAAGCAAGTATTGGCCAGCGGTTAAACGTCTGGATGATGTGTATGGCGACCGCCATTTACATTGTTCATGTGCGCCAATTAGTGACTATGAATAAGCTTTAATCTAGCTATATTCTTAAATTTAAATACCGATGGTTAAGTTAGCCATCGGTATTTTTTATTTAACAAATTCAGCATTGAATAGATTACTTCAGCCAGCCTTTTTTCTGTGCCTCTAATAATTGAGGGTAGAGATATTGCCAAAATTCAGGCCACTGTTTTTCAATAAACAGATTACGTGCTAATACTTGCTCTAAGCGGATATTATTTTCGACCCAGCTTTGACCTTTATTATGTAAATTCATCAGCATCGGCATGGTGCGATCAAGAATATTAGCAAACTGAGATTCTGGTGTTTCAGCCGCATCATATTCCAGCCATAAATTGAGGAAATATTCACTTTGTGGGGAAGGCAATAAAGAGAAAATACGTTTTGCGGCTTTTTGCTCGTGCTCTTTAATCGCTTCGCGAGCGGCAACGTCATAAACCATCACATCGCCAGCATCTATTTCGACGATATCGTGAACAAGGGCTAATTGAATAGCTCGTCCCATATCAATGTCACCCGCGTAAGGCTGAAAACTCATTGCTGCAACGGCAAAGTGCCAACTATGTTCTGCGGTATTTTCGGAACGACTATTGTCTAATACATTATTTTTACGATAAACACGTTTTAGTTTATCTAACTCCATAATAAAGTTAATAGTATCAGAGAAGGGGCCAAATGCCCCTTTTGGTAATTGTGTCATAAAAGTCCGTATTGGTTATGATAAATAAGAATTACTCTTCTTCTAAAGAATAAGGCAGTGGTTTAATGGATAAACGACTGATGTTATCGTCTTGAACTCGAAATACACTATCTGGCTCCATATCGTTATTCATAACAACTTCAGCCAAAATAGTATTATCAGCCATACGTACAGCGCTTAATACCGTTCCTGTTTTACGCCATTTATCTTCGCCTAATTGCCATTCAACGCTACCACCAATCTCTGGCAATTCAGTACCACCACCTGATAACAAATACATAGCACGTTTATTTGCGCCTCTGAATTTCGCACGAGATACCATCTCTTGCCCAGTATAACAGCCTTTTTTAAAGCAGATACTCAGCGGTAATGCTTGCAGATTTGTTGCTTGAGGTAAGAATTGCTCAATATTTGGAGTATCAATAATAGGATATCCAGCCTCAATATCTAAGGCTAACCATTGCTCACTATTACTGGTTTCTGCTTTTAATGTTGTTGCAAGATTTTTTGCTGTTTCTTCGTCTGTTACGATTAAAAAGCGTTCAGTAGGTAAAGGTAATTGCAGAATATAAGTATTATCGTGATTAACCACTTCGTTTGCTTTACGAGGGATATTTGGAAAGTAATCTGCTAATGCAAGAGCAGCACCTTGCCCTGCTAATCCTAATAAAACGCTATCTGTATTTTCAGCTAAGGTTACTTTTGAAAATACAGCATATTTTTTTAATTCAGCAAGTTGTTTTTGTGCGACATTTTTACGCAAAATATAAGCAAAACCCTCTTGCTGGTGGAATAAGCGAAGTGTACTCCACATTTTACCTTTTGCTTCACAGTGTGCAGACAATGTATGTGTTGTTGTTGGAAGTGCTGCAATATCCGTTGTTAGTTGACCTTGTAGATATTTTTCACTGTCAGCACCTGTTGCTGTTATCAGTGACCATTCATCTAAAGAAACCAGTGTTAATGGCAAATTGATTGCTGCATGAGGGCGTTTAGCCTGAGTAGAATTTTGAGTCATGATGTCACCAGCTATTAAATTAATCAGATACATCAGTTATGGTAAAAGAGTGGCAAGACAATGCAAGTCATTATTATTTTTAACGCACGGAAAATGAACTTGATAAATAACAAATGAAAGCATGTTCAATAGGTTGTCTATGAGACTAAACCTGCAAACTGTGATCATTTTGATGTTAAAAATTTTGCGATAAGACTATTATCAATGCTAGGAAGAAATAGTGGTATTTCTTGATTTGAACAATGTAAAGAGCAGAGTATGACTATCGATATAGAGAATAAAGCACGAATTAACTGGGCATGTCGTCGTGGAATGCGTGAACTGGATATTTCTATCATGCCTTTTTTCGAGAATGAGTACGATACGCTATCTGATAACGATAAAGCACTTTTTGTTCGTTTACTAGAGTGTGCAGATCCTGATTTATTTAACTGGTTAATGAATCATGGACGCCCTGATGATGATGCGCTCTATTATATGGTGAAATTAATCCAAGATCGCAATAAAGCTAGAATGGCGGAGATCGTTGATAAATATTAATAAAATAGATTATCAAATCAACGATAGGATTAAATAGTAATTAAGATTGATTAAAAATGACGCCTTTATTTTCTCATCAAATAAAGGCGTTTTCATTTTTTATGTAAAAATTTAATAATATTAAGGATACTCTAAAATTTACTGAAATAAAAAATGTAGTTGCGTTAAATTTGCGCACTACCTCTAAAAATGATCGCTTAAATCGTCTTTTTTTGATGTTTTTCGCTTTATACTTAATAAATCAGGTATGCTGACTTTATTAAAACAGCGATTAAGAAAGAATAGAAATTTCGTACTTATTATTAAGTTATATTTTTTTAATACATATTAAATCGAAAAAGTAACAATAAATAATTAAGCTAAAATATAAGATAAACTATTTGCAAGGTTAAGGAAGAAGTTACATTATAAATAGATTGGTCTTTATTATCTTTAACTTATTTATATTCGTATAGAATTATAGCAGGAGTTAATATAACTCGTGATTTTATGGAAGTCGCACCTCACAGTATCATGGTTTACTCAACTCTTCTCAACAGTTGCTTATGTTGCCTTTGAGATCGGTTTACTGTTGTATCCATGGCCTCCTGATTTTATTTATGTTTGGGTTCCATTGTTACTTTTCTTGATAGGTGGTTGGTATTTCACACAAAAGAATATTAGTCGTATCAAAGGGGATTTTATTTTACTGAATGGCAACCGAATTCAATGGAAACTGCATGAATGGCAAATAACAAAACGCCCTTGGATCAGCCGTTTTGGTGCTCGAATAACGTTAACCTCTATTCTAAATAAAAAGCAAATCACGTTATGGGTTGCTTTTGATAGTATGACTGAAAATGAGTGGCGTAACTTTTCTCAGTTATTGATGCAATATCCAGATATTTAATATCTGGATATTAAATTTATAAATTTTCTTCTACTTCACGTAGAATTTGCATACACCATTGTGATAAACGTTCATCAGTTTCTTCAAATTGGTTTACGTCATCTAATGCAAGACCAACAAAATGTTTACCATCATCAGATAAAGGTTTTGGGCTGACAAATTCATACCCATCAACAGGCCAGAACCCAATAAACTTAACACCACTTGGTAATAAATGATGGTAGAGCATACCCAGCGCATCAAGGAACCATTCGCTATAATCAACCTGATCACCCATCCCATACATTGCAATAAGCTTATTTTTTAAATTTAATGTCGGCAATGTATCCCAAATATTGAGCCAATCTTCTTGGATCTCACCAAAATCCCAAGTTGGAATACCTAAAATAAGGATATCATATTGTTCCATAAGCGTGATATCACACTCTTGAACATTATGAAGATCAACGAACTCTTCACCGAGAATATCACGAATTTTTTCTGCTGCCATTTCGGTGTAACAAGTGCTGGAACCGTAAAATAGACCAATTTTCATAAAGGTTTTTAGGATATTTTTGCCAATAAAGGTCACTATTGTACCAGAAAAATTTTTTTATAAGGCATAATGTAAAGGCGATAAGCTAAAGAGAGGGAGAGTAAGACTGTGTCACAAACCAAATTATCGACAAAAAAGGCAACTCATATCAATGAAGATACTGATATTATCATTGAACAATTTCTCGACAATATTTGGTTAGAGCAAGGCTTATCTGCAAATACGCTCAGCTCTTATCGCTTAGACTTACAAGCATTAGGGCAATGGCTTGCACATCACGAATTAGACTGGTTATCAGTCACTACTTTGGATTTGCAATCCTTTCTCGCAACGCGTTTAGATGAAGGCTATAAAGCCAGTAGTGCCGCGCGTCTACTCAGCACAATGCGTCGATTATTCCAGTATCTGTATCGTGAAAAATTACGTTTAGATGACCCAAGCTCATTACTGTCAACACCTAAGCTTCCTAAGCGTTTACCAAAAGATTTAAGTGAGCGACAAGTTGATGATTTACTCAATGCCCCTTGTATTGATGAGCCACTTGAATTGCGCGATAAAGCAATGCTTGAAGTCCTTTATGCATGTGGGCTTCGTGTTTCTGAATTAGTGGGATTATCCCTCTCTGATATCAGCTTACGACAAGGCGTGCTACGTGTTATTGGTAAGGGCGATAAAGAACGATTAGTTCCTTTAGGTGAAGAAGCTATTTACTGGCTGGAGCAATATCTGCAATATGGAAGACCCACTTTAATGCAAGGAAAAACAGACGATATTGTTTTTCCTAGCTTAAGAGGGCAAAAAATGACACGCCAAACATTTTGGCATCGGATAAAACATTATGCAGTGATAGCAGGGATCGATACTGAAAAACTATCACCTCATGTGTTGCGTCATGCATTTGCGACACATCTCTTAAATCATGGAGCAGACTTGCGTGTTGTACAGATGTTATTGGGGCACAGTGACCTCTCTACAACACAGATTTATACCCATGTTGCAACAGAACGCTTGAAAGCGCTTCATCAGCAACATCATCCAAGGGGATAGCCGCTAAAGAGCAGGCGTTAAATAGGAATTCAAATGAAAAAGAAATTATTCTGGTTGCCAATATTATTAAGCATGGTGTCAATGCCTGTGCTTGCTGACAATGCCTCAATTGAAGCGCAACTGGCTAAAATGCAAATTAAAGCAGAAAGTATCCAACCTACACCGATTGTTGGGTTAAATGCGGTGTTATCAGACAAAGGTATTTTTTATATTACGGATGATGGTAAGTATCTAACAGCGGGCCCTATTTATAATATCAGTAATGGTGAGCCAGTCAGTATTGCCAATCAAATTATTATGAAAAAAGTAGATTCACTTAAAAATGAAATGATTGTCTATAAAGCGCAAAATGAACGCCATGTGATCACTATTTTTACTGATATTAGTTGCCCCTATTGCCAAAAACTTCATCAAGAAGTACCCGAGTTGAATAAACAAGGAGTGACAGTACGCTATTTAGCGTTTCCTCGTAATGGCATTAGCAACAATATTGTGAGCAAAGAAATGAATGCTGTGTGGTGTAGTGGCTTCCCTAATAAATCATTAGACAGTGCATTTAAAGGTGACAAAATTATTGCGATTGATGATTGCAAAAAAATCAATATCAATGAACATTTTAAATTAGGCACTATGATGGGGATCCAAGGCACACCTGCTATTGTATTACCTAATGCTAGTATTTATGGTGGATATATTTCTGCACAAAACCTTGTTGAATTATTAGATAAAAAAGAGAAGTAATTACGTTTTATGGTCACTATTGAACCGACATTGCGTCGTCGAATTGCACAGGCAACTCAATTACCAGATAACTTAGATCCCTTATTACGACAAATTTATGCTAATCGTGGAATAACCTCTGAAGTTCAACTAGAACGATCGTTAAAAGGCTTACTTCATTATCAAGCATTAACAGGAATAGAAACGGCAATTTCATTACTGATTGATGCATTACAGCAACAATCTCGTATTGTTATTGTTGGCGATTTTGATGCTGATGGTGCAACAAGTACCGCACTTGCGTTTAAAGCATTACGCCAAATGGGATTTAAGCAGGTTAGCTATCATATCCCTAATCGCTTTGATGATGGTTATGGTTTAAGCCCTCAAGTTGTTCATGACGTTGCTAAAAAAGGGGTTGATCTCATTATCACTGTAGATAATGGAATTTCCTCTTTTGAAGGTGTAGATGCGGCTCATGAATATGGTATTCGTGTCCTCATTACCGATCACCATCTACCGGGACAAACCTTACCTGCCGCTGATGCGATTATTAATCCTAATCTGACAGATTGTTCTTTTTTATCTAAATCATTAGCAGGTGTTGGCGTTACTTTTTATTTAATGACGGCATTAAGAGCTGAATTAGAAAAACAAGGCTGGTTCGAGCAACAAAACTTAACTCGCCCAAATATGGCGGATTTTCTCGATTTAGTTGCACTAGGCACAGTGGCAGACGTTGTTCCTCTTGATGAAAATAACCGTATTTTTGTTTATGAAGGATTACGCCGAATTAGAGCTGGACGTTGTTGTGTGGGTATTAAAGCGTTAACAGAAGTGTCTCGTAAAGAACTATCTCAATTGGTTAGTAGTGACTTAGGTTTTTCTTTAGGGCCTCGCTTAAATGCAGCAGGGCGTCTAGATGATATGTCGGTGGGGGTTGCTTTACTCTTAACTGACAATATTGGTACTGCTCGTGAAATTGCCAATGAACTTGATGGATTAAATCAAACTCGGCGTGAAATTGAAGCGGGAATGCAAGAAGAAGCCTCTACCATTTTTCGCCAGTTTATGGGCACTCAACATGATTTACCTAATGGTTTAGCGATATATCATCCCGAATGGCATCAAGGCGTTGTGGGTATTTTAGCCTCTCGTATTAAAGAGAAATTGCATCGTCCTGTTATTGCGTTCGCACCTAGTGGTGATGGGCTGTTAAAAGGCTCTGGTCGTTCAATTAGTGGCGTACATTTGCGAGATGCCTTAGAGCGGTTAAATACATTAAATCCTGGTTTGATGGTGAAATTCGGTGGGCATGCAATGGCGGCAGGGCTTTCACTTGAAGAAGATAAATTCCCGTTATTTCAGCGTCATTTTTCGTCTTTAATGGCAGAGTTGGTTTCTGACGAACAATTGCAAGGCGTTATTTTATCTGATGGTGAGCTAACAGAAAACCAGCTATCACTACCAATTGCGGAAATGCTAAGAGAAGCAGGTCCGTGGGGACAAGCTTTTCCAGAGCCTTTATTTGACGGTAAATTCACGTTATTACAGCAACGTATTGTGGGTAGTAAGCATTTAAAAATGATGCTTCAGCCCGTAAATAGCCATCTTATGATTGATGCTATTGCCTTTAATGTTGATATTAATATGTGGCCTGATAACAGCATTAAAATGGTTGAGCTAGCGTATCGATTAGATGTGAATGAATTTAGAGGGCAACGTAATGCTCAATTGCTTGTTGAGCATATTTGGCCTTGTTAATGCGAATAAATTAAACAATTTACCGTGATATAGAGAGTCACGTTGTTATGGTAACAACTATCTGATAGACAGTTGTATATAAATGCTATAAACCCGCTGATATATCCGTTACAATATGCGGTTCAAAATTTATTCCAATTGTTTTTGAAAACAACATAAAGACGAAAAAATATGTTTGAAATCAACCCCGTAAAACACCAAATTGAAGAAGTCTCTGAAAGAACGAATGTTCTCAGGGGGTATCTTTGACTATGATGCCAAGAAAGAGCGTTTAGAAGAAGTTAACGCTGAATTAGAACAACCTGATGTATGGAACGAGCCAGAAAGGGCACAAGCATTAGGCAAAGAGCGTTCATCTCTTGAGGCTATCGTAGAAACAATCGATCAGTTAGAGCAAGGACTAGAAGACGTTTCTGGTTTACTTGAATTAGCGGTTGAAGCTGATGACGAAGAAACATTTAACGAAGCTATTGCTGAGTTAGATGGTTTAAATAAAAAGCTTGAGCAATTAGAATTCCGTCGCATGTTCTCTGGTGAATATGACAGTGCGGATTGCTACCTTGATTTACAAGCGGGCTCTGGTGGTACAGAAGCGCAAGATTGGGCAAGTATGCTGATGCGCATGTACTTACGTTGGGCTGAATCAAGAGGCTTTAAAACAGAAATTATTGAAGAATCTGACGGTGATGTTGCAGGATTAAAATCAGCGACTATCAAAATTATTGGTGAGTACGCTTATGGTTGGTTACGTACAGAAACAGGTGTTCATCGCCTAGTTCGTAAAAGCCCATTTGACTCAGGCGGCCGTCGCCATACCTCATTTAGTTCTGCCTTTATTTACCCTGAAGTTGATGACAATATTGATATTGAAATCAATCCAGCTGATTTACGTATTGACGTTTATCGCGCTTCGGGTGCGGGTGGACAGCACGTTAACAAAACAGAATCTGCGGTTCGTATTACCCACGTTCCAACAGGTCTTGTTACTCAATGCCAAAACGATCGCTCTCAGCATAAGAACAAAGATCAGGCAATGAAGCAGATGAAAGCGAAGTTATACGAGCTGGAAATGCAGAAGAAAAATGCAGATAAGCAAGTAATGGAAGATAACAAGTCCGATATTGGCTGGGGTAGTCAAATTCGTTCTTATGTTCTTGATGATTCACGTATTAAAGATTTACGTACTGGTGTGGAAACGCGTAATACACAAGCAGTATTAGACGGTGATCTTGATAAATTTATTGAAGCTAGCTTAAAAGCGGGCCTGTGAGGAAAAACATGTCGCAACAGCAACAAGGTGCGGAGCAGGCACCTGATTTAAATAACGAACTGCAAACACGCCGCGAAAAATTATCCGCTTTACGTGATAATGGTAACGCATTCCCAAATGATTTCCGCAGAGATGCGCTGTCTGACGAATTACATCAAAAGTATGATGCAATGAGTGCAGAAGAGTTAGAAGCAGCAAATGTGGAAGTTTCTATTGCAGGTCGTATGATGACTCGCCGTATTATGGGCAAGGCATCTTTCGCTACATTGCAAGACATGGGTGGTCGTATTCAGCTTTATGTTTCTCGTGATGATTTACCAGAAGGTATCTATAACGAGCAATTTAAAAAATGGGATCTCGGCGATATCTTAGGTGCTCGCGGTCGTGTTTTCAAAACGAAAACGGGTGAATTAAGTGTTCACTGTACAGAAGTGCGTTTATTAACGAAAGCACTACGCCCATTACCAGATAAATTCCACGGTTTAGCTGACCAAGAAATGCGTTATCGTCAGCGTTATTTAGATCTGATTTCTAATGAAGAATCGCGTAAAACTTTCCAAATTCGTTCACAAGTCATGGCGGGTATCCGTCAATTTATGGTGAACAAAGGCTTTATGGAAGTTGAAACGCCAATGATGCAAACCATTCCTGGTGGAGCAAGTGCGCGTCCGTTCATTACCCATCATAATGCGTTAGATATCGATATGTATCTACGTATTGCACCTGAATTATATTTAAAACGTTTAGTTGTGGGTGGTTTTGATCGCGTATTCGAAATCAACCGTAACTTCCGTAACGAAGGTGTATCACCACGTCATAACCCGGAGTTCACCATGATGGAACTCTATATGGCGTATGCAGATTACCGTGACTTGATTGAATTAACTGAAGAATTATTCCGTACATTAACTGAAAATGTACTGGGCTCTTCATTAGTGAAATATGGTGATCAAGAGTTTGATTTTGGTAAACCTTTTGCCAAATTAACCATGAAAGAAGCTATCTGCAAATATCGTCCAGAAACCGTAATGGCTGATCTTGATGATATGGATAAAGCGGTTGCTATTGCTCAATCTATTGGTATTAAGATTGAGAAAAGCTGGGGCTTAGGTCGTGTTCAGTGTGAAATTTTTGAAGAAGTTGCAGAAAGCCACTTAATTCAACCAACATTCATTATTGAATACCCAGCAGAAGTTTCTCCACTGGCTCGTCGTAACGATGATAATCCATTTATTACTGACCGCTTCGAATTCTTTATTGGTGGTCGTGAAATTGGTAATGGTTTCTCAGAACTCAATGATGCACAAGACCAAGCAGAGCGTTTTGAAGATCAAGTTCGCCAAAAAGAAGCGGGTGATGCAGAAGCAATGTTCTTCGACCATGACTATATCACGGCATTAGAACACGGCTTACCGCCAACTGCAGGTTTAGGTATTGGTATTGACCGTATGGTGATGTTATTTACTAACAGTCATACTATTCGTGATGTTATTTTATTCCCAGCAATGCGCCCTAATAAATAATTGTTATTTTAAATAACTGTTATTTTAAATAAATGGTTAATTAACGAATAGCATTAACGAATATCAATATAGTTATAAAGCCACCGAAAGGTGGCTTTATTGTTTTTTAAAACAAATGGTTATCTTTTTTTCGATGATTAAATAATCATTTAAATAAAAAGGGGATTGTCGTTCAATCAAGGAGGCGTATAATCAAAAAAATCTAATGCGGGCGTAGTTCAATGGTAGAACGAGAGCTTCCCAAGCTCTATACGAGGGTTCGATTCCCTTCGCCCGCTCCAAACTCAAGTCTTCTGAAGTCTACCCAACTCAATTTTTCCTTGATAAATCAGCAGTTATAGCATTCTATTAGTCTATTGAACTCAATAATACTCCCCCAGGGTCAAGCTCAATGTGGGGGTATGGATGGGGGTATAATTGTACCCCATGCTGAGAGGTACCCCCAATGAAGTTAACTGCTCGTCAGGTTGAAACTGCAAAGCCGAAAGAGAAGCCCTACAAATTGGCTGATGGTGGGAGTCTTTACTTATTGGTTAACCCCAACGGTAAGAAATACTGGCGTCTGAAGTATCGTACGCCTGGAGGGGAAAATGTACTTGCGCTTGGTGTTTATCCTGCTGTTTCTTTAGCTGAAGCACGAAGCAAGCGTGAGGATGCTAAAAGAACATTAGCAGCTGGTAACGATCCTTCTCTCGAAAGAAAAATGGAGAAGCTCAGTCGCAAGCAGGACGCTGAAAACTCGTTTGAGGCTATCACTCGGGAGTGGTATCAGCGTCGCTATGATCGCTGGTCTGTCTCCTATCGTGAAGAGATGATGAGAACCTTTGAGAAGGATGTATTTCCTTATATCGGCCACCGACCAATCAAAGATATCAAACCGATGGAGTTGCTTGCTGTTCTTTCAAAGATAGAAACTCGAGGAGCAACTGAGAAGGTCCGTAAGGTTCGCCAGCGTTGTGGAGAGGTCTGGAAGTATGCGGTTGTGACTGGCAGGGCTGAGTACAATCCAGCTCCCGATCTAGCCAGCGCCGTAGCTCCCCATGAGAAAGAGCACTATGCTTTTTTGACCCAGGATGAACTGCCTGAGTTTCTTCGGACTCTGAACACCTATGCCGGTAGTGTGATTGTTAAGATTGCGATGCAATTACTTATTTTGACTGGAGTAAGGCCTGGGGAATTGAGGCAAGCGGAGTGGCAGGAGTTTGATTTTGAGCGGAAGGTTTGGAACGTACCAGCAGAGCGAATGAAAATGCGCCGACCTCATCTGGTTCCGTTATCAAGCCAGGCAATTGACCTGCTTAATCAGCTTAAACCCATGACGGGAGCAGGAGAGTTGCTGTTCCCAGGACGTAATAATCCTAAGAAACCGATGAGTGATATGGCATTGACTGTGTTGGTAAGGCGCATCGGCTATGCAGGACGCGTTACAGGGCATGGATTCCGCCACACGATGAGTACCATTTTGCATGAGCAGGGATTTAACTCGGCCTGGATCGAGCTACAGCTGGCTCACGTCGATAAGAACTCAATTCGTGGAACGTATAACCATGCTCAATATCTGGAGGGGAGGAGGGCGATGATGCAGTGGTATGGTGATTTTACTAGTAATTTAGGCAAGGAAGGGATTATTACAAGCTGAAATGTTGAAAGGCAGTCTCGAAAAGCAATTGCATTCGTCTGGGTACCTAGACGTCTGGATGGATGTAATTCAATATATGCTGCTAACTGCAATAGTTGAAAACCAGAGAAATAGTGGCTATTGCTACAAATTTTTTGCCTAAGTCAAAACTTGGTCTGCCTATACACTGATGCTATTTTAGACAAAACTAAATAAGGGAGGTAAGTATGTTTGAGGCGATCCAGCCATTGGATATATACAATAAGAACATCAACATACTGATTGGCTCAGGCGCTTCAGCAGACTTGTTCCCGACGCTGTCCCTAGCCATCAAGAATGCAGAGGGACGGCGAGAAACGATCGAAACGCTCGCCACACAGTTTGAAAACTCGCCAGAGAAGCGAACCGCGTTATTCATGCACTACTACAACACATGTATTTTTCCAGTGCAGACATTCAATCCAAGTTTCGTTACAACGAATAAAGGAAAAGAAAATCTCAAGAATTATGAGATTTTTTTAACAACCCTTTTGGGGTTGTTGGATAGAAGGAAAGACCTCAACCGCAAAATCAATATTTTTACCACAAACTATGATGGATGCCTGTCCCATACAGCTGACAGCCTTCTCATGAAGGGATCACATGATTTTGTGGTGAATGATGGTACCTCCGGATTTCACACAAAGCATCTTCATTCCAAAAACTTCAGTACGTTTCAATGTCAAACTGGAGTATTTGAACGAAGCAACTATGGCATCCCGCAGCTAAACATTATCCATCTTCACGGTTCGGTTTACTGGTCAAAAAGCGGTGATAAGATTGAAGTCAATTACCGCAATGATTTTAGTAACCTTTTGACAGAAGAGACACTCGGAAATTTAAATGGATATTCCGAATTTCTTGGTGTCGATGGCAACAGAACTGAAGGCATTCCATCCTTGGCATTCAGTCAAGACCAGATAGATATTTTCTGGGGGGAGTACAATAAGCTACCTATTGTCAACCCCACTAAGTGGAAGTTTTACGAAACTGTCTTCGAAGAACACTACTACCAGATGCTCAGGCTATTAAGCTATGAGCTTGAAAAACCAAATTCTATACTCATAACATTTGGCTTTTCGTTTGCTGATGAACACATTCTCAGACTTATCCAACGCTCCCTCTCCAACCCACAACTTCATACTTTTATTTGTTGTTATAGCAACAATAGTGCAAATAGCATGCGGGAAGAATTCAAATCTTGGAAAAACGTCCAAGTAATTGGGCCCGCTGAAGATATGAATATGGACTTCACCAATTTCAATAAATATGTTTTCTCACTCACGCCAGACACTTATGAACCTCCATTAAAAGCTGAAGAGGAGGATCTGATATGAGTATCATCGTAGGTGAGGTTATTGCAGTGAGTGGAGTGCGTATCTCCCTTCGAATTTTTGAAGACTCCAATCATGAGACTATTTTCTACGGAGGAGTTAAGTACAGAGGTATTTCACTTCGGGAGCACGTATCTATTCAGCGAGGCTTTATAGATATTGTCTGTCTTGTTGAAGGTGAATTTTTGGATGAGAAAAGGCTAGAGACTGATGCCGAGAAGGTCCAATATGTACGAAAAGTGGATGTTCGCCCCATTGGTTATATAGTAGATGATAAGTTTTTTGAAGGTGTGAAGTACATGCCGATGATCCGAGACAAGGCATCTCTACTCAGCGAACTTATGGTAGGGAAAATTTATGGGGCGGACGGTAAAACAGGTTTTTCTATTGGCTCTATGCTCAAGGAGAATGTACCCATCAACCTCCCATGGATGCGATTATTCAACAGCCATTTGGGCATATTTGGTAACACCGGGAGTGGTAAATCTAATACGCTAGCTAAACTTTATACTACACTTTTTAATGAGCGGCTCCAAGCATTACAGCACAAGAGCCAGTTCGTTATCATAGATTTTAATGGTGAATACACGGAAGATCAGCTACTACCAGCTAAGAATAAGCAAATCACAGTGCTGGACTCTAAAAAAGCAAAGCACAAATTCAAGATTGAAGGCGCTCATTTTTGGGATGTCGAAACCCTAAGCCTCTTGTTTCAGGCAACTACGAACACACAACAGCCATTTCTGCGTCGCGTTCTATCTGGTAAGGAAAAATTTAAAACTACGCCACTCAAAAGGTATGTAGAAAAGGTTTTTGAAAAAGTTTTTAGTACAGGTGAAGCGAAATCAGATGCTTTGGATTTGAGCCGTGAAATTGCACGCATGATTGACTGCGAATTGCTTCAAGAACATTTAAAAGGAATTATTTATTACAATAAAGATAAGTATTTTAAGCATGCCAGCGGCACGTACTATAATTCAAATGGCAATGGATTTGACGCGAATATCAAACCCATTATTGATGAGAGTGTTAATTTAGATGGAATTGATCAATTCGACGAACTAATATTGCGGTGCTACCTCCAACTCTGTTCAGATGTTGTATTTGGCTATGCCCAATACGAACACATTCAACCGGTGCTAGCTAGGGCCAAATCATCTATATCGGCTCTGCGTAATGTTCTTGAAATCGTTGATGTGCCACAACCTCCGCATCTCTTACATGTCATCTCTTTAAAGAAATGCAAGAATGAGATAAAAAAGATCTTGCCACTGCTTGTAGCCAAAAATTTCTACACAAATCATAAAGATGCAGAGAATCTTAAAAGCCCTCCAAGCCGGACTCTGCACCTTATCATTGATGAGGCACACAATATTTTGTCAGAGCAGTCCACCCGTGAGCATGAAATCTGGAAAGACTACCGGCTTGAACTCTTTGAAGAAATAATTAAGGAGGGACGCAAGTATGGCGTATACCTCACACTATCTAGTCAGCGGCCTGCAGATATTTCACCTACTATTGTTTCCCAGATTCACAATTTCTTCATACACCGATTGGTTAACGATCGCGACCTTATGCTATTAGACAATACAATTAGCACGTTAGATTCCAGTTCTAAGGCTCTCATACCGACTCTAGCCAAGGGCTGCTGCGTAGTCACTGGAACCGCTTTTGATCTTCCAATGATATTGAAAATTGACCCGCTGCTGAAACAGCATCGACCCAGCAGCGACGATGTGAACCTTGAAGAACTTT
Source organism: Proteus sp. PR00208 (assembly GCF_016238545.1). Taxonomy (NCBI): domain Bacteria; kingdom Pseudomonadati; phylum Pseudomonadota; class Gammaproteobacteria; order Enterobacterales; family Morganellaceae; genus Proteus; species Proteus sp. PR00208. Next base: position 194,436 of record NZ_JAEHQE010000002.1, on the reverse strand, counting down.
GGGCGCTACCTCCAGCTTAATATTAACTCTAACAGAATGTGCCCTGTGGATGTCTTCAGGGCTTCCTAGTATAAGAGGTTACTCTAGATTATCTCGCTGTCCATACTAGACGTAGAGAGAAGCTTTGCTTCTTTCATATATGGAAATTCAAATATATTTTTTGACATTGCACTGTTATAGAGAGAAACTGCGAGATAATAGCAGGAGGGCTTATGCCACAATTATCAGCATTACAACTCTTCAAAAACCTCTCCGATGAAACCCGTTTGGGCATCGTGTTGCTGCTCAGAGAGATGGGAGAGCTGTGCGTGTGCGATCTCTGTACAGCGCTGGATCAGTCGCAGCCCAAGATCTCCCGCCATCTGGCAATGCTCCGGGAAAGCGGTCTATTGCTGGATCGCAAGCAGGGGAAATGGGTTCATTATCGCTTATCCCCGCATATTCCATTCTGGGCTGCTCAGGTGATTGAGCAGGCCTGGTTAAGCCAACAGGACGATGTACAGGCCATCGCCCGTAAGCTGGCATCGGCAAACTGCTCTGGTAGCGGTAAGGCTGTTTGCATCTAAAAAATTTGCCTGAACATATATGTTTTTCCAAATGTGAGGTATTCAGAATGAAGACGTTAACGGTGTTTGACCCGGCAATGTGCTGCAGTACCGGCGTATGTGGCTCAGATGTCGATCAGGTTCTGGTTGATTTTTCTGCTGATGTGCAGTGGCTGAAAGGACGTGGTGTACAGGTTGAACGTTACAACCTGGCGCAGCAGCCCATGAGCTTTGTTCAGAATGAGAAAGCGAAAGCATTCCTCGAAGCATCTGGAGCAGAAGGTCTTCCGTTACTGCTATTGGACGGTGAAACGGTGATGGCAGGGCGATACCCAAAACGCGCTGAGCTGGCTCGCTGGTTCGGTATTCCGCTGGAGAAGGTAGGGTTAGCTCCCACCAGCTGCTGTGGTGGTAATACTTCCTGTTGCTGAATATGTCAGGAGGACATATGAAATTCTTACAGAATATCCCGCCTTACCTGTTTTTTACCGGCAAGGGTGGTGTAGGAAAAACTTCTATTTCCTGCGCGACGGCTATCCGCCTTGCTGAACAGGGTAAGCGGGTTTTGCTGGTCAGTACTGACCCAGCCTCCAATGTCGGTCAGGTGTTCGATCAGGCTATCGGTAATACCATTCGCCCTGTGGCAGCAGTTCCTGGACTTTCCGCTCTGGAAATCGACCCGCAGGAAGCCGCCAAACAATACCGCTCCAGAATCGTTGATCCTATCAAAGGTCTTTTGCCTGATGACGTTGTTAACAGTATCAGCGAGCAGCTTTCAGGAGCCTGTACCACTGAGATTGCGGCGTTTGATGAGTTCACCGGCTTATTGACAGACGCTTCCCTGCTGACCCGCTTCGATCACATCATTTTTGATACAGCGCCGACGGGCCACACGATTCGCCTTCTCCAGCTTCCCGGTGCCTGGAGTAGCTTCATTGAAAGTAACCCGGATGGTGCTTCCTGTCTTGGCCCAATGGCCGGGCTGGAAAAGCAGCGTGAGCAGTATGCTCATGCGGTAGAGGCGTTATCCGATCCTGAACGTACCCGCCTGGTTCTGGTTGCGCGACTGCAAAAATCTACGCTGCAGGAAGTCGCCCGCACCCATGAAGAACTCGCCGCAATTGGCCTGAAAAACCAATACCTGGTGATTAATGGTGTGCTGCCTAAAGCCGAAGCTGAACATGACGCCCTGGCCGCTGCGATATGGCAACGTGAGCAGGAGGCACTGGCAAATCTTCCTGCCGGTTTATCTGGGCTACCGACAGATACCCTATTACTACAGCCAGTCAATATGGTTGGTGTTTCAGCATTGAAGGGACTTCTGGATACCGGTTCTGAGGCATTACCGCTCCCGGTAACGAACATCCAGTACACGCCTGAAAACTTATCGCTCTCTGGCCTGGTTGATGATATCGCTCGCAGTGAACACGGTCTGATTATGCTGATGGGTAAAGGCGGTGTGGGTAAAACCACAATGGCTGCGGCTATCGCCGTCAGTTTGGCAGATAAGGGTTTTGATGTGCATCTCACTACCTCAGATCCTGCTGCACACCTGAGTACAACGTTGAATGGCAGCCACAAAAATCTGCAGGTCAGCCGAATCAACCCTCACGATGAAACTGAACGCTATCGTCAGCATGTTCTTGAGACGAAAGGCAGGGATCTGGATGAGGCAGGGAAACGGCTGCTCGAAGAGGATTTACGTTCTCCTTGCACGGAAGAGATTGCGGTGTTCCAGGCGTTCTCACGCGTAATCCGTGAAGCAGGCAAACGGTTTGTGGTCATGGATACGGCACCTACCGGGCATACGCTATTACTGCTTGATGCGACCGGGGCTTACCACCGAGAGATTGCCAAAAAAATGGGGAGTAAAGGTCATTTTACTACCCCAATGATGCAGCTTCAGGACCCGGAACGCACCAAAGTCCTGCTGGTCACTCTGCCTGAAACCACACCGGTACTGGAAGCGGCAAACCTGCAGTCCGATCTTGAGCGTGCGGGGATTCATCCGTGGGGCTGGATTATCAATAACAGCCTTTCCATTGCGGATACGAGTTCTCCGTTGCTTTGCCAGCGCGCCCAGCAGGAACAGCCTCAGATTGAGGCTGTTAAGAATCAGCACGCTAACCGTATAGCGCTCGTTCCGGTACTGGCTTCTGAGCCAGCCGGTATTGAAAAACTCAGAGAGTTGGCGAGTTAATTTTTTGTTTTTACAGGGCGGTAGAACCGCCCTGTCAGGAGGATGTATGTTACTGGCAGGCGCTATTTTTGTCCTGACCATTGTTTTGGTTATCTGGCAACCGAAGGGATTAGGGATCGGCTGGAGTGCAATGCTAGGCGCAGGACTGGCTTTGATATCTGGCGTTGTGCATGTAAGCGATATTCCGGTGGTGTGGAATATCGTCTGGAACGCGACAGCGACCTTTATTGCGGTGATTATCATCAGCCTGCTGCTCGATGAATCCGGCTTTTTCGAATGGGCGGCATTGCATGTTTCACGCTGGGGTAACGGTCGTGGCCGTTTGCTCTTTACGTATATCGTCCTGCTAGGTGCAGCGGTGGCGGCATTGTTTGCCAACGATGGTGCGGCATTGATTCTTACTCCAATTGTCATCGCCATGCTGCTTGCATTAGGTTTCAGTAAAGGTACTACGCTGGCATTTGTCATGGCCGCCGGGTTTATTGCCGATACGGCCAGTCTGCCGCTTATCGTGTCCAACCTGGTTAACATCGTTTCTGCAGACTTCTTTGGGCTGGGCTTCACTGAGTATGCGTCGGTAATGGTGCCGGTGGATATTGCCGCTATTATCGCCACGCTGGTGATGCTGCATCTGTTCTTCCGCAAAGATATTCCGCCGACTTACGACCTGGCTCTCCTGAAAGCACCTGCAAAAGCTATTAAAGATCTGGCAACCTTCAGAACCGGATGGATAGTGTTGATCCTTCTTCTGGTTGGCTTTTTTGTCCTTGAGCCGGTGGGTATCCCGGTCAGCGCGATTGCTGCTGTAGGAGCTGTCATTCTGTTTGCGGTGGCGAAACGAGGCCATGCCATTAACACTGGCAAAGTGCTTCGCGGTGCGCCATGGCAGATTGTCATCTTCTCATTGGGGATGTACCTGGTGGTCTACGGTCTGCGCAACGCTGGGCTAACCGAATACCTTTCAGGTGTGCTGAACGTACTGGCGGATAAAGGACTCTGGGTTGCGACGCTTGGTACTGGCTTCCTGACGGCTTTCCTGTCTTCCATCATGAACAACATGCCTACCGTGCTGGTTGGCGCTCTCTCTATTGATGGCAGCACTGCAACAGGCGTTATCAAAGAAGCGATGATCTACGCCAACGTGATTGGCTGCGATCTGGGCCCGAAAATTACACCTATTGGTAGCCTGGCAACGCTGCTCTGGCTGCATGTCCTTTCACAGAAGAATATGACCATCACCTGGGGATACTATTTCCGCACCGGGATCGTCATGACTCTGCCTGTGCTGTTTGTAACGCTGGCAGCGCTGGCGCTACGTCTCTCTTTCACTTTGTAATGAGATACTGATATGAGCAACATCACTATTTATCACAACCCGGCCTGCGGCACGTCGCGTAACACGCTGGAGATGATCCGCAACAGCGGTAATGAGCCGACTGTTATTCTTTACCTTGAGACCCCACCTTCACGCGATGAGCTGGTCAAACTCATTGCAGATATGGGCATTTCCGTCCGGGTTTTGCTGCGTAAGAACGTCGAACCGTATGAGGAACTGGGTCTTGCAGATGATAAATTTACTGACGACCAGCTAATCGATTTTATGTTGCAACATCCGATCCTGATTAACCGTCCGATTGTAGTGACGCCACTGGGAACTAAACTTTGCCGTCCTTCTGAAGTCGTTCTGGATATCCTGCCAGAATCTCAGAAAGGGGCTTTCACCAAAGAAGATGGTGAAAAAGTCGTTAATGATGCAGGTAAAAGACTGAAATAAAAATGAAGGGGGCATTTGCCCCCTTCATGGTTACTTAGCCATTTCTTTCAGTAGGTCAATACCTACCGGCTCTTCGCTCTGTAACGCAGTTAATGCAATACGCTTTGCATACTGCTCTTCCACATCAGAGATGAGAGGCAACTCGCGGTTCGCCCTGGTCTTCAGGAAAGGTGAAGACGGTTCAGCTGCCGCCAGGCTGTTATTCACAACCCATGCCCATGGCTCGATGCCAGCGCGACGTAAATCCTGCTGTAGGTTCGCCGCTTCAAGTACCGGTGTCGTTTCGGCAAGCGTCACGATAATAACCTTTGTCTTCTCCGGGTCCTGCAATTGCATCATTGGCGTCATCACATGGTCATGTGTTTGCCCCATCTGACGCACCATTTCCCGGTGATAGGCTCCTGTTGCATCCAGTAGCAGAAGTGTGTGACCTGTTGGCGCGGTGTCCATAATAACAAAATGATCGTCTGCCTCTTTGATGATCCGCGAGAATGCCTGAAACACGGCGATCTCTTCAGTACATGGCGAGCGGAGATCTTCCTCCAGCACTGCTAGTCCCTCAGCGTCTAATCCTTTGCCCTGATTTTCCAGCACAAAGCGGCGATAGCGCTCTGTCTCCACCTTCGGATCGATACGGCTGACCTGAAGGTTTGGCAGCGAGCCATCCAGCGTATAAGACAGATGTGCTGCCGGATCGGACGTCGTCAGATGGACTTTATGACCGCGTTTTGCCAGCGATACCGCGATCGAAGCTGCAACAGTCGTTTTGCCCACGCCACCTTTACCCATTGCCATTACCAGACCTTTACCTGTCAGGCTGAGTTCATCTACCAGTGAGGCAAGTTTCGGTAAATCCAAAGTATTCAGCGTGGTAGCAGGGAGCGGCAGCGAGGCTTTGTTCTCCGTAAATAACTGACGCAGCGCTTCCAGACCGACCAGATTAAATGGCTTCAGATACAGCTGCGAGCGGGGAAGGTTCGCCAGGTTCTCTGGCATTGCCTGTAATGCTTTTTCTTCTCGAGCCAGAATACTTTGCGCCAGTGGATCATTTTCACCCGCAAACGGCGGCAGCACGCCATTAATGGCAAGGTGTTGATGCTGCAAACCGATAGCAGAAAGCTCATCGTGCGTATGAGAGACTTCTTTCAGTGTTGAAGCTTGGGCTCGGGCAACCAGAACCAAGCGCGTGAGAGCTGCATCAGACAGCGCCTTAACCGCGTCTGAGTACTGGTGCTGTTGTTTCTCCAGCCCCACCAGCGGCCCGAGGTTAGCGGCGGCATCAGGGTTCGCTTCGAGATAACCGCTCCAGGCCCCCGGCAACTCAAGCATACGGATGGTATGACCGGTTGGCGCAGTATCAAATACGATATGGTCATACTTTTCCCGCAACTCATGGTTGGTAAGAAGACCAGTAAACTCATCAAATGCCGCGATTTCCGTAGTGCATGAACCGGAGAGCTGTTCTTCAATGCTGCTGACCACATCGGCTGGCATCAGCCCGCGAACCGGGTCGAGTACTCGGTCACGATATGCCTGTGCTGCAGCCATCGGATCAACTTCCATCGCGGCAAGATTTTCTACGGTACTGATATCTGTGATTCGGTGGCCGATAGTCTGGCTAAAGACTTGGCCGACATTGGAAGCCGGATCGGTACTCACCAGAAGCGTTCTCTTACCCTGATCGGCCAGCCATACCGCAGTAGCACAGGCCAGGGATGTTTTACCCACGCCACCTTTGCCAGTGAAGAAGATGAACGGGGGAATGTCTTTTAAAAATGGCATATTCATCAGTGATTGCTCCTCTGGAATTAAGGCATACGTGGAATGCTGCAGCAGCGTGGTTGCGTGCTGTCTTCACTCCAGTCCTGACTAAGCGGAATACCTGCCCAACGGGCGATATCTTCACGAGTCGGGAGTTTGCCTGCCATCACGAGTTTGCCGTCGAGCAAGGTGACAGGGAGAGACTCCATCCCTGATGTGTTCAGAAACTCTTTAATGACCGGCGAATTCAGGAACTGCTGCGGGTTCTTCGCAAGGCTGTAGCGCTGTATATCAACGTCATTCTTTTTCGCCCATTCGGCGCTGGCGTTCCATTTGACGGCTTCGTCACTGACTACAACGCTGCTGGTTGCACAGCAGCCTGCTGCTTCAAAGATCTCAATTTTTGACATGGACTGTTTACCTCAGTGTTTAGTCATTTGGCTTTACACTGAGGTAAACGAAGGTGGTGGGGAAAAGATGCGCGATTAATTCATTTTTTTGTGGCAGCAGACGGAAGACGTGTCATCCGCCTCAATCTGACAAAGTTCTGTCATCGTCTCTTTCAGGTGTTTTCTGGCCCGAAGTAGTCGGGATTTAAACGCCGTAAGCGTGATTCCCAGTTCATCGGCCAGGGACTGCTGGGGACGCCGGTTAAGGTCGGATTCTTCAATCAACCACCGCTCATCTTCAGGTAATGCCTGCAATGTTTCAGGCAGGCAAATATCCAGCGTTGAGATTGCATCAGGGGATGCATCAGTGAATGGGGCATCATCTTCCAGCTCAACGAATTCCCTGGTGGTGCGGTACTCATCAATCAGCAGATTCCTCGCCGCCCGATACAGCCAGGCTCGCGGATTCTCCATTTCGCAGAAACTGTCTGAATGAGCGCGGGCACGCAGGAATAGCTCTTGCAGAAGGTCTGCTGCTTTTTCGCTATCACCTGTCTTAGATGTCAGAAAGCGAGAGAGTTCGGCTTCATGTTGCCGCCAGAACACGCTCATGCAGTTGTTGAATGCCGTTACATCACTCATACCAGCCCTCAAATTTTGCTCTGATTAACCCGCCGTGAAAGTTCTTCTGCAGACTCTTTTCGTTCGCTGTAGCGATCAACGAGATAGGCTGAGTTACCTCGGGTCAGCAGAGTAAATTTCACCAGTTCTTCCATCACATCCACGATCCGGTCGTAATAAGACGACGGTTTCATTCGTCCATCTTCATCAAATTCCTGCCAGGCTTTTGCCACAGAGGACTGATTCGGGATGGTGATCATCCGCATCCAGCGGCCAAGAATGCGCATCTGGTTTACGGCATTGAAAGACTGAGAGCCACCGCAGACCTGCATAACGGCCAGAGTCTTACCCTGCGAAGGGCGAACAGCGCCTTCTGATAACGGTATCCAATCAATCTGGGCTTTCATGATGCCGGTCATCGCACCATGGCGTTCAGGGGAACACCACACCATCCCTTCGGACCAACGAACCAGCTCGCGCAGTTCCATGACTTTAGGATGCGAGTCAGGCGCATCATCAGGAAGAGGCAAGCCAGAAGGATTGAAGATCCGCACTTCTGCGCCCATGGCGGTCAGTAACCTTGCCGCTTCTTCCGTTGCCAGTCGGCTGTAGGAACGTTCGCGCACAGAGCCGTACAACATGAGGATACGTGGAGGATGGGGAACGGCAGGAACACCGAATCTTGCCTCTGTGATTGAGGTGTCGAACAAACCCGAATCAACATTCTTAAGATCACCTGTCATTTTACTTCTCCGTCTTCTGGGGCAGGGGGAGGCAGTCGTTAGTCCCTGAGCAGCATTCTTCTGTCAGGAAGGCAATCAGAGCCTCAAGGTTTTCATATCGAGCGTGGCAAAAAAGCGTTCTGCCCTGACGTTCCTGGCGTACCAAAGAAACTGATATCAACGAGGAAAGATGATGGCTCAACGTAGACGCTGGGATTTCGAGCCGCTTCTGCAGTTCGCCAACCGGTAGCCCTTCATGCCCGGCTTTAACCAGCTCTCTGTATACGCTTAGGCGCGTAGGATGACCCAGCTCTTTCAGGGTTTCTGCTGCTTTCGAAAGCTCCATTTATATCTCATTTCTATATTTCCGGAATTATAGAATAATATCGTATCTTCCAATAAATACCAATAGTGAATGGGCCTTGCCCCTGAACATTTTGGATAAAGGGGGAGCATCATTGAGAAAAAGTGGGGAGTAGCTCTGCTCTTTTTCCCAGGAGTAAAACGGTTAGGCACAGATCGGAACTGATATTAGTGGCCGGTAAATAGCAGATATTCATCCATCATTTGCGTGAGGGATATGTTTTCCTCCTGCCGTCCAACCAGCCACAAGCCTAGATCTTCAGGTGCCTTACGTTTCAGGTTATCCAACCAGTCTTCCAGCGTCGCACCCATCATCAAATCGTACCAACATAGCCAGACCAGTTTGTGGCGATGCTCCGGTGAACTGAATTGGTGTAACAGGCTAATCAGCCTATTTGCCAGTGGGCGTTGTTTGAGGCGGATACATTCACTCAGTAATATCCCTTCCAACATTGGGTGGTGCAGTAAAGTTTTTTGCCTTGTCTCAAGGCTGATTTGCATATCAGTCAATACCGACACTGGCTCTGGATGCTGACTTCCGTAAATCAGTCGGTAAAGGCACTGTGGTACCACTGCAGTCATCTGCCCTGCGCCGGGAAAGTACAGACTGCCCACCATCAGATGGTGGCTGGCCTGAATATTGGGATGACACATGCCATTTATGATGGCCAGTTTTGTGAACCCGTTTAGCCAACGTTGATAGCTGACCAGCAAACTGTTATATCGCGTCTTTGTCTCTTTCATGGTGGATTATCCCTGGATACTGAATGACAGGCAGCCGCAAACCTCCGCTATGAGAGGATAAAGAGTTTGCCTGTCAGGAAAGTGATATGTAAGGAGAGGTATTTAGCTGCGTGATTCGTGGATTCTCGCCTGTAGCCAGGCTTCCACTTCACTCTGTAGCCATCGTGAACTTCGCCCCAGTTTGATGGGTTTTGGAAATATGCCATCTTTGATGAGTCGGTAAATCCACTTATCACTGACCCCCAGCAGGCGGGTGATGAAAGTCATATCAACGAACTGATCTTCAAGCAGGGAAGGTTTAATTGCCATGGTGAGATTCTCCGGTAGCTAAGTAAGTACCGGAGTCGTGTGATGAATCACTGTACCCTTCTCCGGCATAACAACCGGAACTGACGTAAAAAAGTGCGTCGTTTTATCGAAGCCCTCGCGGTCTGCCCAGTCCACTCGCGGGTGGTACCTCGTTGGCCCCGTAGTAAGTCTGCCCGTATTTTGATTTCTCCTTGGCGAGATAGCTGATGATGTAGCGCAGGTTGTCGATGGCTGCAGCATCATCGTAATTGACGGGGCGGGTGATATCGGCTTCGTAGCACTTCTTGGGATCACAGCGATTGTGGTACCCCTCACCCTGTGTAATCTTCTGCCAGGCAGCCCCCGCCTGTTCAGCCACCGGAAAGGTGGCCTGGTTATGGTGACCATCAAGATACATCACGATATGGGCATGGCATTTGTGTCGGGAAGTACACTCCAGTACCCAGAAGTGGCCCACGATGTTGCTCTCTAACATCAGATGTTCTGTTAACTGGCGTACCTCCCTTTCTGTCTCGTACCATCCGTGATGGTTATAACGCCATGTGTCATTCTGATAGAACACATCGAGTCTGAGGGGCTGAAGGCGGGAGTAACGTTCCAGTAGCTGATCAAGATGGTGGTTCAGTAACGACAACAGGAACCAGTTCATTGTGTATTTGCGATTCCAGGGCCAGGGAAAGTCCATGATTTAATCCTCTGTAGTGTGTGTACAAAGGAAGGTGGTGATATGTAATTTTTATGCAGGAAAGTCACAGTATTTCTGTTTACTGAGCAGTACTGTGGGGACAGAAGATATACAGACGGGGTAAGCGGATCACTGGGGAAGGGGATATGAAGAGGAAGTTCTTAAAACATGAAGACCTTAATTATACTAAAAACCCAAATGTTCGCTCCTGGTATCCAGGCTGTCCTGACAGCATCATATTCAGTATTTTTACGTGAGAGCATGTTACTATGAATTGATAACTAAAGAGAAAGAGCAATAGAATAAACTTGTTGATAATAAAGGTGTTTAAGGTTAATTGTTATGCACTTTTTCTAAAATGCTTAATAGGTGATTGGCATGTCAGAACGAATCACTTTCAATGTAACCAATTCTGAGACTCTGCGTGTTGTGGATGAATACAGCAAAAAACAGAAGATCTCACGATCGCAGGTTATTTCCACATTGCTGGATGCCACCGTTCCGGTACTGAAAGATATTAATCGCTATTATCAGCTTGCGGACGAACTTAAGGCCCGGCTACTGTCTGGTGTCTACCAGCAGGATTTGCCTCGCCGAAGAAATGTTGTAGCTGCTGAAAAGTATTGTATGGAGATCTGGGAGAGTAAGCTTCAGGTTGGAAAAGGGTACGACTTTGACAGCGTCAATGGCAAGGTGCATGTTCGCGAACATAAGCGACACCTCCGTCGGGATAATGCAGTTGGCAGGGTCGAAAATCGACATATCAAAGAGTTCTGTCAGTCGCTCCTGGAAAGATCAGAACAGGATGCCCGCTATGCCTGTTTTATCTATACCGAAAGGATTATTTTTGCTGATGTTGAAACCTCTGGACACTCTTCATCCCCAATAAAACTGGCAGCAGGTGATGCTGTAATTTTGCTGGCAAAAGATGTGGTTTTTAACGAGTTTTTCTTTGATATAGGTAAGGCGCTTTTTATTAATGTGGTTGATCTTATGTCATACGGTACAAGTGGTATCCCGGAGACGACAGGAGACCCACGTGTTCATTGCTGGGTGCCAATTCTGTTTAGTGGGAAAAATGCCGTGATAGTACCTGTGTACCTGATTGACCCTGCTACGGCCCCGACGTTAAGAAAACCAGACAACATCACAGTGGTTTACCAGGACAAAAAGTAACGTTGATTCTTGTTCCTGCCATGCCATGCGTTTTCATCTATCCCGTGGCAACCTCAGACTCATCTAGGTTGAATTACCTTGTGCAGGTGAAAGTCAGCAATGTGATAAAGAATATACAGTACTGAGCTGCAGGCATTCTGTCTGACATGAACCAGGGCTACAGGGGATATAACGAAGCGTTGAGGGCAGCAATATTGCTGCCGGGAAGACGCTCCCCCGGCAGAAACACAAATTAAATCGGCTTGTTGTGATCAGGAAGCATTCTACATAGTGTGTTGTCCTTCTGGACATAGTGATGAAGCAACGCCGCTGCCGCATGGAAAGCAATGAAGAAATATCCGGCATTACCCAGTGTTTCGTGAATATTTTTCAGTACTGACTTCACCAAAGGGTCGGGCGTAGCAAAAGGAGAAATAGTGAGCCCCAGAAAAATCCAGCTCTTACCGTTAATAGCCATCAGAGCGACCTCCAGTAATTTTCTCCGAAATGAATGCTGCATAGCCATGATCTTCTGTCGGATTATCGCGCTTCAGCGGCCAGTCGATATCGTCATCCTGCCGGGCGATATAACCATCAAGTGCCCCGTATTCAGGTTGCATAGACCCGTTGAACTCACAGCACGAAGCGGTTAGAACTAACTGAGCTGAAGGTCCGTTGTGAGCGAGAAGCGGACATTGCAGACTGCCCAGTAGAAAAAGTGCTATCAGAATTATCTAAAGGAAGATCGTATTTACCATGTCTCATTCTAACTGTTTAATAAATTACAAAAATTAAAATTTCCATTTAATATCATCGCGTTAAGCAAGAGAATTAAACCTCTCATTTAATTTATGATTCTTATTTAATTCATGAGTTGGTGTAAAAATAGGTTGCCGCACTATAGAAAGACACATATTTAAACCCAGCAGGAAATCATATTTGAAAGTAATGTGTTTAAGGGGCTGCGTAACAAGAACAGCAAGTAAACACATAGTAATAACAGTTACCATTCCCATTTCGCAAGTGGCCATATCAGAGGTGAACTAATGCCTGCTGCAATTTTAAGAATTAAGGTTATCCTAATAATTCTTTTGTATGATTAAGATCATCGATAAATTTACTAAGGACTCATTAATGAAATTGCGACTCTGGAATCTATTACCCCATGATTACGCTCCTTTTTTTCGTATTCTTCACATCATTGTGGCATTTCTAATATTATCACAAATTATTAACTCTAATCTGACAGAGACCGAAGCAATTGGTGAACATAGTCTTGAAGGAGTTATAACCTGGATGCACATTATTTCAGGGTTAGGACTGATTATTTGTGGTTTTATTATGTTAAGTTGGATGCTTACTCAAAGAGGTTTTACTTATTATTTTTCATGGGTAGGGCTTGACTTTAGTGGTATTAAGCAAGATATAAAAACGTTGACTAGTTTCCGACTGCCCGATGCACATTCGGGAGGTATTGCCAGTACAATCCAAGGATTTGGAGTTCTAGCATTGCTAATTGTAGCACTTTCAGGTGGCCTATGGTTCTTGTTGAATACCATGCAGTCAAATCTGGCTGAAACAGTAATCCACTGGCATAAGTTCTTTACTACTTTCATTGAGGTCTATTTTTATGCACATGGTGCAATGGGAGTTTTGCATATTTTAATTGAAAAATATAAAAGCCGCTCAGTTAACCTAAGTGACTAATCTGTTGTGAGATAATATTACTTCAAGTTGAAGAAAACCCTAAAAATAAAATTTAGTTTACTAGAAGATGAAACAGCACTTGCAGAGACTTTTTAATTAAATTTAATAAAAACGAAAAAATATTCATGGCGAAATGATTGTTTAATTATCTATCATGGATAGAATGTGAGTTAGTCGTCCTATTTTAGGAAGTTAATAATGACTAAAACAAAAGGGTTACCTCGTCCGCTGACGCACTACGCTTGGCTTTCCATTGCCACGGCTATTGCCACTATCGGACTCAAAGGTGTGGCGTGGAAAATGACCGGTTCGGTCGGTCTGCTATCTGATGCCATCGAATCCGTAGTTAACCTCGCAGGAGCCCTAATGGCGCTCTGGATGCTGACCTTGGCTGCGCTTCCGGCCGATGAGAACCATGCATATGGGCACGGCAAAGCCGAATATTTCTCGAGTGCTTTCGAAGGATTTCTGATCCTATTGGCGGCAGCCAGTATCGCCTATACCGCAGTTGAGCGGATGTTAACTCCACAGCCGCTTGAGGAGATTGGTCTCGGATTACTGGTTTCAACAGTCGCATCAATCCTTAATTTTGTGACGGCTCGCATTTTGTTAAGGGCTGGCAGGCAGCACAACTCTATCACTCTTGAGGCAGATGCTCATCACCTGCTGACCGATGTCTGGACGTCGGTCGGTGTCATTTTTGGTGTCGGACTGGTTTATCTGACCGGCTGGTTTTGGGTCGATCCGATCGTTGCATTGCTGGTCGCAGCCAACATCGTTTGGACTGGTTATCAGCTTATGAGTCGTTCAGCTGCAGGTCTGATGGACGTATCGCTACCCACGGAAGAACTCAAAAAAATCGAGTCACTGCTGGCAGGATATCGTGAACAGGGGCTTGATTTCCATGCACTACGTACACGCCAGGCTGGCGGGCGGGCGTTTATGACAATGCACATCCTAGTTCCTGGGCGATGGACTGTTCAATATGGGCACGACTGGGCCGAGCGTATAGAGAATGATATCCGCACCGCACTGCCTTTTATCCATATCACCACTCATGTGGAACCGTTGGAAGATCCCGCGTCAATGAACGACCAAACGCTCGACATTTCTGATCACTAAACTAACCACATGTCGCTGGTCGGGCAGGGTAACAAACCTCGCTCTACAAAAATTTCAGGTATTCTCTATAATTCTGAGGGTACTTGATGTGACCTGCGCCCAATTGTTGGGCACGCAATATTTTTAAAAAGTCCGCTTCTGGCACAGGGCTGCTGTTGCAGCCCTGATAACCTTAGACTTCAATCGATTCAGAAATCTCTAACGCATCATCGACTTCAATGCCCAGATAACGGACTGTGCTTTCCAGTTTCTTATGACCCAACAGAAGTTGGATCACCCGGAGATTCTTGGTTTTCTTGTAGATCAGGTAAGGTTTTGTTCTTCTCATGGAATGTGTGCTGTAAAGCGTCTCTTCGAGACCAAGCTTTGCTACCCACCCATGAAAGATTCGGTTGTATTGCCGGGTTGAAATATGCTGGTTAGTTCCGATCCGAGACCGAAACAAGAAGTCTTTACTGTGCAAATTGCCAAGCTTTATCAATGCAGCAACAGCTTCTCTTGTCCCTTTGGTTATCTCAAATTGCACAGGGCTACCGGTTTTCTGTTGCAATACCGTTGCTCTGCTCGAAACAGAGCTACCATATGCAACATCAGATACTTTGAGTTTGACCAGATCACAGCCTCGAAGCTTACTGTCCAGTGCCATATTGAACAGAGCTAAATCGCGCGTTTTACCTTCCAGTTCAAGTCGGATTCGGATACCCCAGATATGAGATATCTGAAGTGGCCTTTTTTGGCCTATGATACGGTCTTTGTTCCACGGTGACGTGTTCATACTCAAATCTCCTGCAATGTGGGAGATTTGAGTATGGTTGTCCCTTATGAGCGATCTGCTGACATTACCAGCATAGTGGCGTATTAATCATCTAGGAGCAGGTCACAATCTCAGCCATCAAGCTCTGGACTAACCCAACTGCGAAACGCTGCAGACTAACAAGACCATCTTCGTCGTCCTCGCCGTAGAAACGTGTGAAGGCAACCGATCGCACCTTCTCATAGTCTTCACCATGTTCATCGCCTCCAAAACGCTTGGCGAGCGCCGCCAGCACGTACTTCAAAGACTCTTGGTCCTCCTCTGAACGAATAGAGCTATGACTTCGCTAGAGACAAAGTCGCTTACTTAGCTTCCCTGTTTCGATGTTGCAACTCACATATTTTTAACTTTCAGAATGTGTTACCCAATAGTTCGTGCTAATGCTACTATTTGTATTCAATCGGATTAATGATGTTGTTACGCGAGTCCATTGAACTAAACATAAGGGAGTATATGGGGTTAGCTGAAACATTAGTTAGTATTCCGCAGTCTGAAAGAGGCGGTGAGATTGCTCAACGTGGGTTTGACTATCAAACTTGCTGGGCTTTATCTCAAATGCTGGAATATGAACTAGATGAAAAGAACTATGTGTTTATCTTCGAATATCATGATGATGTTCTTATTCTTGATGACGAAGTTTCTCCAACACAACTCACATTTGCTCAAGTAAAAACAAGAGAGAAACACTGGACTGCATCCACTCTTAGTAATAGCACCAAGAAGAACCCCATATCTATCATCGGTAAGTTATTTATTCATCAAAAGAATTTCGCCGAATATTCACCCAAGCTCCTTTTTGTTACTAATGCTTCTTTCAATCTATGTGAGGAAAACGGTGGTAAGTCTTGTTTTGGTGCAAATGAAGTCAAAGTGGAGTATCAGACGAGCTTTAAGAAAGCAATCAAAGATCAAGTAAAGCTTGATGACTCCAGTATCGATCTTTCTGTTATGCGTTTCGTTCAATCCTCATTAAGCCTAGATGACCACATTACACATCTAAAAGGTAAACTATGCGATTTCCTTAGCAAGAAGTTTGGCGATAGCATTAGCCTGAGTGTTAATGCATTAGCTTCTTTGCTTGAACAGGCGTGTCGAGAAAAATCCAAGGTAAAATCCGCAGATATTATTAATTTTCCTGAACTTATCTCACGAAAGGGTTTCTCATCAGAAGCATTGAATGGTGTGCTTGATTCCTTGAATGCAAGTAATAGTTTAAAGCCTGATTGGGACAAAGCTAGTCCCCTATTCAATGATCTTGGCAAAACATCGCTTCAGCTCATTATCCTGCAAGCCATGTTCTCACAAGTTTGCATCGACCTTAACCAAAACAAAAAAAATCCTTCGACTGTATATCTAGAATATGCAATTAGCCTTTACGATGAGGCGAGTGCTCACTCGGATTTGAAATTATATCTAACTGAAACCATGTACAAAATTGATGCACTTTGTCCAGATTATGCATTGACTTTAAAGTCAGGGAAGAAAGAATGCATAGTTATTTACTCAATAATCCAGAAGCTCTTAGAGGGAGGTGAATAATGAAAAGCATATACTTTAAAAGTGCTCATATATTATCCCTTCGCGATAAGAAAGGATTCTCCTTCAAGTTCTCACCTGATATTAATATCATTACAGGTGAGAACGACACAGGTAAGTCTAGCTTTATTAAGAGCTTATATCATACATTAGGTGCTGATGTTCGACTGGATAAAAAGTGGAAAGAAGATAACTTTGTTTCAAAAGTTGTTATTTGTGTTAATAATCGTGACTATGCGTTTCTTCGCCACGAAAAACGTATTTCCATTTTCGATATAACAGCAGGACAAGAGCATCACTTAGTGACCTCTAGCTCTCGTGCAGAGATTGCATTAGCTGTGCGTGATGTCTTTGATTTCAATTTGGAGCTTGTGACTAAAACTAATTTGGTTCAGGGACAAGCACAACCAGCAAGTCTTTATCTCCCTTACTATATTGATCAAGATAACGGTTGGGGGAAGGTTTTAGATTCATTTAGCAGTTTGGCTATGTATGAGGACTGGCAAAAAAATATCTTGAATTTTCATACTGGTGTAAAACCAAAGGAGTACTATACTTTACAAGGAAAGATTAATTTAATTGATATCGATCTTGTTGAAATCCGAACGACGTTAAAAGCTCTAAAGAGAGCTAAAAAGCGATTCGAAGAGTCATTTGGAAGAGTACTTTTCGATGTGGATGTAAAATATTATGAAGAGCTGCTGGAACGTTTCCTTCGTAAGTGCCAAGACTTACATCAAGAAGAAACAGAATACAGAATTAAGCTCATAAAAATATTATCTCTACGAGATGAATTAGTAACAGAAATAGAGGAATCAAAAAGACAGCTCGATGAAAATGATATAGATTCTTTGCTACCATCGGCAGGCTTAGAAGCGAGATATGTAGTACTTGAGAATAAAGAAAAGCTATTGCAAATCATACCAAAGTTGTATGAGGAAAAATCTGTATATGATGATCAACTCTCTAAAATTAAAGAAGATTTGAAACAGGCTATAAGCTTAAGCTCAGAACTCAAAAACATGCTTCTGGAAGTCAAAGAGCAACTGACTCTTCAAGACGTTATTAAGTCTCAAGCAAGTAAGCAGGTTGAGGTAACTTTCGATGAGCAAATTAACGAATTACTGCTAAAAATAGGCGAATTGGATGTTGCTAGAACTCAGCTTTCAAAAGAAATAGCAAAGTTCGAAGATAAAAAGCGAGCAAAAGAAATCAATGATAAGTTTAAAGAGTCACTGAAGTTTGCGCAAACTGAGTTAGGTATCAAAGATCCTAAAGTTGGAACTATTCTTCAATATGGTCCGATTTCTAAGAGCGAAACAGGCAGCCGTGCTCCAAGGTCAATATTGGCTTATCACTATGCTCTTCTAAAAACAATAGAAGATAAATCGACAAGTCCTATGCTTCCAGTAGTAATTGACTCGCCTAAACAACAAGATCCAGATCCGCGCACAACAAAAAAGTTATTCGATTTATGTATTAATGGTTTATCAACTAATAGCCAGCTAATTATCGGCTCAGTTTCATTTGAAAGAGAAACGAATCAGTTTAAAACACTTATTATGACTGAAAAATACAGTCTGCTAAAATCAGAGCTTTACAATCAGGTTTATCAAGAGATTATGCCTCTTTATGAACGAGCTGCGTTATCATAATCTGATCATTTATATGGGAACACGCTCATCACTATGAGTGTGTCTCCTCATAGTTACGCTAGCTATCAATTAAATTAGCCTATTCAATTGACCAGCTCTTCATTGATCAACAATAAGTGCTATTAGCTACTTCAGCTTTCGGCACAGAGAGGACGAGATGGCTGGTTTGAAGGTCCGCTGTGAGCGAAAAGCAGGCGCTCCGAAAGCAGCAAGACATAACAGCAATCTTGCGCTCATCGTTATTACCGCATGCCTTAAAACGGCATGCGGGTGGTGGCGGATGTCACTTACCTCTCTGCAGCCACGCGATATTGCTAGCGCAAGCTATTCTTACTGAACTCACTACGTTCCTGATGGATTTGAAATCAGCAGCCGCCAACCTCCGTCAACGCTTCGCAACAACACCTGCGTTGCTGTACCGGACTCTTCGTGCAGTGTTCTATCCTTGGTGGTTATGGTCAAAGTCCAGTCAATAATAAGCAGAGCAATTTCACCGGCGGAGAGGATCGAGCGGATATGGTTTCTGATAACTGGCTGGGATGATGTCAGTGACAAAAAAGTGTCCCGAAGCTTTTCAGGATCGCTTTCGATGACCACACCATCAGTCATTTTCATAGTGGCACGGTTACTGAACAGAGCCAGCAGGTCATCAACCCTGCCTGCATTGAAAGCATCATCAAACGCGGCTATCGTTTCGACAGGCGAATGGTAGACTGCTGTCCCCCCTTCAATGGCGGCTGTAAATTTTAACAGGTGGCTGGCGACCTCTGTAGGGGCCTCCAGAGGCAAGAGATGTCCGACGTCTGGAATAATATACATTGATGCATGTGAAATAAGGGGCAGCAATTCTCTTTGCAGAGTAGCCGGAAGGTCTACACGATCCAACTCCCCTGAAATGACCGTCACAGGGACATTAATTGAGGCCACTTCCTGGGTAATGTCTTCGCCGATAGCCGTATTAGGCCAGCCTTCTTTGGCCTCGGATGAGGCCCTCAAACTGTCCTCGATTACCTGTTCACGCAGAGCAGAACTTAGTGCCCCCGCTGTCAGGACATTATCAATCACAAAGCCGACAGATTCGCGGCTGTTATATGCGCTGGATAACGTATCGCGCTGCTCAGGCGTGAGACGCATAGGTGAAGGTGGAGAGGGAGCGATAAGCATCAGGCCTTCAAGACCTGCAGGCCGACGCGACGCCATCAGTTGGGCAACTTTTCCCCCCATCGAATGGCCAATAAGAATGTAGCGTTTAAGCTCAAGCGCTGAAATAACCCCTTCGGCATCCCGAGCAAGGTCACCAATTCGGTATCCTGATTTAGGTGCGTCTGAGCCCCCCCAGCCCCGGTGGTCGATTGCAACTGTGCGGTAGTGGTCAGGTAACTGACTTATCACGCTCTCCCATGTACGGGATGAACCGCCATAATAATGCAAAAATACCAGTGCAATTTCACCGCTGCCCTGTTGCTCAATGTGGATACCCGTTCCATTCACCTTAATTTTCATCGTCTCATGCCTCTTCATGTCATTAAGGTAATGGTAATTGCTGTCATGAGTGATGATAATCAGCGTAATTGTGTCGACAGCCGATACTCTGATTATCGAATGGTGGTAAGTTATGGACAGGTTCACCAGCATGCAGATTTTTATCGCGGCAGTGGATGAAGGCAGTTTCGCCGCCGCCGCGAGACGTTTTAAGCTTTCGGCTGCAATGGCAGGAAAGCATGTCAGCGCTATAGAATCTGATCTAAATGTACGACTTCTTCAGCGTTCAACACGCCGTCTTAGCCTGACGGATGCCGGTGAGCGGTATTATGAACGTTGCAAAGTTATTCTTGAGGTTCTTGAGGATGCGAACCGGGAAGCCAGTGATGTTCAGAAAACACCGAAGGGGTTGCTTCGCGTTGCAGCACCGGTCGCCTTCGGTGCAATGCATCTTGGTAGGATCGTATCACGCTACCTGGAGCAATTTCCGGAGGTCAGTCTGGACGTTGTACTGGAGGATAAATACGCCGATCTGCTCGAAAATCGAATCGATGTTGCCATCCGAGTTGGGCGTTTTGAGGATCCGACACTGGTTACGCGGCGGCTGGCACCTTGCAGGATGGTTTTGTGCGCTTCACCGGAGTATTTGAAAAAACATGGCACACCAGAGACGCCGGATGATCTTTCCCGTGCGCCTCGACTGGCGTTCAGCCAGGCGGTTTCAGCGGGAGACTGGACGATTTATGATGCACAAGGCAGGCCGCACAGTATTGAAGGCCCATGCCGTATGACTGCCAATAACATTCAGTTGCTTCTTGAATCCGTACTGGCCGGAACAGGCATTGCTTACGGGCCCAACTTTGTTTTTGGCGAGCATATTAAGCAGGGCAAGCTGATAAAGCTGCTGCCAGCATACCGGACGACTGAACTTACTATTCAGGCTGTTTATCCCAGCGCGATCCGTATTCCTTTCAAGGTTCGCAGCTTTGTTGATTTTATTGCTAAAGCGTTAGGAGATACACCGCTGTGGGGAGAAGAAAATTGAAATATGCAAGAAGTAACATCCGCTTCTGGCACAGAACGGCCTATCAGCATTCTAAAAATATTCAGATATATATCATTCCCCTGAACATACCTCATTAAAGGCAGAACCTCACGGTCTTGCCTTTTTTGTTTTCATTTCAGAGGAGCAGTAATGAATCAATTTGAAGGTTTACAGTCACTGCAGCATTCGCTTTCTAACCTGCCGCACTGGGCATCAGAGCGTATTCTGCAGCAGATAAATCAGCTTACTGACTATGAGCCGGTGATTGGCATCATGGGTAAAACTGGCTCGGGCAAGAGCAGCTTATGTAATGCCCTGTTTACCGGTGAGATTTCACCGGTCAGCGATGTGACCGCCTGCACACGCGAACCCTTACGCTTTCGCCTGCAAGTGGGGAAGCGCTTTATGACGCTGGTGGATTTACCCGGCGTCGGGGAGTCTGAGCGCCGGGATACAGAGTATGCCACGCTGTACCGTAAACAGCTCCCCCAGCTGGATCTGGTTCTGTGGTTGATTAAGGGTGATGATCGGGCGCTGGCCGTAGATGAACATTTTTACCGGCAGGTGATTGGTGAAGCATACCGGCATAAGGTGTTGTTTGTTATCAGCCAGTCTGACAAGGTTGAACCCACCTGCGGTGGTGAAAAGCTGTCTACAGAGCAGAAACGAAATATCAGCCTCAAAATCTGTCTGCTGCATGAGTTGTTCCAACCTGTAAACCCTGTCTGTGCGGTGTCGATACGTTTGCAGTGGGGGCTGCGGATGATGGCTGAGCGGATGATTCGTTGCTTGCCACGGGAGGCCAGTAGTCAGGTGGCAGTACAACTCAGTGCGCCACTTCGTACCGATGCCGTTAATAAAAAAGCCCGTGACGATTTTGGTGAAACGGTCGGCTCGGTACTGGATACAGTAAGTTCCATGCCCCTGATACCGGCCCAGGTTCGGTCAGTCATCCAGTCTGTGCGCGACATCGTGGTATCAGTCGCCCGTGCAGTCTGGAATTTCTTCTTCTGAACATTAACCCTTCTAACCCGTAGTTTCCTGAGCCCTGCCGCGATTTTGCGGCGGGGCTTTTTGTATTTAATTTTCCATCATGAGGAGTCTGCTTATGACCCGTCTGGCTTCGCGCTTTGGCGCAGCAAACCTTATTCGTCGTGACCGTCCGTTAACCCAGGAAGAGCTGTTTCGTGTAGTGCCCAGTGTCTTCAGCGAGGAGAAGCATGCGTCTCGTAGCGCACGGTATACCTGGATACCAACCATTACCGTTCTTGAAAATCTGCAGTGTGAAGGCTTTCAGCCTTTCTTTGCCTGCCAGACCCGGGTGCGTGACCCAGGGCGTCGCGAGCATACAAAGCATATGTTACGTCTGCGCCGGGAGGGACAAATTACTGGCAAGCAAGTCCCAGAAATCATTCTGCTCAATTCTCATGACGGCACCAGCTCGTATCAGATGTTACCGGGATTATTCCGTGCGGTATGCCAGAACGGGCTTGTCTGCGGTGAATCGTTCGGCGAGGTGCGGGTACCGCACAAAGGAGATGTCGTGAGTCAGGTGATTGAGGGGGCGTATGAAGTGCTGGGTATTTTTGACCGTGTGGAAGAGAAGCGGGATGCCATGCAGTCGCTGATGCTGCCGCCACCTGCACAACAGGCTCTGGCACAGGCTGCACTGACGTACCGTTTTGGTGAGGACCACCAGCCGGTGACAGCACCTCAGATACTCTCCCCACGCCGCTGGCAGGATGAGAGCAATGACCTGTGGACCACATACCAGCGTATTCAGGAGAACCTGATTAAGGGCGGGCTCAGTGGCCGGAGTGCAAAAGGTGGGCGAACACATACCCGCGCCGTGCGTGGTATCGACGGCGATGTGAAGCTCAACCGGGCTCTCTGGGTGATGGCGGAAGCGATGCTGAGTGGGTTTCAGTCCTGAGCTTGTTATCAGCATGTTGGGAAAGGACACTCCCTGTCCGTTTTACCTCCATTGGATTGAGTGTTTTATCACCGTATTTCACGGTGCGCCGCGTTGGGCTTGCCTCCGGTGGCAGATAAAAAATAGTTCATTCCATGTCCATACCCTGTCCGCCCCCCTCTTTAGAATCATTTCATATTCAGTCAGTTAATTATTACGGAGATTTGAGATAACACAGGCAGAGCGCCGTCACGACCGACTGGCTGTCAGGCTGTCACTGATAATCAGCCGCCTGGTTGCCGGTGAGACGCTGAACATGGCCCGGCTGGCTGCAGAGTTTAGTGTGTCAGTCCGTACCCTGCGACGGGATTTTCGCGAACGGCTGATGTATCTGGACCTGGAGTATCGACGAGGGCAATGCCGCCTGCGCAGCACCAGTGGGGGCGTACAGGGTGAGCTGGATGCGCTGACCTTTGCTCACCGGTCCGGACTGGCCGATATCTTTCCGGGGCTGGACCGGCGTCTGGCGGGCATGCTGCTCACAGCAGGAGGGATGCCCTGTCTGGTGTGGCAACCGCCACAGACTATATCACCGGCCACCTCACTGGTGTTCTACCGTCTCGTCAGTGCTATTACCGCCTGCCAACGGGTACTGCTGCTGGCTGAGGGAGAGCGCTGTGACGGACTGGCCCCGTACCGCCTGATATCACTCGACGGCTGCTGGTACCTCACCGGTGAACTTAACGGGCATATCACCGTGCATCCACTGGCGACCATCCATGCGGTGACAGTCCTCAATACAACTTTCACCCCGCTAAAACGTCTCAGCCAGTTAACCACACAGGCGGGCTTTATCCGGGCCCTTCCGCACTTCAGCTGTATCCGTGAAGTCCTGTCTCCTGGGCCCTCAGAGGAGGAGCCGGGCAACACACTGATTTAATTACCTCTGTTAAGAAGGAAAAACAATGACCTGGCATTACGAGAAAAATGGCATACGCCACGACAATGTGACCGAAGACGACATCACCAGCCTGATTATGCGCGGTGAACTGACTGCATCCACTCTGGTGTGGCGACAGGGAATGGCAGAGTGGCAGCCGGTCTCCGCTACTCCGCTGGCTTCGACGCTGCTCCGGAGCACCACACCACCAGCGCTGCCGGGGAACCGCATTCCGGGTGGCGTTGTGTGGACGCTGGCATTTGCTCCCTTCATTGGCTACGCGCTGGAGTTGTGGACTGCAGGATTGAGCGGGATGTCATTTGACGAGGCATATGATGCCGTCTCGGGTGGGCAGTACTGGTTTATCACGCTGCTGCTCAATATTGCTCTGGGGTATCTCGATGAACGACGCCTGCGTAAGGCCGGAGTGGACACCACCACGTTCGGCAAACTGGCCTGGCTGGTGCCGTTCTATCTGTGGCGGCGGGCGAAAACTCTCGGTCAGAAACCGGCTTACTTCTGGGTATGGCTTTTGATGCTGGCCCTGACTGTCTGGGCCTGAATGACCGCTACCTGATTCTTTCTCTGTTTAGGACCAACGTAATGAAAACACTGATTAAAGTACTGGGTATTACCGGCAGCCTTCTGCTCTGTGTGGGCGCTCAGGCTCAGCCTTATAACCGGACCCTCCCTGCTGTAGTTAATGACAACAACGGGAACATTTTCTGGTGCGATGCGCATCGTCAGGTTACCGGAAAATGCGAAGCCATGTCTGTTGACCGCCTGGGCGGGATGGTCACGGTGCGTTCCGCACCCTTTAAAGACTGCGAAGGCGGCCTGTGGGGCTGGATAACTATCATGCGCAACGATGTGTCGAAAGGATTCACCATTACTCCGGACAAGAAATACGGACTCACCGTAAAAGACCTGTGCCGTCCGGGCACGGTAGTGACCTTTAAACCCAACCAGAAGAAGCCGGAATATGACGACCTGGTGGCACTTTACCAGGGCAAAGAGCTGTTTCGCTACCGGCGCTTCTGATAACACCCGATATCAACCTCTCTCATTTTGCCCGACAGCGGGCTGGATTAATTCAGGAAGAAGACCATGCTGAAAATAATGACCTCTGCTGTACCTGCCCTCATTCTGTCACTTGCCGCCTTCAGTGCCGGTGCCGCTCAGCTTCCGGCAAGTCTGATGGATAAAGACAATCCCGGCCAGGAGTACTGGTGCCAGGGAAACGACATCAATACGTCCATGTGCTCACTGACCGGTGTCAGCGACGACCATAAATTTGCCCTGATTCAGGACCTGCCGGGCCCAGCCTGTGAAGATTTAAGCTTCGGGATTATCGACCTGGTGCGCCAGACCGGCATCAATGTTCCTTACGATGGTGGTGACTGTAAGGGCGATGTGAAGGCCGGTTTTGTACGCAGCGCGGAAGATAATGCCCTGTATGTGAAGATTGTTCGGGGCAGCAAAACCCTGCGGCTGTATAAGGTACAAACCGGTTACTGACAATCTCCCCACACCCGCATATTCCCAAAGCCCCTGACGCGTCTGCGTCAGGGGCTTTTGCTTTTAAGGTACATCGAATGTCTGAATCTCACATGCTGCCACCGGGACCTTTTACCCGACAGCAGGCCGAAGCGGTTACCCGCAGGTATCGCAACATCAGCATTGAAGACGACCAGGGCACACACTTCCGCCTGGTGGTTCGTGACTCTGAAGGTCGAATGATCTGGCGGGCGTGGTGCTTTGAACCGGATGCCGGTGAAGGGCTTAACCGTTATATCCGCAACTCAGGCATGCTCAGAGCATCCTCCTCCTGACCACACCCATTCATCATCCCTGTCTGTCCTTTATTTCCCATACGCCAGCCATCGTCGCTGGCGTTTTTATTGACGGAGAAAATCCATGACGACACAAACTCAATGCGAATTGGTACCCGCTAATGAACCTCAATTTGCCCTTACAGCAACACCAGTACCTGACGAACAGCGTCTCGATTTCTGGCCGCTGTACTTTGGCACTATCCCGCAGTGGATAACGCTGGAACCGCGTATTTTCGCCTGGATGGAGCGCTTTTGTGATGAGTACAGCGGTGGTATCTGGTCCTTTTACACGCTCAGTAATGGCGGCGCGTTTATGGCCCCTGATGCTGACGGTGGCGATAAATGGCATCTGTTTAATAGCATGAACGGCAATGGCGCGGAAATGAGCGTGGAAGCCGCAGGTATCGCGGTCTGCATGATTGAATACAGCCATCACGCCTGTCGCACAGAGTGTGACGCAATGACCGCACACTATTATCGCTTGCGGGACTATGCCCTGCAGCATCCTGAAGCTCACGCCATTCTGCGTATCATCGACTGAACGGAGGAACAAAGGATGAAACAGCTCTCCTTTTTACCCGGCGAGATGACGCCACAGGACCGGCGTCTCATTCAGCGGGCGCTCAGGGCTCTGGAGCGGCACCTGCATGAGCCAGGGGTAGCCTTCACCTCTACTCACGCCGTTCGGGAGTGGTTGCGACTGCATATGGCCGCACTTGAGCGGGAAGAGTTCCGGGTGCTGTATCTGGATAATCAGAACCAGCTTATCGCCCATGAGACGCTCTTTAGTGGCACGATTAACCGCACCGAGGTCCATCCCCGGGAAGTGGTCAAACGTGCACTGCACTTCAATGCGGCGGCGGTGATACTGGTGCATAACCATCCTTCCGGCGAGACGACACCCAGCCAGGCTGACAAAGCCCTCACGCAGCGACTGACTCAGGTACTTCAACTGGTGGATATCCGTATTCCTGACCATCTGATTGTTGGTGGCAGGCAAATCTATTCGTTCGCAGAACACGGTCTGTTGTGAGGTATTACATGAAAATTATCAGTAAACGCCGGGCAATGACGATATACCGCCAGCATCCTGAGTCCCGAATCTTTCGCTACTGCACCGGAAAATATCAGTGGCACGGTAGCGTCTGTCATTACACCGGCAGGGATGTTCCGGATATCACAGGAGTCCTGGCTGTGTACGCCGAACGCCGCCAGGACCGCAACGGGCCTTATGCCTGCCTGATGAGCATCACCCTGAACTGACAATTGTGGAGAACTGTAATGAGCAACATCATTTGGGGCCTGCAGCGCGATATCACGCCGCGCCTGGGAACACGTCTGGTGCAGGAGGGCAACCAGCTGCACTACCTGGCTGACCGGGCCTGTATCACAGGTAAGTTCAGTGATGCCGAATGTCTTAAGCTGGATGTGGCATTTCCGCATTTTATCAGCCGGATGGAATCCATGCTGAGCACGGGTGAAATGAATCCTCGCCACGCCCACTGCGTCACCCTGTACCACAACGGTTTTACCTGCGAAGCCGATACCCTTGGCAGTTGTGGCTATGTATACGTCGCTGTTTATTCCACTCAGCGCTAACAAATTTCACGAGAACAAATATGAAAATTCTACCGGCTACAATTTCGCGGGCGGCGAAGCCCTGCCTGCCACCCGTTGCAGTCTGGCAATTGCTTCTTACACGGCTACTGGAAAAACACTATGGTCTGACCCTGAACGATACGCCGTTCAGTGATGAAACCGTTATAAAGGAACATTTCGATGCCGGTATCACTCTCGCTAATGCCATTAACTTTCTAGTGGAAAAGTACGAACTGGTTCGTATCGATCGCAGAGGGTTTAGCTGGCAAGAACAAACGCCATATCTCACGAATATTGATATCATGAGGGCCCGCCGCGATCTGGGTTTATTAAATCGTAATTAGTCTGATGCTACTGGTGTCGCTGCTTTCGAGTATGCCTGCCATTTGCTATCATCTCGCTTCCTGCTGATTTATCGACAAAGGTAATTACTTGAATTCAAAGCCTCTGTGCTTTGGGGGTATCTTTGGGGGTATAAGTTAAGATATAACTTGAAAATTCTATATTTTTCAAGTTATTGGCGGGGTTGTTCTAACCCCTTCGCCCGCTCCAATTTTTCATCGTGAATTTTCTTGGCTCCATAAATTTGATTGCGTAATCTGTATACAACATTAAGTTGATATTTTACATATCTAATATACTAATCTTAACGCAGGAGGTTAAAATGGCTATTACAAGTAGTACGTTCGGTCGCACCATCCTGACGGGAAAAGATGCAGAACAAATGCTTAAGCAAATAAAGAACTCTAAGCCTAATGCTAATGCTAAACGTTCTTTAGAAAATGCACGTCAGAATCGCCAAAAAACAGTAAAAAATGCATAGTTTAAATTTAGGGTAGGTTGTTGAACTAAAATGGAATTATTATAACCTAACCTAATCATCCTTCCTTTAAATCAATATCATAAACATAAAAATTTTAGTGGTGGTTCAAAAGAATATCAACCGCTAAAATCTTTCATTCAAAAAGATGCCTTATTATTCCAAGATGGTTGTATCGCTCAAACATATATTGTAGCTGATGACAATATGCGAGAAGACAAAAATAAGCCTATCGACACTTTTCCTTTTAAAATACTAGGCTACATTACATTAACTTGTAGTCAGGTTAACCTTAAAGAATATGATTTAGGTGATTGTGTTCGTGCTAGTTCATATGAATTTTTACCAGCTGTTAAAATCGCACGTTTAGCTGTTGATTCTAATAATCGGACTTCAGGAATTGGTTCAATGCTTTTTGAATATGCATTGTTAATGTCACTGGATGATATTCGTCCTATGGTTGGATGTAGGTTTTTGATAACAGATGCTAAAAAAAGTGCTATGGAATTTTATTCTAAAAAGGGAATGGAATTGCTTGATACTGAAGAAAATAAGAGTACAGATCACCCAATTATGTTTATTGATTTGTTTACGTTGATTGAAAGTTAATTGCGTCATTCTATCCTTGCTCTACTTTTAGCTAATTTAAGAATATTCCAAACCTTATTTTCCCCTTCAATTATCCTTTTATCTCTTTAATACTTCTTATTTGTTTTTCAAGTCACTGATTTTATAGTTTGTTGATTTTAAATGAATTTGTTATTCTCATGTCAAATTATAAAAAATGATAGATAAGTAACATTTTTGCTTCCTTCATCTAACTCTTTTTATGTATAGAAAATAAAAAACCAATTTATAAAAAACTTTAGTAAAAAATTAAAATAAATTGAAAAAGTGTCGATAAAAGTACATTACGCCCTATTGGGCTTACTTTATCTTGTTAGTTGAGAAATTCGATGCGGAAACTTCGTAACATTACTATTCGTCTGATGATGTTAGTCATACTGGGGACTTTATGTGTGCTATTTGGCGGTGTCAGTCTTTATAGCGCATGGGCGCTAGAGCAAATATCCAAAGGTAATCAATCTGATAATCAAATAATAAAACAAATGGCTGCACTCAGTCAGGGAAATGATCAGTATTTTCGATTCACTTCTCGATTAAATCGTCTCGTTGAGGAAAAAGCAGAAGGCAAAGACGTCGATTTTACACAAGTACAATTGGCGATGGAAAATATGGAAAAACAGATCACGTATATGAAATCTGTTTCTCCAGGGCCGATGGATGAAAAAGTATCAAAAGAACTAATGGACGTATGGCAAGCACTTTTTGAACAAGGCGTAAAAAAGCAGATGGAATTAGCGCTCAATGGCACTATCGAGCAATATGTACATCATGCAAAAAATGTAACACCTGCGTTGAGTCGCGAATTAGGTAATGTGAGTGAAAACTTTAATAATGCCGCAAATATAAAAATTGATAGTACGATTGAAGAAGTGGATAACCTTATTGAGGTGACACAAATTGTTATTATTATTAGTGTCATTTTAGGGGGAATTATTCTGCTCCTCACTGATCGTTATTTAGTCGCTATGTTACAAAAACCACTCGAAAATATTCGCCAACATTTTGTGAAAATTACAGAAGGTGATCTGAGTCAGTCACTAGAACCTTTTGGTAATAACTGTGCTGGGCGATTAATACCGTTATTAAATGATATGCAAAATAGTTTGCATGAAGCAGTAAGTACGATCCGAATGGGAAGTGATAGTATTTATCGTGGCGCATCTGAAATAGCCAAAGGGAATAACGATTTAGCTTCTCGTACAGAAGAGCAAGCAACAGCATTAGAGCAAACAGCAGCAAGTATGGAAGAGATAACAGCTGCCGTTAACCAGAATATGGAACACGCTTATCAAGCGAGAGAGTTGGCTGAAGTTGCATCAGTGACTGTTGAAAAAGGCAATGAATTAGCTGAATCTGTTGTGACAACAATGGACGGGATATCTAATAGTTCAAGTCAGATTGCAGATATCATCAATGTCATTAACAACATTGCGTTTCAAACAAATATACTCGCCTTAAATGCGTCAGTGGAAGCGGCAAGAGCAGGGGCTCATGGTCGAGGATTTATGGTTGTCGCTAATGAAGTGCGTAATTTAGCAGGAGATAGTGCCAAAGCAGCTAAAGAGATTGAAGTCCTTATTGCTGATTCCACTGCGCGTGTAAAAAAAGGTGCAAAATTAGTGAGTGATATGGAAAACACGATGGAAGACATTTTGATGGGAGTTAAGCAGGTAACGTCAATAATGAAAGAAATCACTATTGCATCTGAAGAGCAAAGTAAAGGTATTGGTCAAGTGAGTGTAGCTATTACTCAAATGGATGGTGTAACACAACAGAATGCTTCTTTAGTTGAACAAGTTTCAGCGGCAGCTATTTCATTAGAAAGACAAACCGAAGAATTACAGTTATCGGTACAAAAATTCAATCTTGCTCATCGTTGATATAGAGAATATTCATAAAGTGTGTCTAAGGTGGTAAGTTTTTACTCTTTAGACGCATAAACATAATAAATCTAAAGTTTAAATTCTTATTATTCGTGCTTTTATTTAAAATTAGAAATAAGTTTAACTTAATCATTGATCGAGTATTGAAACAGTAATGGTTTATAATTTTTTTCATAAGGAACAGAAAATCATTATTCAAATTAAGTGAGCCATAAATAATAATATTATTTCGTTTATACTCAATCAATTAAAAAGTACTTTTTATTTCAACTTTCATAATCAATCAGTGATTATGTTAAAGTTTAAATCGATTTGATTTTTAAAGATATAGATATAAATCCTCTCTAATATAAATAATAATAGAGAGGGCGATGAAGAATGTAGCTTTAATGTTTAGAGTATTTTTTTTATATACTGTTCGGTCTTGCTTATAATATTTTGGTATTGAGGATGATCGATATAAGCATCATTGATGGTCTTATTTATATCGTGGATCACTATTTCTTTTTGTTTATCTGTCAAAGTCAATAACAAGGCTTTTAGAACTACTTTTACTGCTGCAATTTCATACTCTATATTGACAACTTTTTTTTCCATAAGATCCTCAAAAGAACGACAATTTATTGCTGTGTGATAAATTATTTTTATATTAATTAATTGTTTATTTAAATCCAAGAAAAAATTAAATTGATAAAAGAATATACAACTTTATCGCATTTTTCGTTAGAACAGTAACTGTGAGGATATTTGAGATGTAGGAAATAGACACTCAGTAAATTTAACTTAGCGTTGTGTGAATGAAAGAAAAATCACAGTATATCCTATACAAAATAATCAATAGGATACTATTAGTACCCTATAAGAATTAGGGGATAAATTTAATAGCAATAGAAAATATCGTTTTCATTAGGTTTGAATAAGCTTTTTCACATATTGCTCAGTTAAGTTAATAACTTCATTAAGCTGAGGGTATTTGTTAGATGTATCCTCAAGCACTATAGATATATTGCCCAACATATCTCTTCGTTGTTTATCATTTAGCGTGGAAAGTAAAGATTTGATAACAATTTTTAGAGCAGCGATTTCACATTCAATTTCTTTTAAATTTTTATCCATGACTTACCTGCCAGTATTTAATGGATGAATAATATAGATAATTTTTTTGTTTATCACAATTATAGAAGCATATTATTTAGATATGTATCGCACATTATGGCTAACGTTCTTACCTAATATAAATTATTAAAAATAATTATCAAATTTTAAGTTTTATATGTGGTAGTAGATTGAAGTCTATTGATATTTTCTGACTTTAGAACGAATAAGATAAATGATTAAATTTGATCTCAAGCCCGATTCTATTTAAATCACTTTATTTTTGGTTATATAACAAACAGTTTTTAATTGTAATAATAAAGTATATCTCTTAAAGATAATCTATTTTTGTCTTTTGTTATTAAATGTTGAAGTGAGCAAGATTATTATCACTTTTTATCTATAAAATGTTAAAACTTTTATTTGTCAGTAGAGATATTATAACCAAATAAATTAAATTAACTTTGATGTTCAAAAAAAGAGCTTATGTTTTTCACATAAAGCTCTTTTTAGTCTATTTGATTATTGATTATTTTGCTTCACAAAAGCCACGTAGGCATCAACCCAGTTTTGCATAAAAGTTGCTGTTTTCTCTGAAAACTGCCCATTCTCAACCATTCCGTCATACCATTTTAGATAACATTCAGGTTGATTTAGCGTCGGCATATTTAAGAAGGCTAATGAATTACGTAAATGCTGTTGAGCTATTGCCGTACTAATATTACCAATTGAAACACCAATAATACCGGCTGGAATTTCATTCCAAGCATTCGTTCCATAAGGGCGAGAAGCTTGGTCAATCGCATTTTTAAGTACACCAGGTATTGAGCGGTTATATTCTGGTGTGACAAAGATGATGCCTTGGCACGCTTTTATTTGTTGTTTGAAATCGATAACAGAAGAAGGGGTATGACTGTCATCATCTTGGTTATAGAGAGGAAGAGCACTAATATCGATAAACTGACAGGTAAATTCTTGAGGAAATAACTTAATTAAAGCATGTGCTGTTTGTCTATTAAACGAATCTTTTCTTAAACTACCGACAACGATACCAATTTTAAAATGACTCATCTTAGTTCTCCTATTTGGAAGGATAAAATGAATATCAATACCGATATTAGATATTCATTTTTTGATTTTATCTCGGTATTAAAAAACAGCAACAAAATATAAGGGTATTTTTTACACGTAAATTACGTAAATAAATGATAAAATTAGTATTATTATTTTTATTATTATCTGGTATTATTCCATCAATATAAAAAACGATCAGTTTATATGACAACATTTTTACTAAATAAATCCGATATTCAATATTTGATGTATTTAGTGTGATGTAAGTAGTGTTTTAAGAAAAAATAAATGA
Organism: Proteus sp. PR00208; assembly: GCF_016238545.1. NCBI lineage: Bacteria > Pseudomonadati > Pseudomonadota > Gammaproteobacteria > Enterobacterales > Morganellaceae > Proteus > Proteus sp. PR00208. The sequence continues at coordinate 161,730 of NZ_JAEHQE010000002.1, read as the reverse complement.
AATGATAGGAACACTCATTGCAACCAAGGGTGTTAGCCTATTTATTTAGTATGCAGTAGGTAATAGAAAATTATAATAAAATGGCTTAAAATGCGACAACTCATATGCTCTTATTTAAGTCTGATCGGAATTAAGGAAAAATGATGTCCTTATTACAAAATAAAAAGAATGTCCTCGCTGTATTTATGGCAACCAGCGTCCTCGCCCTATCTGGGTGTGCGTGGACTGATCACACTCGTCCAATTGAAACGCCAGCGCCAACACAAACCACACAGCCTGTAGCAACTACTCAACCAGTGGCTGTTGCACAACCGCTTTCTATGGCACCTGCAGCAGAGCCTGCTGATAGTGGCGTAGATGCAAGAAAATTGGGGCTAGCACCACAAAGTGCTTGCATCAAACAACTTGATTCTTTGAAAACTTTTTCTCCATCTGACTATCAATCCATGATGAGTTCATTTAAAGAAATTAGCGAAATCAATGCGATGTACCGTAGTGTTCAAGGTACAGCAAGTAAAGATAGCTTAGATTTATTGAAAATGAGTATTGAATCAAAAACAGAAGTTTTATGTGCAAAAGTTCGCTATTTGTCGATTATGTCAGTTAATTCGACATTAAAAAAATTAGGTGAATAATTACTATGAAATTAAAGCAGAGTGTTTGTCTCGCTTTTATGCTGTTTCCAACACTATCGTTTGCCAATAATGAGTTTAATTCTGTTATTGAAGATTTTGACCGTTATTTTGAAACGCAAGAGCCAATTAAAATTGAGCCTAAAACATCTGCTACAATTTCATCGTCAACGAGAGCTGGTCAGGCTAATCGTGGAGTAAACCGCACCACAACAGCGACTCAACAAACAAAACCAGAGCAACGAGTTAAACCTTCTACGCCAGCTAAAATAGATAATCAGGCAGTCGAACCTGTTAAGACTCCTGATATCACGCTGGCAGAAAATTGCCCTGTGTTACCCGCCAGTTATTCAAAATTAAAGAGTGATTACACTCGTTATTTAACGCCGTTGCTTTCATTTGTTCCGATTAAACCACAATTTACACCAGAGGATCTTAATCGTTATAGCTACCGAAATAATGCAACGGTTTATAACCCGTTAGCTCTTTATTCAAAAGAGAGTTATACAAGGCCTCAACGTAATGACAACTTCTTGTTAGATATTATTCCAGGAACATTTTATTCTGTTACGGCCATCCCTTTTCACTTTGCATATCAGTTCAATCGCTCTGTACTCGATCATAAACAACCTCTTTTTAATAAAGAGCTATTAAATCGTTTAGCTGATACGAGAAATAAATACCAAACGTTGTATCAAAAATACACTGAACAGGCAGCTATAACAAAAGAGCATTTGGAAAAACTTCAAAATGCCAATAACCAAATTAAACAACTCGAATTGACGCTGGCTGAAACAGAAGAAAAATTAGCTACGGCGAATAACTTACTTACTGATGACACGTTAAAACAAGCTGTTTCCAAGCTACAAAGTGATTTGGAAACAATAAAAAAAGAGCGTGACTTATTAGTTAAGCAATTAGCCGAAAAAGAGAACGTATTACAGGCTACAACAGTAAAAAATACAGAATTAGCAAAACAGCAACAAGATTTTGAAAAACAAGCAGGGATACTTAAAAGCTTAGAGGCGAAATATACTCAGCTTGAGCAAGACAAAGAGCAATTAGAATCTCAGTATCAACAGGCTCAGGCTCTGTTAAAAGATGATAGCGCCAAAAAAGAGATTGATAAATTACAAAGTTCACTTGAAAGCATAAAATTAGAGCAAGAGAAGTTAATTAGCCAATTAAATGAAAAGCAGACACTACTCGCTAAAATTGAACAAGAAAAAGAAGCTATACAAGCTCAGTATGTCGAATCTCAGCAATTGCTAAATAGTAACAATAAGCAAAAAGAACAAGAATTAGCTAATTTAGAAGCAGCAAAAAATAAAGAGATAGCAACATTAGAAAATTCGTTATCAACAATAACGACTGAGCAAGATAAATTAACGAAACAACTCACAGATGTACAAAATCAATTAGCAACAATAAAGAAAGAGAAAGAAGATGTGCAGACTCAATTTGCACAGGCTCAACTTTTGCTAAAAGATGACTCTGCGAAAAAAGAGATAGATAAATTACAAAGCACATTATTGAAGATCACGTCAGAACGTGAAGATTTATCTAAAGAACTTGCATTAAAAGTGGCAGAAGCAGAAAAGCAACAAGATGCTAATAGCAAACTTGTTGAGGAACAACGTAAAGAAATAGCACAATTACAATCACAGGTTGAAAAAAATAATCAGGAACAAACTCAACTTAATAAAACGCTTTTAGCTGTCCAGCAACAAAAAGAGCAGGCAGATGAAAAACTAAAAGCAATTCCAGAATTAAAATTACAGTTAGATAATAAAATAACTGAATTAGCTGATCTGAAAAAGAGCTTATCTGCGGGTGAAAAAGCCGTTGATAGTTTAATTACTGATAAAAATAATCTGATAGCTAAGTTAGAGAAAGCGCAAAGTGAGCTATCGAATAAATATCAAACATTAGATACACAATTTAAAGAGAATAATATCGCATTAGCTCAAGTCACCACGAGCAAAACAGAAAGTGAGAAAACGTTAGCATTGCTAGAAAAACAACTCTCTGAAAAGCAAAATACGACAGATAAATTGAGCGCTCAATTAGCTGAAGCGAAAGTACAATTAGAAAAACAAAATACAGAAAGTACACAGCAAATTAGTACATTAAAGCAACAGCAAACAGAATCTATTGCTAAATTAAATGAGCAAATTAAAGCAAAAGATGCTGAATTAGCGAAAGTTAATACAGATACTAGTAATATTTTAAAAGAAAATAAAACGCTAAAAGAGCAGCTTGAGAAAATGGCGGGCGAAGGGCAAATGATTGCAGGACAACTTGCTTATGCTTATTCGATTATTGGAAAAGATAATGCCCAGCGTAATAAATCCATTTTATCTGAGATCCAAAAACAGAATTACGTACAATATGACGACAATACCTATTTTAAAATTTTAAAACAGGGTAAACCCGTTACATCAATTGCGGGCAAAACAGTTGTATTTACTATGCATGAAGAGCTAACAGATGGCACTGTGACGCTTAATTATGATAAAGCTAAGCCTCTTATTTTACCTTATCGCCAATTACCACTACCATTGAATACCTTTATTGCCAAAGCAGGTATCAATGGTAAAGCTAAAATTTATATAAAACCAGGTGGTGGTTATGGGAAAAATGGTGTTCCAGGGCAAGTGCCTCCAGAGTCCATGTCTATCGTTACAATTGAGATCTTAGATATTAAATAGAATAATTAAAAGTTAACATCAGCTCTTCTCTTTTTATTTAGAGAAGAGCTGAAATTTTATTATCGCCATAAAAATTCATCGTTCTTTAAGCAAAGATCTCTTTCTAATAACCAAATTTTTAAATTTTGACAATTTTCAGGATTTTTTGGAATACTGTTTAAAATCTTCCATAGCGGTTTTATCAATTCTGAACGTGGTGTTACACCTTGGATGTAATCTAGTGTGTTATTTATTTCAAAATTAAATACTGGTTCATTTTTCCAATTCTCTAAAAGTAACTTAATATCTTTTTGTAGTAGATCATTAATCACAATGAGTCGGACTTTATCTGAATTTAGTTTGATATTAATGTCATCTAAAGATAAAAAAGAATCACTTGTATTTGATAGCTGTTTTCTTTCGAATGACTTAATATTTTCACACTGCTTAATTTGAGACTCTAGCTCTCTTTTAGTTTTATAAAGTGTGAATAGTTGAGGGGCAAGATGCTGAACCCACCAAATAAATAGAGGCTTTATAACAGCTTGAATTAAGCGCATATGTTCATTGATATTGACAGTAGCTCTCAATGATTTATCCCAATCCATTGGGGTTAACGTAGAATTTGCTTGTTGCGTATGAAATGAACTTGCTAAGCCAACAACATCACGAATTTCTTCTTTAGTGATATCAACAAAACAGTATTTTTTTCGTAAAAACCAAGTGGATTGCAATAAATTGTCTAAGCTTTCACGACATAATACTCGAGATAATATTTTTATCTGATGTGCATTAACATCACATTCAGTGTCGCCGTTTTTATTAGACTGCAAAGAAAACTGTAGATCAAACAAATCATCTACAGTTTTTTTATCACTGGTTGCCATCATTTTTTTTAGTAAAGCTAAATAGTCATAATAATGGGCTTGTGGGGTATGTTTATTTTCTTTGATCACGATATAGAACTCACTCATAAGAATAAATTTCAAGTATTCTAACTATGAATGACTTTTAGATATTATGATATTCGGTCGGATTTTTTATAATTTTAATCTGATGTTTCTCGCTTTACTTGGTGTCATATTAAAACGACGATGGTAACTTTGTGTAAAGTAAGATTGGCTTGAAAAGCCTGACTCCATTGAAATATCAACAATACTCATTTCAGTAGTCAGCAATAGTTGATGTGCGTAAATAATTCTTCTTTCGCAGATCCATGTTCTTGGTGATGTGCCATAGACGTGGTTAAAAAGTTCTTTAAATGTTGTTAACCCCATACCAAATTCACGGGCAAATTGTTTTAGCTTCCAACTTTTTAAATGGTTTTTTTCCATAAATATTTTCAAGCGATCAACTTGGCGATGACTGAGTTGACGCAATAATGCCATTAAATCTGAACCTTGTTCCGTTGACAGTAACAGAATTAAAAGCTCTTCAATTCGTAACCGTGTGAACGCTTCAGGGCAGGATTGGGCGGTGAGATATTCAAAACCATTGCTACAAAAGTGAATAAGAGGAGAGTTTTGAAAACAAATAAAGGCACTAGAAAATTCTTCATCCCTTTCTATATTACACAAAATATCGTTGTATTTTGACATGAAATCTCTTAAGAAATCATCTGAAAGGGGTATCGCAATAATCTCTACAGGATCGGCGCCTTGTGTTTTTAATGTGTAATTGCCCTGTTGTAAAAAAAGAACTTGATCTTGGTTTGCTGTGATTGTATCCGTACAGTTTTGCAAAATAAGTGCATTTTTCCGAATAAGGAAGAGAGCTTTTTGTTCATTTTCTAGTATTTGATATTGTGGATAGAAAAAAGATTTTTTTTGAATCGCACAATTGTTTTGATTATTTTTGTCACATTGCATTGTATTCATAATTCGCCCAAAAATTATTATATGAGTATCACTGTATTTTTATAATGATAAATATAAGTACATTTATAAAAACACTTCTTTATTATTGAGTGCTATTAAAAATAAAAAGGAGACTATTTTCTTTAATTTGATGATGTTTTTTTTTAGATATTAGACACTGCATTTTGTTTTGCTAATTTAAGATAAGTCATTTTGTTAATTTAATGGGGTTTGGTATAAATTGCAAAAGAAAATTAAATAAGAAAAAATTTTTATTTGAGACCATAAAGAATGGTAAGTGCATTTGTGTAATCAATAATTTACACTTATTTTTTCAAGTGTTAAAGTTTATATATAACATGGAGTTATTCTTACTTAGTTTTCTTTACAGTGTAAATAAATAATAGATGCATTTAAAAGATAGGTATAATCATTGTTTTTTTATTGTGGTTGTTTTGTTGTTTTATTGTTGTGTTTTATTTGAAAAGATAAAGTTCATAAAATGAAAGTTAAAACTAAAAAAGAAAACTAGTTTTCCCTGTTATATTAACATAAGTTATAAAAATAGATAAATAAAGATTGATTTTAACAAAAAATAAACACAAATCTCACATTTAAATCTAATTTTTTCTTGGTGATTTTTCATTTTCATTTTTACTGTGACTGATGTCTCATATTTTTATTTTTGAAAAATTAGATTGTTCTGCGGTTTTAAAATAAATATTTTTGAACAATATTTTTATAAAAAAGAATATAAGTATAAAATGTTAATTTTTAATGCGAAATATTTGTCTAGATAAGTGTTTGCTACTCATAATTTATTTACATTAAAGTTTGGTGATTAAAATAGATAATCTTTGTGTTTAATTAAATATTTTTTAGCCTAAGGAACAAATCAAAAAACTAAAAGGTAATAATAGGCTTATTGCTGGCATTATGCTTGCCATCTGTTTATTAGAATGGTGAATGCATAAGTGTATTTATTGTCAGGGAGGTAAGGATATAGCTAATTATGGAGAATAAGCGAACACTGCGAAATATTATATTCAGCGGGATATGGATAATTTGGACTCTTGCCTTAATTGCTTTTTGGCGTTATCAGATGGCAGGCGAATTTTTGATTATTCTAATCCTAATTTTTAGCATTATTATTTATTATATGACGTTGAGGTTAAAAAAAGCCGCTATGTTTAGTCGTAAAACTGAAACACCAAAAGCAGCAGAGCCTGTTGCACCAGTAATAACAGAAGAGAAAAAACCGATGCCAGAGCAAAAACTATACACGATTATTGCAAAAGGAACGGTATTCCAAGGCGATATTAATGTTGAAGGCGATATCCAAATTTGGGGGAAAGTAGCTGGTAATATTAATGTCAAAGATGGCGTTATTCGTGTTATGCATGCGGGGCAAGTTGAAGGCGAATTAACAGCACCAGATATTATTATTGACGGTTTTGTAAAAGGAATTTGTGCTGCTAATAACCTAGATATCTTAGAGCATGGTGAATTACGTGGTACGAGCCGTTGTGGCAGTATGTCTATTAAGCGTGGCGGTATATTTACTGGGCAATCAGAGCAAGTTGAACATCAAGCAAAATCAGTTGCTCAACAACGCGTTGTTTCAATAAAAGAAAGCGCTAATGCAAATAAAGATAAAGTTGCTGCTCCAGTAGAAAACCAACTAAAAGAAAACAAAAAATAAAGTACCATTTTTCTTTTCATTGTTCGTTGTTTATCCTATTTTATCGCTATTGTCTTAATTTTATATAAACAGAGAATAACGATGAATTTAGATACTCCCAGACTACACCTAAGAGAATGGCGTGAGAGTGATAAAGCGCCATTTTTTTCTGAAATCAACTCTTCACCTGAAGTGATGCGCTATTTTCCTTGCACTTTATCTCAATTAGAAAGTGATAATATGGTTGAGGTTATCCGTGAAAAATTTGTTCAACAAAATGGATGGGGAATGTGGGCAGTTGAATTAAAAGAGACTCAAGAGTTTATTGGTTTTGTTGGATTAAATATTCCAGCCGCGCCTTTGCCATTTAATCCCTGCATAGAGATTGGTTGGCGTATTGCGAAAAAGTTTTGGCGAAAAGGTTATACTTATGAAGCGGCTTTAGCTGTATTTAAATTTGCTTTTGAGACTTTGGAGTTAGAGGAAGTTGTTGCTTTTACCGCAGTTTCAAACCTTCCATCTCAAGGTGTAATGCAAAAACTAGGTATGCATCAGTCTGATAATTTCTTTCATCCAGCATTAGATAAAACCCATCCTCTCGCTGAGCATGTTTTATATCGCTTGAAGAAATCCGACTTTACTTTTCAGTCGAACGAATAGTGCGTTTTTTTTCAGGAAGTGGAGGAACAGGTTTTTTATCGTCAATAAGATGGCGTATTGCTAAGATTGGATGATAAATTAACATTCGTGGACCAGCCCAACGCATGATTTGTTTCATCGTTTCTCGTTTTGCTGGTTGGTAACAATGGATAGGGCATTGTTTACAAGCGGGTTTATCTTCACCATAACGACATTTATCTAATCGGTTATAGGAATAATTGATTAATTGTTGATAATAATCTGAGTCAGCTTCAGGATGTGAATGAGCATAAAGGTGAACCATTTTTTGAATGGTTTTTTTTTCACGATTTATTCTTTTTCCTGACATACCTTTCTCTCTTAGCTGTATGTTGCATTTATTATGCATCTTATCATTAAGCAGATAGAGACGCTAAAATATTATTTAATGCGTAATAATAAAAATTTTACTAAAAAGACTTTTCTTTTTTCTTAGAATATACTACTGTATTTATATACAGTTTATTTGCCTTTAAATGGTGAAACCAATGCGTGTGGAAATTTTATTTAATAAACAATCTAAGATAACCGACTCATTATTTCCGCTCTTAGAACACGAACTGAGAAAAAAGATCATTCCAGAATATCCAGATATGCAGTTTCGTATCGCCTTTAGTAGCATGAATTCGATTCAAGTTACAGGCATAAAAGATGAAACTAAGCATGAACACATAATGGAACTTATTCAAAGTGTTTGGGAAGATGATGGCTGGTTGCAAACAGACGATGAATAAAATGTAGTAAATAAAGTAATTACGATTGTCAGAACGAATTGGCTTTTTATTTGTTTATATAAAAAGCCAATGACATAGAAAAGGAAATCACTGGCAATCGAGCTTTAAAACTGTATATCTATCAATGATGACAAATCTTATTTTCACTCGTTGTAAATCCACCTTCTGCTGGAATAAATTTACCTTTCCTTTCTAAGAAATCAACTAATTCAGTCGCTGTCATATTTTCAGCTGAACAAGTATGAAAACGTGAGTCATTGCCGAATTGTTTATGGATAGCATCAATTAGCGATGTTTTAGTAAATGCAGTCTCTGAAGAAAGGATCATTTGCAAAACTTCATGACCATGTATTGATGACATATTGAGCCCCTAAAAAATAAAAGATACATTAATTATGCATCTTTATGGGGTAGTATCTTTGTTTTTAATCATAAAAAGCGATGACAGATTATCATCGCTTAAAAAGAGCCTTATTTTTCACTTCGTTGAAGTATTTTTTGCATTTCATCTTTAAGATGAAGCTTTTCTTTTTTTAGTTTGGCAACTTCATCGTTATAGCCAGCTCCGTTAGGGCCTTCTAATTTAGCAATTTCTTGATCGAGTCGATGATGTTTATCGTAGAGAGCTTCAAAGCGGGGATCACTATTTCTTAATTGAGAAACAAGGGCTTGTTGATCTGAGAACATATAACCTCCTATGAAAAGAAATTGGGTCTCTATTTCAGTATAATCATAGATAGCTTATCTGCACGGTGATGTATCACAAATTTACATTTCATGAAAAAACGTGATTTTTCTTTTTAAAACATTCAGAATTATCCACTCATAGTACTATTTACTAAGATGTTAGCATTCAATCACTAAAAATATTAGTATTCAGATAATGAGCAATAAAAACATCTGACTAATTTTGTTAACGGCGAAGTGTTCGCTGTAAAAATGGAGAGAGTGATGAACAAAGTAATATTATCTTTAGTAGCAGCAATGTCTTTATCTGCGTGTGCACAAGCTACTGACAGTTTAGATAAAGTTGCACCTTATCCTAAGGCTCAAGAAAATCAAGTTCGTCATGTTATCGAATTAGAGAAAAAAGATAATGAAAGCAATTACCAAGTTGAATTAATTATTGGTAAAGAACTTAAAGTAGATTGCAACCATCAGTGGTTTGGTGCGGATTTAGATGAAAAGAATTTAGAAGGTTGGGGTTATAGCTATTATGTTGTTGGCGATTTAAATGGTCCAATGTCAACAATGATGGGATGTGCTGACAATACGAAAAAAGATGCCTTTGTACAGGCAAATATAGGATCAGATGCCTTTATCCGCTATAACAGCAAATTACCTATCGTTGTTTATGCACCAAAAGATGTTGATGTGAAATATCGTATTTGGTCAGCGGCTGAGACTACTCAAGATTCAGTTAAAAAATAACAGTCAACCTGATTTTAAATAAACCATCATTTGCTAAAAAGCCCTTTGTTGTTGAGATAAAGGGCTTTGTTGTTATTTAAGCTAAATATTAGCGTATAACTAAAACTGACATTTTGGCATGGCGTACAATTGATGATGCTGTTGAGCCTAATAAATAAGAGGAAACATTAGGTCTATGTGACGCAATCGCAATTAAATCAGCATCAATGTGGCGGGCATATTCTAAAATTTCATCTTTTGCGTTACCAACACCAACATTACATATAATTTGCTCATCAGGAATTTTTGCATCTTTAATCATGTCTTGTAGTGCAACAAAAGCAAGACGAGTACGTTCTGACGAGTCTTTGAATTTTTCAGGAATAGCAGCAAACTCGATACCAAAGAAAAGTTCAGCATTAGGAATAACGGTGAGGAAGTGGATCTCAGGTTTACCCACCTTTGCTATTTGTTCAATGTGAGCGATTAGTTCCTGAGAAAGTTCATCTTCTAAAATATCAATGGGAACTAGGATTTTCTTATACATTACAAACCTCACTTAGCGTTAGTTTAAAATATTTACCATTATCGCCTAATAGTAAAAAATAGCTGTGATCTGTGTTTTAAATAAGAGTGAGAATGATTATTTACTACTTTACATTATTAAGCATTAAAAATTAAAAACAGGCTGAAATAATATTAACAATATAATGAAAATAAGTTATATACCTTAACTCGTTGACAGGGAAGCAATTAATAATGTCATGTTAAAAATAAATTTCTCTTTTTCTCATTAAAAATAGAAAATGCATAAAAGAATGATTATCAATTATATTATTGTTCTGTATCTATAAGATTTTATTGATAAAAATAAGAGACAGAAAGATTTAAATATGGCATATTAATAGACAATGACATCTCAATATGATGTCTGGACAGCAATCTTAGTCCCTAAACTGGATTGTTATTCAGAGTCGTCCTTTATCCTCACCAATGAGTTATGGAACCTGAAATAACCTATGGAACTCTATTTATTTATGGCAATAGAGTAGGCTATTTAAAACCAAATAAGATTATTATTATGACACATAATCACATTGATGATATTGAGTTGGATCGGGCTGATAATAAGCAGTCTGAAAAATTTAAGGCAGCTAAGAAAAGCACGTTAGTGAGTGTTTTTGTCAATATCATTTTATCCATTTGGCAAATTACAGTGGGCTTTTTTTCACACTCTCAAGGTTTAATTGCCGATGGCATTCACTCACTCTCTGATCTTATTGCTGACTTTGTTGTTTTAATTGCCAATAAAGGTAGTCAGAAACAACCTGATGCTGATCATCCTTATGGGCATTTTCGTTATGAAAATGCGGCATCACTTATTCTTGGGACGATTTTATTAATTGTTGGTTTAGGAATGGTGTTTTCTGCCATTCATAAAATTTTAGATCCCTCTACTATTCCTGAAGTTCATAGTGTTGCTTTATATGTGGCTTTACTTGCATTAGCTGCTAAAGAAGGATTATTTCGCTATATGCTTGCTGTTGCAAAAAAAGTGGACTCAAATATGTTAGTCGCAAATGCTTGGCATGCGCGTTCTGATGCAGCTTCTTCATTAGTTGTTGCAATTGGTATTATCGGAAGTTTGGCTGGATTTAAATTTTTTGACCCATTAGCAGCATTAATTGTCGGATTATTTGTCGGTCGTATGGGATGGCGTTTTACTTATCAAGCTCTACAGGATTTAATGGACAGAGGGGCTGATAAAGAGACGCTGGAAGAGATTAAACAGATGCTGGTTTCAACACCAGGCGTGCAAGGCGTTCATGATTTAAAGACGCGTCGTTCAGGTGATTATTTACTCGTAGATGTACATCTTGAAATTAAAGGTGATCTCACCGTTAATGAAAGTCACGAGATTGTTGTTAATGCACGTAATAAGGTTTTGCAAAATAAACAGATCTTGAGTGTGATGGCTCACGTTGATCCTGCTTAAACTGATTTGCACATCTAATAAAAAAGGTAATGATAGATTTTCATTACCTTTTTTTGTATCTAAAAAAACGCTATTTACTATTTTAGAAATTGACGCAGTTTTCTTTTACGTGATCACTTAGCGCCGCAATCAGATTATCTACTGCACATTCAGCCATCGCATAGCGAGTCTCTTTTGTTGCAGAGCCTATATGTGGAACAGCAACGACATTCTTCATCGTTAATAAAGGTGAAGATGAAGATAGAGGTTCTTTTTCAAAAACATCAAGTCCAGCACCTGCGATCTCTTTTTGTTCTAATGCATGGATTAGTGCCAATTCGTCCACCACAGCTCCGCGCCCTGCATTAATTAAATAAGCGTCAGGTTTCATCATCGAAAATTGTTTCTGTCCCATTAAATGATGCGTTTCTGGTGTTAATGGTAACGTGATACAGACGAAATCAGATTGCTGTAATAAGGTCTCTAAAGTGCAATGCTTTGCAGTAAATTTATCATTTACTTCTGTATATTCTGTACGTGAGTGATAAAGAATATTCATATTAAAACCAAAGTGTGCGCGCTGTGCTAAAGCTTTTCCTATTCGCCCCATTCCAATAATACCCATGGTTTTATGATGAACATCAGTACCATACCAATCAGGTGTGATACCTTTAATCCATAAGCCTTGTTTAATATTATCAGCAAGTTCAGGAATGCGTCTTGCTACGGCAAGTACTAATCCCATCATGGTATCTGCGACGGTGTCTGTTAATACGGTTGGAGTATGCATTAGTTTAATATTACGTTTAGTGAGTGCATTAACGTCAACATTGTCATAGCCAACAGAAACCGTTGAAACGGCTTTTAAATGAGGTGCTTGGTTAATAAAATTTTCATCGATGTTGCCACCAGCACCTAGTAATCCAGAGGCATTGGCAAGTGCTGAACGAAAATCATTAGAGTCTAAAGAGAGCGTTTTAAATTGTTTGATATCAGCAAAATCAGCTAATTTTTTGTACAGTTTTTCAGGAAGATCTTGATATAGCACGACAATCGGTTTCATTATATTTTCCTTATATACTCGTCATACTTCAAACCACAGCGTTGTTGACTTGGTTCACTCGCATTAGTCACATACTAATGTATGCTCCTAGCGACTCATTTACTTGTCGCCTAGCTGTGCCTTGAATTATTTAGAGTATCTATTTAATCATTAGAATATCTATTTAATCATTAGAATATCTATTTAATAAGATGTTTATAGCATTTACTCAAGTAGATGTAGTGTAGGCTCATTTTTCGTAGAATTATTGAGAGTGTTCTTACTACGCTTAAACATATTAGCGAGGAAGTTAATAAGGTATGATAAAACCCATTGAATGTCAGTTTTATCATATAATTAGCGCATTAAATGAGATGTAATCGTTTACTTTTAATGTGTGTTATTTTTAGTGTTAAGGCGAGATATAGTGTTACTTATTCTATTGAATTACTGTAATACAATTCTAAATTAGGATGTTGTATAAAAATTTAAAGCGCACAAAAAGAGTGTAAACGTTTACACTAAATGTCGGTTTGATCACGAAATGATTTTGTTGATCTTGCTAAACTCTGTGTCAGTGAACAGAAACCGTCTTGCGCTTTTCCTTTGAATCAAAAGAGGTGAATGTGGAAATATTAGTGACAGGTGGTATGGGATATATCGGTAGTCATACTTGCGTACAAATGATTGAAGCAGGCATGACACCGATTATTTACGATAATCTTAGCAATGCGAATGAAGAAGTACTTAATCGTGTTGAAGCCCTAACAGGTAAACGCCCTCTGTTTTATAACGGTGATATTCGTGATGAGCAGCTATTAGCATCAATTTTTGCTAAGCATTCTATTCAGTCTGTTATTCATTTCGCGGGATTAAAAGCGGTTGGTGAATCCGTCCAGAAGCCAATTGAATATTATGACAACAATGTTAATGGCACATTGGTGCTCGTACGTTGTATGCGTGATGCGGGCGTAAAAAGCATTATTTTTAGCTCATCTGCAACTGTTTATGGTGATCCGCAAGCGGTTCCTATCACTGAAGATTCGCCAGTAGGGGGCACGACTAACCCTTATGGCACCAGTAAATATATGGTTGAGCGCATTTTATCTGACTTATTTATTGCTGATGAAAGTTGGTCTATTAGTTTGTTGCGTTATTTTAACCCAGTAGGGGCGCATCCATCAGGTACGATGGGGGAAGATCCTAAAGGTATTCCAAATAACTTAACCCCTTATATTGCTCAAGTGGCAATTGGTCGTCGTGAACAAGTGGCTGTTTTTGGCGATGATTACCCAACAAAAGACGGTACCGGTGTTCGTGATTATATCCATGTTATGGATCTGGCAGATGGTCATATCGCAGCATTAAATGCATTAGGTAAAAAAGCGGGCTTACATATTTATAATTTGGGAACAGGTAACGGTACTAGCGTGATTGAAATGATTGAAGCATTTCGTAAAGCTAGCGGTAAACCTATTCCTTATCAATTACAAGCTCGTCGTCCTGGTGATATTGCAGAATGTTGGTCAAGCCCTGCAAAAGCAGAGAAAGATTTACACTGGAAAGCCATTCGTTCAATTGATGATATGGCTGCGGATGCTTGGCGTTGGCAGTTACAAAACCCAAATGGTTATCTGAAATAAGACGTAAAGTATTCAGATAATCTTGAATAAATAAGAGAGAAGGCTATGTCGAAACTGATTTTTGATCCTGTTGAACATCCTCATCGTCGTTATAATCCGCTAACTGGCCAGTGGATTTTAGTTTCACCACATAGAGCGAAACGACCTTGGAATGGCAAAGATGAAAAGCCTCAGATTGCGACACTTCCCTCTTATGATCCTCACTGTTATTTGTGTCCAAATAACACCCGTGTCTCTGGCGATAAAAATCCAGATTACACAGGAACGTATGTCTTTAATAATGACCATTCTGCGTTGTTGCAAGACGAATATCATATTGAGCCTTCATCAAATCCTTTATTTCAAACTCAAGCAGTAAGAGGAATTAGTCGAGTTGTCTGTTTCTCACCTGATCATGGAAAAACTATTCCTGAATTATCCGTCAGTAGCTTACGTAAAATCGTTGATACTTGGGATAATCAAATAGAAGAACTCAGCAAAGAATATCTTTGGGTTCAAGTATTTGAGAATAAAGGCGAAACGATGGGATGTTCTCAACCTCATCCTCATGGGCAAATTTGGGCGAGTGATTTTTTACCTAATGAATTAGCGCGAAAAGATGCGCAATTAAAAGCTTATTTTGAAAAATACGGGCGCAATCTATTAATCGATTATGTCGATGCTGAATGTAAAGATGCAAGTCGTACCGTAGTTGAAACTGAGCATTGGCTGGCGGTAGTACCTTATTGGGCTTCTTGGCCTTATGAAACGATGTTATTACCTAAAGCGCATATTCGAAGAATGAGTGAATTAAATAGTGCTCAGCGAGATGATCTTGCTATTGCAATGAAAAAATTAACAAGTCGTTATGATAATTTATTCCACTGTTCTTTCCCTTATTCAATGGGATGGCATTTTGCGCCTTCTTTTGAAGATGATAGAAATATCGATCATTGGCAATTACATGCGCTTTATTATCCGCCATTATTACGTTCAGCCACTGTGCGTAAATTTATGGTGGGATATGAAATGCTGGCAGAATCGCAAAGAGATCTAACGCCAGAACAAGCCGCGAATAATTTACGTCAAGTAAGTGACATTCATTATAAAGAGCAACGTTAATGGCCATGCAATATAGCAAGGTATTTTAATTAATCTGCTTTTTGCGCACGAAATAAATTAAATCAAGCATCTTATTATTTACATAATGATGTGGTGGGTTTTTTATACTCCTCATCCTTCAAGTTGCAGAGGTATTGGCTACGCTCAGCTACCCGAATCACATACATGAGCATTCTCATCGGGATATCTTTGCTTGCCGCCTACCTGCAACTCAAATGATTTAGAATATATTACTTAATTTTAAGCTAAGGATTTATTATGCAGGCACTTATTAATAATGTGACTCGTTCATTTTCATCTATTTTTGGTTACGCACCTACACATTTTATTCAAGCGCCTGGTAGGGTAAATCTTATTGGCGAACACACTGATTATAATGATGGGTTTGTTTTACCTTGTGCAATTAACTATCAAATGGTCGTTGCCGCAGCAAAACGAGAAGATAATATTATTCGTGTCATTGCTGTTGATTACCAAAATGAAGTTGATGAATTTAGCCTCGATAATACCATTGAGTTTTTACCTAATAAAATGTGGGCTAACTACGTTCGGGGTGTTATTCATTTTCTACAACAAGATAACTATTCTTTTCATGGTATGGATATTGCGATATCCGGAAATGTCCCTCAAGGCGCAGGGTTAAGTTCTTCTGCTGCGTTAGAAGTCGCCATTGGTCAAACGCTTAAAACACTTTATCAATTACCTATTAGCCAAAAAGAGATTGCATTAAATGGTCAAAAAGCAGAAAACCAATTTGTTGGTTGTAACTGCGGCATTATGGATCAGCTTATTTCGGCTTGTGGTGAAGAGAATCATGCACTATTAATTGATTGTCGTTCATTAGAAACGTCGGCAGTGACAATGCCCGAAAATATGGTTGTGATGATTATCAATACTAATAAAAAGCGTGGGTTAGTTGATAGTGAGTACAATACTCGTCGCCAACAGTGTGAAGAAGCCGCTCAGATTTTAAATGTGACTGCATTAAGAGATGCCACATTAGAGGATCTACTTGCAAAAAAAGCATTAATGAGCGACGTGGTTTATCGTCGGGCACGCCATGTTATTACTGAAAATAGCCGTACATTAGAAGCGGCTGACGCCTTGCGTGAAGGTGATTTAACAACATTGAGTCAACTGATGATGCAATCACATCACTCAATGCGTGATGATTTTGAAATTACAGTCAAAGAGGTTGATTCATTGGTTGAAATTGTGAAATCGGTGATTGGTGATCGTGGTGGTGTAAGAATGACTGGTGGTGGATTTGGCGGTTGTGTCGTAGCATTAGTGACACCAGATTTAGTTGATAAAGTCATTGACTCTGTTAAGGCGCAATACGAAGCTAAAACGGGATTAAAAGAAACTATCTATGTCTGCTCTGCAAGCCAAGGAGCGGGCTATTCGGAGGCAAAATAATGGCGACTAATGAGCTTCGTTTTCTTGAACCTGAACAAATGACAGCACAACCCGCATCAGATGGAAAACCTGCGCAAATAGTAGTGCTTAAAAATCGTTTTGGTATGTCTATCTCTTTAATGGATATTGGTGCGACTTGGTTAACCTGTATTGTACCAGTTAATGGATATCGTCGAGATGTGTTATTAGGCTCGGCGGATATGAATGCCCATAAACAACAAACCGCGTATTTAGGTGCAACGGTTGGGCGTTTTGCTAATCGCATTGCAGGGGCAAAGTTTGTATTAGAGGGGCAAGAATATAAAATTAGTGCGAATGAAGGTAAAAATACCTTACATGGTGGTAAGCAAAACTTTAGCCATCTTCGCTGGGGGATCACCGCGCAATCTTCTCAATCTGTCACTTTTTCACTAATTTCAAATGATGGTGACCAAGGTTTTCCCGGCACTGTAAAAGTAAGCGTGACCTATACACTGACAGATAATAATGAAGTGTGTATTGATTATCAGGCGATGAGTGATAAAACGACACCATTAAGTTTAACTAATCATGCTTATTTCAATCTTGCGGGTGAACATACTGCGCGCACTGCACTTGAGCATGATTTAAAAATCTGTGCGACTCATTATTTAAAAAATGGTAAAGGCAATATTCCTACAGGTGAGTTTGCAAGCGTCATAGGGACAGGGTTTGATTTTCGTAAATTAAAGCGTGTTGGCCTTGATTTTATGGCAGGTGAGTGCCAAAAAGCCGCAAATGGTTACGATCATGCGTTTATTTTAGATAAGAAAGCGATTGATGATAAAACCCCTGTTGCGACGGTGATTGCTCCTGAAGGCGAACTTAAAATGGATGTTTTTACAACCATGCCTTCTGTGCAGTTCTATACAGGTAACTTTCTGGTAGGAACAAGAGGAAAGAGTCGTCATTACGGCAATTACTCAGGGTTGGCATTAGAAACACAATATTTCCCAGATGGTCCTAATCATCCAGAATGGCATGAAAACCAAGGTATTTTACCTGCAAATACTTCGTGGAATAGCCAAACAATCTATAAGTTTTATTCGTAACAACAAAAGGAAAGTGTAAACGCTTTCCTTTTCACTATTTATTTGATCTTTTTACTTTTTAAATTTCCCTTCTTCGCTGATAATCAAGCCACTTAAATTCTATTACTCTCTTTTTTCTTTGTTTGTAGATTAACGGTTCGTTATTTCTTAACCATGAATAAAGGTGATCCATAAGGGGTGGATATGGCGACTATCAAAGATGTAGCGAAAGAAGCGGGTGTTTCTGTCGCGACTGTATCTAGAGTCATTAATAACTCGCCGAAAGCAAGTCAGACATCTATTGAAACCGTTAATGCTGCGATGCAAAAGCTAGGCTATCGACCTAATGCAGCAGCAAGGGCTTTGGTTAGCCAAAGTACGCAAACTTTGGGTGTTTTAGTGCATGACGTTTCTGATCCCTTTTTTGGTACACTCGTTAAAGCGGTTGATAACGTTGCAAGACAATCAGGGAAACACATCTTGGTCTGTAATGGTTATCATGATGCTCAAGATGAGCGACAATCTATCGAGTTATTGATTAATAGTCGCTGTGATGGTCTGGTGATCCATTCAAAAGCACTCTCTGATGAAGAGTTGCTGGCTTATGCTCAAGAAGTTAAAAGCATGGTATTGATTAACCGTTTTATTCCTGAAATTGCCGAACGTTGTGTCGCTTTAGATAATTATAAAGGGGCATGGATGGCAACAGAGCATCTTATTCGCCAAGGTCATACTAAAATCGCATATATTTCATCTACTCATCATATTGAAGATACAACTCAGCGTCTTGCTGGTTATAAAGCTGCTTTAGATGCTAATAATATCTCATTGCCAGAAAGCTATATTGAGTATGGTGAGCCTGAAGGTGAAGGCGGTGAAAAAGCAATGATGCATCTACTAACGAAATCTATCGATTTTACAGCCGTAGTGACTTACAACGATTTTATGGCCGCTGGGGCTTTATCTGTTCTTGATGAAAATGAAATCCCTGTGCCTGAAAAAATCTCAGTTATTGGCTTTGATGACGTATTAATTGCACGCTATATTCACCCTCGTTTAACCACGGTGCGTTATCCCGTACAAATGATGGCAGAACAAGCCGCAACACTCGCTATCAGGCTTTCTAAAGGTGAAGTGCTTGAACAAAAACAACGTATTTTTTCGCCAACATTAGTTCAACGTAATTCCGTTTTTAATCTTAGTCACCTCTCTTAATTACCTCATTTGCTTTTTAATTTAATCGATCCTCTTAATGGTTTTTACATTAAGAGGTCATACTTAATTAATTTGTGTAATCGTTATCATTTGTAGGGTTTTTTCAACGATTATTTTAATATCTGAAATTTATAAAATAAAACTATCATCGTATTTTAAGCTTAAATTTTGCTTTGCTCGTTATGCTAATTGTTCGTTTTCCTGTTTTATGATCCATTTACGTAACATAAGCGATAAATTTGTGAACAGAGTAACGGAAAAAGATTGTGAAAACGTTTACATTAAAATCCTATTCTCTCTATGGGTCTGAAAGGAAAATATTATGCATACAGAAGGTGTTGGGTTAAGCACAATAGACTATGCAATTTTTGCCCTCTATGTCGTCATCATTATTAGTCTAGGATTATGGGTTTCTCGTTCAAAGGATGGTGAGAAAAAAGGAACAAAGGACTATTTCTTAGCAGGTAAAACCCTTCCTTGGTGGGCTATTGGTTCTTCGCTTATTGCTGCTAATATTTCAGCAGAACAATTCATTGGTATGTCTGGTTCTGGTTTTTCCATTGGTCTTGCTATCGCTTCTTATGAATGGATGGCTGCACTGACATTAATTATTGTTGCTAAATACTTTTTACCTGTTTTTATCGAAAAAGGTATTTATACCATTCCAGAATTTGTCGAGAATCGTTTTAAAAGCCGTAACTTAAAAACCATTCTTGCCGTATTCTGGCTGGCATTATTTATCTTTGTTAACTTAACATCGGTACTATATTTAGGTTCATTGGCATTAGAAACCATCCTTGGTGTACCAATGATGTATGCCATTATTGGTTTAGCATTATTTGCTGTTGTCTATTCACTCTATGGCGGACTCTCTGCTGTTGCGTGGACAGACGTGGTACAAGTATTTTTCCTTATCCTTGGTGGCTTATTTACCACTGTATTAGCAGTCAGCTATATCGGTGGAGATGGCGGGATTATGGAAGGTTTGAGCAAAATGACACAAGCCGCACCTGATCACTTTAAAATGATCTTAGAAAAAGATAATCCGCAGTTTATGAACTTGCCGGGTATCGCGGTGCTGATTGGTGGCTTATGGGTGGCTAACCTTTATTATTGGGGCTTTAACCAATACATTATTCAGCGTGCTTTAGCAGCTAAATCCATTAATGAAGCACAAAAAGGGTTAGTGTTTGCTGCATTCTTAAAACTGATAGTGCCTGTTCTTGTGGTTGTGCCGGGTATTGCTGCATTTGTTATTACGACTAACCCTGAATTAATGGCAGGTTTAGGTACAATGGCACAACAGCATATTCCAACGTTATCACAAGCAGATAAAGCTTATCCTTGGTTAACTCAGTTCTTACCAGTAGGTGCAAAAGGTGTTGTTTTTGCTGCACTTGCCGCTGCAATAGTTTCATCTTTGGCATCTATGCTTAACTCTATCGCGACTATTTTCACGATGGATATCTATAAAGAGTATATTGGGCCAAAAGCTTCTGAAACCCGTTTAGTGAACGTGGGTCGTATTAGTGCAGTTGTTGCTTTAATTATTGCTTGCTTTATTGCACCATTATTAGGTGGTATCGATCAGGCATTCCAATATATTCAAGAATATACAGGCTTAGTCAGCCCAGGAATTTTAGCGGTATTCCTGTTAGGTTTGTTCTGGAAAAAAACGAATGCAAAAGGCGCAATCATTGGTGTGGTTTTATCTATACCGTTTGCATTATTTCTAAAATTAATGCCATTAGGTATGCCATTCCTTGATCAAATGATGTACACCTTTATGTTTACTACTGTTGTGATTGCTTTAGTGAGTTTAACCTCGACTAAAACTGATGACAGTGTAGGGGCGATTGCATTAACAGATAAAACCTTTAAAACACAAAGCGGATTCAATATTGCTTCTTACGCCATTATGGTCATTTTGTGTGTGCTTTACGCCGTATTCTGGTAATAGCAAGAGTGTAATTTGTTAATTTTCTAAATCTAAAAATACCCTACAAAACGATACAAAGCAGATGGTTATGCCATCTGCTTTTTTTGTGCTCAAGATCCGCTATTTCTGTACTTAATCGGAATAGCACTAATTTGCTTTGATGCAGATTAAAAAAAAACACTAAATATGAAAAGAAAATCATTCTCATGAATATTTGATTAAGATAATATTAATCATTCTCATTACCATAACCGTTATTAATTCAGGGAACTGCTATGAACTTTAAAATGGGTGTTTTAACAGCCTGTATTTTATCTGCCTCTTATCCGCTGTATGCACAAGAAAACAAAGAAGAAAAACTTGTAGTATCAGCATCAGGGTTTGCTCAACAAATTACAGATGCACCAGCAAGTATCACCGTGATCAGCAAAGAACAACTCGCTAAAAAACCCGTTCATGATTTAGCCGACGCCGTAAAAGGTGTTGAAGGTGTTAGCATTAATGGTAATGCTAATAAACAAGAAATCACCATGCGTGGTTTACCGGGTGACTACACCCTTATTCTTGTTGATGGTCGTCGCCAAAATAGCCGTGAGTCACGTCCTAATGGGAGTGGTGGTTATGAAGGTGGTTTTATTCCACCAGCAGAGGCGATTGAACGTATAGAAGTTATTCGTGGACCAATGTCATCTCTGTATGGTTCAGATGCAATGGGTGGTGTTATCAATATCATCACGAAACCAGTAACAAAAGAGTGGCATGGCTCTGTTGCACTTGGCGGTACATTGCAACATAACCGTGATGCAGGCGATTCCATTAATGGTGATTTTTATCTTTCAGGACCTTTAATTGAAGATAAATTAGGCTTACAGCTTTATGGCAGTAGCTATTTACGTGCTGAAGATAAAATCACTTATGGCCAAGGTCGTAATGACAATAAAAATATTACGGCAAAATTGGCTTTCACACCGACTGATAATCAAACCATTTTATTAGAAGCGGGTCGCAATACGTTACAACGTACAACGACACCAGGTAAATCCATGAGTGAATTTACTATCCGTGGTGGAAAAGCGGATGAAAATAAAATGCTGGAAACCAATAATGACCGTAATCACTGGGCATTAACCTATAAAAATCAGTTTGATATTCTGCATTCAGAATTAAGTGTTTATCAAGAACAGACTAAACGCATCACCAAAACAGAAATGATTGATAAGGTGACAAAAGAGCGCGAGAAGTATTATGAAGATCGCCGCCCTGAAATTACCAATACTGTTTTTGATGCGAAATTTACTGCATTCTTGCCTGATAACGTGATGACTTTTGGTGGTCAATATCAATATTCACGTTTAAAAGATGAATCATCCACTGGCTCTGGTATTAAACAATCCACCATTACCGCAGATCAAAAAGCGTTATTCCTTGAAGATGAATATAGCGTAACAGACAACCTCGCATTAACTGGCGGTGTGCGTCTTGATGATCACGAATATTACGGTAATCACTGGAGCCCAAGAGCGTACGCCGTTTATCATTTAACGGATGAATTCACCTTAAAAGGTGGTGTAGCTAAAGCCTTTAAAGCACCAAGCTTACGTGAAATTAGCCCAGAATATGGCACTTCAACAGAGAAAGGTCGCGCGATTATGTACGGTAATCGTGATTTAAAACCTGAAACGTCTGTTAGCCAAGAAATTGGTATTGGCTATGATAATGGAGATGGTGTTACTGCAAGTGTGACGTTCTTTAATACTGATTTTAAAGATAAGCTAACTAACTACGATACAGGCGAAATAGACCCAATTACGGGTTTAAAACTGTATCAATACGATAATGTCGGTAAAGCGAATATTAAAGGGATTGAAACCGCGGTTGGTTTCCCAATTACAGAAAGTTGGCATGTCAATGCAAACTACACTTATATCGATTCAGAACGTAAAAGTGATGATGAAAAATTAGCATCAGGTGAATCCTTAAAAGGCTATCCATTAGATTTAACACCAAAACACAGCGCCAATGCACGAGTTGATTGGCAGTTTGACGAAGCAACCAGTTTTTATGCCAATACCGCTTATACTGGTAAGCAAGTTTGGGCGGCACAACGTAATGGTTACACTGGGGCACGTTATCGTAGTGGGTACACAACCTTTGATTTAGGAATGACCTACAACTTTAATAAAAACACGATGTTTAATTTTGCAGTATTAAATATTACAGATGAAACAGGTCCTGCTGTAAATGATAAAGGCGGCAACTGGGTTGTCGATGAAGGTCGTCGTTATTGGGCAAATATTAAATATAGCTTCTAATCGAGCCTAAATTTAAATAAACCCCGTTAAGTATGGGGTTTATTTTTTTATGCCTCTCTATTATTTTCATCTTAATGGCTCACTTTTTAAATTACCGACAGAGTATCTGATTTATGCGAATACTAATGTTATGTGGAATGATTATGTTATCTGCGGTGGCTCAAGCTAGACCTAACCAAGAAGTTCCTGAAATTGAGTCTCAGGCTCACTCTTATTATCAAATTACAAATAAAGAAGTGGCATATGAAGGAAAACAATATCGCCTCTTTCTTGCTATTCCTAAAAACGCCACTAAGACAACGCTAATTTATAGTGTTGATGGAAATGCCCAGTTTCCGTTGATGATAAACGAAGCCATAAAGCAGAAAAACAAACCGTTGCCTGCGATTATCAGTGTGGGGTATGTGGGGGATAAAGCTTATTTTATTACAGAGAGAACGCATGACTACACGCCGAGTGTAAAAGGAGAAGCATTTAGCCGAGGTGGAAATGCAGAAAATTTTTATCAGTTCTTCTTAACGCAAGTAAGGCCTTATGCGTTAGAGCAACTCGCTAAAGAACACGTTTCGATCACTCAGCAATCTTTGTTTGGTCACTCCTTTGGTGGCGTGTTTACCCTCTATGTTTTATTCAATCATCCAGAAACATTTCAACGTTATATCGCAGCAAGCCCATCATTATGGTGGGGAAAAGGCGAATGGGTGAAACAAGAGCAATGGCAAGCTATTCCTAATGATATTTCTATTGCAATAACCTTGGGGGAAAAAGAAGAAAAACCAGATTTAAGCCAATTAAGTGAAGAACAACAGAAAAATTATCAAAAGCGTAGTAGCTGGTTAACGCAACATCAGTTATGTCAATATTTATCGGAAGCGGGAAAACAGTGTGAGTTTTATCTGTTTGAGGGCAAAGGTCACGGTGGTTCAATTCCTGATGCCATTAAAATTGCTTTAGAGAAAAGTGTGGAATAAACAAAAGTATCTCTTCATTTTTAGCTATCCTATCGAGTAACGATAGGATAGTAATGAATGTTTATTATTTTTATTTTATTTAGCACGTATTTACTCATAGTCTTCTTAATAAAAAATACTTATCATTTAATAAAAATAAATATTAGATTAGCGCTATTTCTTTTTGGTGGAAAAAGACGATAATCATGATTGATATAAATAAAATTGTTTTCTGACATTAGATTTTATAATTTTATTTATCATCATTTAAACGCTATATTCGCGTCTCCTGAATTTAGGAACGCCATCCACTGTTTTCACCTTTGTTTCTTTTATCTTTCCTAGATAAAAGAACCGCCTCTATCAGGCATCGAGAAAACAGCGCATCATCAACCGTTTTGACTGTGGAGACGAGGGTAGTGAAACAGAACACTACTTTGGTACGCAAAGGCGACAGTACATTAGTACCTGTGGCTGGGTTAACGGTATTTGCTATCGCGTCAGGCTATTTAATGAGTTTAATTCCACTGTCTATGAGCAGTTTTGGAATGGATACGCTCTATGCCAGTTGGTTAGCAAGTATTTATTTTATTGGATTGTTAATAGGTTCAGTCATGATAGAACCTATTATTGCAAGAATAGGGCACAGTCTTTCTTTCGTTGTATTTTTATTATTGTTGGCAGTGACGGTCGGTGTGTTGCCTTTAATGCCTTATTTATCAGCATGGATGGTTTTCCGTTTTATTGGTGGTATGGCGGTTGCAGGTATATTTGTTGTTGTCGAGTCATGGTTATTAATTGGCGATAATCCTAAAGAGCGAGCTAAACGCTTAGGTTTTTATATGACCTCGCTTTATGGCGGCACAACATTAGGACAATTGGCGATTGGTGCAATTGGTACGCAAGGCGCTATCCCGTTTATGGCGATATTAGTTTTATTACTCATTGCCGTATTACCGCCTCTACTTTTTAAACAAGGGCAACCACAAGGGCACTCTCATAAAAGTTTATCACTCAAGCAGATGAGCCGATTAAATAAAGCCGCTTTAGTGGGCTGTATGGTATCTGGCGTTGTGATGGGTAGTATTTATGGCATGATGCCATTGGCTTTAAATCAAGGGCAATTTACAACAGACCAAATAGGTGTGTTGATGGCAGCAATTATTTTAGGCGGAATGGTGATCCAGCCTATTATTAGCAAATTGTCTGTGATGATCAGCAAGACACTGTTATTAGCGATGATGTGTTTAGTGGGCGTTTTTGCCATGGGACTGACTTATCTTTCTAGCGATTATATGGTGCTTATTATTGCACTAGCGCTATTGGGAATGTCTTCTTTTGCACTTTATCCTATCGCTATTACATTGGCATGTGATCATGTGAACGCGAGTTACATTGTCGCTATTACACAAGTGATGCTATTAAGTTATAGCATTGGCTCCGCTATTGGGCCTTTAGGGGCGGGAATGTTTATGGCGCAAGCCAATAACGGCATTATGAATTTCTTCTTTGTGGTGTTATTAGTGACGGCAGTTTACATGCTGTTTGCAAGTTTACGCCGTAAAAGTCATATTGTGTTGAACTAAACTGTATTCTCTTACTTTTTCTCTTTCTTATTTTTTTCCCTTATTTATCAGCCGAGCTTACCCTAAAGGTGGCTCGGTTTTTTTATCTCTACTCTAAAAACGGCTCTAAAAACGAATTAAGACTTCCCTGATATTTTTATGCTGTGCTTTATCAGTATAAACAGATAATGTTATTTCTTTCTTAAATAATGGATTTAACTTTTTCATGGAGAACATACAGTGAAAATAATGGGAATTACTGTTTTACTCTTACTCATTACTCCCTTTTCAAGTGCACAAGCGCTAACTTCAGAACAAAATAAAAAGCTGGTGGAGTATGCGGCTGACTTACCAAGAGCCGTATTTTACGACTCTGATTATCGTAAAATAGACTACCCAATGGGGGACGTGCCTGCTTATAAAGGAGTCTGTAGTGATGTGATTATTCGTAGTTATCGTGGGATTGATATCGATTTACAAAAATTATTACATGAAGATATTAAAGCAAATTTTTCCGCTTACCCAAGTAAACGAATGTGGGGATTGAATAAACCCGATACGAATATTGATCACCGTAGAGTTCCCAATTTAGAGGTCTTTTTCACACGAAAAGGAAAAGTAAAACCGATTACAAAAAATGCCGAAGATTATGTGCCAGGCGATATTGTTAGCTGGCGTTTATATAATGGGCGACCTCATATTGGCATTGTAGTAAATAAGAAAAGCGGGGATAACCAACGCTATCTAGTTATGCATAATATTGGGTTTGGACAAGTCGCAGAGGATGTCTTATTTTCATGGAAAATAACGGGGCATTTTACTTACTAAATAGATAAACGAGGAAAGTTTGGGTATCTGGTTTTTTATAAAAAATAGAATAAAAATAATAACAGGAAAAATAAATCTAGAATTTAAACGACAAGTAAAATAATGCCCATACTGATTTTATGTAAAGTATGGGCATTATTTCTGGGGAAGAATATTTTCATCAGAAACATTCATAATCATTCCTCTAAGCCACCGAGTAACATACTAACGACAGCAGTAGAACAGATAAAAGAAAGGAAAAGGATAAAAAAAGAGCTACTGATCATAATACCCTCCAAATATATCGCTATTTTTAAATAAAAAACCTCGCTAAACACACGTTATTAATTCATTACCTTATATACTAGGTTATTTAAAAATAAAGTCAAACTAACGTGTTATTTAATAACAATTTTTTGCACTGTTATTTTATTTTTTATAAAAAAGCGTGTTGGGTATTACTAAATAATCAGGAGGGGCTTAACCCCTCTGATGTCTTACGCGCTGTGAGGTAAGGTGATATGAGTTAATGGCGGTAAACCATAAGCCGCTCTCGCACGATCACAAGCTTCATTAGGAATGCCATTTACCCAAGATTGTTGAAACTCACGACAAGGAGAAGGACGTTGTTCGTAGATAGAACAGCTTACACACTCTCCAACTTCACCAATCAGTTTGTCACAGCGTGGTTTTTTAGAATTTGTTCCTTTCATGCAAGAGAGAAAAGGCGTTAATGGTTCTGTTAATTCATCTGGAACCACACCGCCACCACTTACCATTTCAGCCCAATAGAACGAAACTCTAAAATAGGCGCAACAAGCACCACAATGCATACAGGGATTATCCTGCATATAAATAAAATCGTTAGAATGTTTGCTCATACCAGATACCATTTTATCTGACGTTAAAGTGACAAAACGCACGTTTTAAGGGTGCGGTAGTTTAAGAGAGGCAAAAAAAGACAGAGAAACGATGCTTCTCTTAGAGCAATCATTATGCGCCGAATGAAAAATATTTTTCAAGAGAAATGTTTCTATATATAGAATATTTTTATTACAAAACAGACTATTATTTTGGAAAAAAAATCTGAGTAGACTATATAACTTAATGGTAAGTGATGATGTTATTTAATCCTCCGTAAAAATCACACTATAAATAGTATTAAAAGTAATCAGAAAATGAGATTTCGAATAAAAAAAGCCTTATCAGTTTTGATAAGGCGATAACAAAATAAGCGTAGATAACATGCTGTAAAAATGAGCTAATGATATCTACTAATCGGTTTTTCTAAAAAGGGCCTTTAAAAATAAATAAAGCACCTGCACCAATTAAAAGAAAACCAATAAAATGATTTAATGTAAAATTTTCTCCCAAGTAAGTGACAGAAAAAATAGCGAAAATAGTTAATGTGATCACTTCTTGTATGGTTTTTAATTCTGCTGCACTGTAATAATTATGACCAATGCGATTTGCGGGTACAGCAAAGCAGTATTCAACAAATGCAATCAACCAGCTTAAAATAATGACAACAATAAGGGGTTTATTGCCATATTTTAGATGTCCATACCAAGCAAATGTCATAAAAACGTTGGAAATTATAAGAAGAATAATAGGGGTAAATTTGTAGAACATATTAGTGATACCACTGGTCGTTTTTAGGCAAAAATTGCCAATAAGAATAGTATGAGATTACTGCAAAAAAAGAGGGTTTTCTATTGCTATGCTAAGAAAAAAATAGTGAAAACTAAAATGGCAGACTTTTTTCGATATAAGAAAGTTTGTTATTTTATCAATTCAATGCAAAGTTAAAGTAGTAAATGGCTATTTTTAAAATTATTGGTTGAATTTCAATCTATTGATATTGTGTTAAATAATATTTTCTTATTATTAATCGATTGAAATTTAAATTTATCAAGTAAGATGCGATATGTCCTAAAATGAAGCTATTCGCACTAATAGATATGATATTAGTTATTTTATACATTATGTTAAACATAAATTTTATTATAAATATCTATAAGGAATTCGCGTGAAGATAAGTTTATTTCTGATCTCTTGTAGTTTACTTACAGTGAGCTTTTTTTCTTCAGCACAAGATAAATACGATCCTTTAGCGAAATGTTATGAAGTGACCGCAAACGAGCCAAGAACCGCTGTGCAAGCTTGTTTATTGGATGAGTTAAAACTGACAGAACAGCAAATGAATGTCATTTATGACAAAAGTAAGAGTGATCTTGAAGATACTGATTCTATTGCAGCGAAAAGTGCCATTGATGCATTAGCCAGTTCTCAGCAGCATTTTATTCAATTTAGAAGCGCTGAATGTCAACGACAATCCGCATTATTAATGGGCGGTTCTGGGGCAGGAGATGTTTTACTCGCATGTGAAATAAAATTAAATCAATGGAGAGCAAAAGTTTTATTAAATAATTAATTGGTAAATAATAGAGAAAAACCCAAAAGCCATTAACTTATCTTTTGGGTTTGATTTAGGCGTCGATGATCGACTCTGACTGTTAGCTATTTTGTTATCGTTTTAACGTTATTTTATCTTGAATTAGCAATCTTCAATAATAAGATAAGCTGCATGAACAGGGCCATGAACCCCCCATACTTTAATCAATTCAATGTCAGCAGTGGAACTTGCACCACCAATTAAATTGATACAAGACGGCATTCTCACACCTTCTTGAGCCATCTTATGTAAACGCTCAGCAATTTGAGCCACACGAGGCAAAATATCGCTTTTACGTAGGATCACAATTGAGGTTTCAGGTAATAAACTCACGGCACGTCCTTTCTCTGGAGACGAAAATAAAACAATTCCACCAGATTCCGTTAATCCCGCTTCAGCAAAAACAATTCCGATTTGAGAGCGTTCAGCATGAACAATATTTTCACGCCCAAGTGTAGGATCCCAAATATAAGTTTCGTATTTTTCGCTAACCGCTTTTGTGATGCCAAGTGCATCTAAACGCTCATCACCACTTATTACCACCGAGCCTTTACAATCATAACTTTCACATAGCTCAATTAGGCTATTAATAACTTCATTCGGTTTGCTAACAACACATTTCACCATTTGAGTCTGTGCAAAGTCCGTAAACTCTTTGCACAGTTCATCTTGAGTTAAATTAGTTAAGCGTGTTTTCGCTAAATCATTCACTGGTGTAGGCTGCGGCTGTGGCTTATGCGCAATAGGACGTCCTAATTTTTCAGCAATAGTTTGCAGAAATTCATTACGATTTTGTTCGTTTAACATATTATTTTTTTCCTTCTGCTTTATGGCGTTTAAACCAACTACGGAAGCTATAACCATCTGGTTTAGGGAGATCACGTGATTCCATCCAATCATTAAGAACACTAATTTTGATTGGTGTAGAACCATTTTTGATCATTAATCCCGCCATTTTTGCACCGACATTCATACCCACTTTCCAAAGGGCAGGGTGTGAATTGAGGTAGTTAAACATACCTGTCACTCGACGTTCTGCTTTTGGTGTAAGGCCTGTTTCTGCCATCACACGGCGATGTTTTAAAATCAGTTGTGCTAAAGGAATTTTGACTGGGCAAACTACATTACAAGCGTTACATAGCGAACATGCATAAGGGAGATCGTGGAAATCTTTATAACCCCCTAATAATGGTGAAATTACCGCACCAATTGGACCAGGATAAATTGATCCATAAGCATGACCACCAATATTACGATAAGCAGGGCATGTATTTAGGCAAGCACCACAACGAATACAACGTAAAATATCTTTAAATTGTGAGCCTAAAATTTCAGAACGACCATTATCGACAATTACTAAATGGAACTCTTCAGGGCCATCAACATTGCCTGCTTCACGTGGACCTGTCACCCAAGTGTTATAACTGGTTAAACGTGAGCCAACGGCACTACGACATAACATGGTTATCAACGGATCAACTTCTTCAAAGGTAGGAGCCACACGTTCCATACCCATAACCGCTATATGGGTTTTAGGTAGTGTTGTGGTCATTCTTGCATTACCTTCATTGGTGACTAAACAGACAGTACCTGTTTCAGCCACGGCAAAGTTACAGCCAGTGATACCAATATCAGCAGAAAGGAAATC
The DNA here is from genome assembly GCF_016238545.1 of Proteus sp. PR00208. Classification (NCBI taxonomy): domain Bacteria; kingdom Pseudomonadati; phylum Pseudomonadota; class Gammaproteobacteria; order Enterobacterales; family Morganellaceae; genus Proteus; species Proteus sp. PR00208. The sequence continues at coordinate 130,929 of NZ_JAEHQE010000002.1, read as the reverse complement.
TTGTCTTATACGTTGTCTAATGAAAAGCGTCATATCTTCTGGCGTTTCACTGCCTTCATAATTGAGTTTTTCATTTAAGACTTTGCGAATTTGATAACGATCTTTGTGGATCGCTGGAACCACGATATGAGACGGTGGATCATTATCTAATTGAAGAATATATTCACCAAGGTCAGTTTCGATGATTTCAATGCCTTCATTTTGTAAGGCTTTATTCATCCCAATTTCTTCGGTGACCATCGATTTAGATTTTACAATCTTCTTCGCATTTTTCTTTTTGGCAACTTCACAAATATAACGAGAGGCATCTTCTGCTGTTTTAGCAAAATAAACATGGCCTCCGTTTTCAGTCACTTTTTCGGATAATTGATAGAGATAAGCATCTAAGTTTTCAAGAACATGGTTACGGATTTGTTCAGCGCGATCACGCCACTCTTCCCAATTACCTAGCTCCTTCACCATGATTTGACGGTTAGCCCCAATGCGTTCTTGCGCCATAACAACCGCATTACGCATGATTGTGTCTTTCATTTCATGTTCTAGACGAGGTCTGAAATCTATATCACTGGTTTTGATAGACATAAGCAGGCTCCCTTATTGGCTCATTAAAACTTGTGCAATATGCAACACTTTTACAGGACGTTTTTCACGACTTAAACGACCTTGAATGTTGATTAAGCAGCTTGTATCGGCACCAATGACATAATCAGGACTCACATCCATAATATGTTTGACTTTTTCAGTCACCATTTCGCCTGAAATTTCAGACATCTTCACGGAGAAAGTTCCCCCAAAGCCACAGCAGGTTTCTGAGTTTGCAAAAGGTAACATTTCAAGACCTTCAACATGTTTTAACAGCGTTAAAGGCTCACTTACGACACCTAATTTTCTGGTTAAACTGCAAGATGGGTGATAAACCGCTTTACCTGGCAGACGAGCCCCAACATCGACAACACCAAGGGTGTTAACAATAAAGCTGGTTAAATCAATAAGGCGATCGGCAACACCTTGTGCCCGTAATGCCCATTGTGGTTCATCAGCAAGATAAGTTGGGTAACCTTTAATGGCATAAGTACAGGAGCCTGCGGGTGAAATAATGGGATAGTCGTTCACTTCCAATGTTTCAATTAACGATTTCATGGCGGGTTTTGCGTTATTAACATAACCGCTATTAAGCGCAGGCTGACCACAGCAACCTTGGCGTTCCTGAAATAAGACTTCGCAGCCTAATTTTTCAAGTAACAAGACGGTGTCTCGGGCTGAATCTGCTTTCAGCACATCACCAAGACAGGTCGCATAAAAATTAACTTTCATTAATCGAACTCCAAAACATCGCTCAGATGTTATTATTTTTACTAAAGATAAAATTCTTTTATTGCTTCGTTATAAGAGGAGAAGTGAATGGAATAAACACGCTCACTTCTCCTTATTAATTAGTTCATTAGATGATAAATAATACCGATCTTCGCCCCAAGAATAACAATGTAGGCAATACAGTATTTTAAGGTTTCACGCATAATGGCACTGCTTTGGCCATCCATTTTTGTCGCTGAAACAGCAATGGCGATACTTTGAGGTGAAATCATTTTACCGCCCGTTGCACCAGAGGTATTGGCAGCGGCCAGAATGAATGGGTCAATATTAAGTTTAGCGGCTGCACTGGTTTGTAACTTACCAAACAGTACGTTAGAGTTGGTGTCACTACCTGTTACGAACGTTCCTAACGCACCGATCACTGGGGCAATAAAGATAAATCCTGCACCTGTGAAATCGACTAAGGTTTCAGCGATACTGCCAATCATGCCACTGAAATCCATGACAGTTGCCATCGCTACGATTGCTGTGATGGCAATAATTGAGTTTTTCAGTTGGATAGTCGTTTTAACCAGAACAGAGATAAGTGTTGAAACACTTGCGCCTTGAATGGTTCCCCCCACAAAGCTGGCGAGAATAATTAATACCCCCGGTGTACTTAACCAAGCAATGGTTTGATATTCCGTTTGTGTTTCACTTAATACAAATGGGATCTTTGTGGAAATCGCACTCGCCATGCTTTGGAGCGTAGGGAATAAAGGTGAACACGCTAAAATAAATATAAAAGTAAACAGATAAATAGAACTTGCTACTAACAACTCTTTGCCAGTATGTTTTTTGACATTTTTCTGTTTATCACCACTATTTTTCATGCGTTTAGCAAGGAAAATAACCACAATTAAGCTGACTAAGCTACCTGCAAACGCTGGTAATTCAGCACCTAAATTAGCTGCAACGATATATTGAGGGATCAGTGTACTGATACCACACATTAAGGTAATAAATCCGACACCTTTAATCGCTTTAATTCCGCCACCAGCAATGGCAACGATGACAAAAGGCAATACGATATTAAATAATCCCAACTGAATAATAATCGTTTTACTCAGTACTAATACATCAAGCCCAGTATTTTGCGCCAAAATTGAAACTGGAATACCGACTGCACCAAAAGCAGTAGGAACTGTATTGGCAACTAAAGAGGCAACTGCTGCTTTAAAAGGATCAAATCCAAGTGCAATTAAAATACCGATAGGAATGGCAACCGCAGTACCATAACCCGCAACAGCTTCAAGAAAGCCACCAAAACACCATGAGATAAGCAGAACTTGCACTCGCTTATCATCACTTATGCCAGCCAGTACATCTTTAAGGACATCCATGCCACCTGTTTTTAGCATTAAGTTATAGCTATAAATGGCAGCAAGAATAACGATGATGATTGGCCACAATCCTTTAACTGCGCCATAAAGGACAGAGACTGAAGCAAATTGAATGGTGTTGTTCCAATGGAAAATAGCAAGTGCAACAGTTATCACTAAAGATACAAGCACGGCATGGTGAACGGCTGATTTCATTTTTAAAATCATAAAAATCAAAACCGCTAAAGGCACAATGCCTAATAAGAATGATAGATAGTCTGACATGATTATTTTTATCCTTAAGTTTGCAATTGTTATCGTTTATAACTGCGTTGGCAAACCTATAAGTTGGTCATTATATAATTGTGTAGGGTACTAGGTTTTATTAATGCTCTACTTTGCTGAAACGATAAATCATAAATAAAAAAAGATAGTTACTAACCTAAACAATGAAAGATATCATCACTTAGGAAATTGTCAGGTTAGATTAGTTGGCTATTGTAGGGAATATTTATTGATATGTAATAGAATAAAATCAATTGTGTGACAAATATAAAAAAATTCCTTTTTTCTCATTATTTGCTTGTTAATTGTCGTGTTTTTTGACGCTCATCAATGTAATTGCATTGCTAATGTTGTTGCAAAATTGGTTTTTGATGAAAAAAAGAACGATATTGATGGTTTTAGCTATGTAATAAAAAGATAAATTGAAGTCTAAAATGCCATTTTTAGGGTAAAAAAAGACCATCAACTCCCAAAATAAACATAAAATAAATTAATGAATTGCTTTTTTACCTATTTTATTAACAAATAAACTAAAAATTTTTTATTTCGATATTTTATTGTTATAAATTTTGTTGTCTTAATAATTTAAATTATCGTTTTTTTATTTTTATAATACTTTCTTTCATTATCGATAATATTTTACTTTGTATTTTTAATATTTTATTTTGTTTTTTCTATCTTGTTTTAATTTTTAGTGTTTTCTTTATTTTGTTTTTTTATTTCTTGCCTATTCTTTACGTGTTTTTTATTTATAAAAATATATTTATTTTTTTTATTTCTAATTTATATCTATTTTTATCTAGTGTGAAAATAAATTGTTATCATTGATTTGTTTTTATTTATTCTTAATATAATAATTTTAATTATACAAAATTAATATTATTATATTAACTGTTTAAATGGACTTTAATATGATTTTCTCATCAATGATTAACTTCTTTTTGTATCCATAGGCGCACAATTACTCGCTTTCAAACTAGATTTAATTGTAATACAAATCAGTGAGATAATGGAACCATGATAAGAAAAGTAAATAATAAATGAGAATGGTTCTTCCTAATGTTCCTCAATTAAAGATATGATTGACGTGATCTTGATCGTATTGATAAAAGTAAAAAGTCTATTTTTTTTATTCTTTATAAATAAGAAAACGTGAAATAAATTCTATTTAATAATAGGAAAATATTTATTTAAGGGGATTTCTTACCTTTTTAAAAGTGTTTAAGTTGACTGTTATAGAACAAAGATAAGATATGAAATATTTTTGAAGTAATAGTCTCATTTTTAGGTGAAATATTAATTTCATCTAGATAATTGTCATACAAATATTCAAAGTAAAAAAGGTGATTGAAAAGTGAGTTTACAGATAATTATTTTCGATTCAGCTACGTAATAATCTCTAACGGAATATTTTCTTTAGTGTGTAAATGTGTTGCTGCCTGTTTTAGCTCTATAAGCTTATCTCACAATAAGTGACATTATCCTGAGATTATTATGGGAGTATTAATAGTGAAAAGATTATTTTCATCATTAAATAGCTCTGTTTTGATAATGGAAATCAGCGATTATGTTAGCGATGTTTTAGGATTTAACATTTGACGCCATCCATAAACGTTGAAATAAGTTGGCAAAAACAAACAGTTTGTCTGATATTGGTAAAATTGTTTACATTTTATTGTCGACGTTGTTACACATGAAAAAAAAGAACCAAAGTGTGAACTAGGTTCATTTTTTAGTGAGTATGAATAGGGCGTTAATGACTAAGCCAAGCTTCTTTGTGGTTCTCTTTTCACTTTATATTGAGCAAAAACCAGTAATAAACCAATGATCCCAACTAAGGCCGCACTTAAAGGGACAATGTTGTAACTGTATTTTAAAGCAACTCCGCCAATAACGGCTCCAATAGCGTTGCCTAAATTAAATGCACCGATATTTACTGATGAAACTAAACCCGGCGCATCATGGGCTATCTGCATTGTTTTTATTTGCAGTGGTGGAACAAGGGCGAAGCTCGCCACACTCCAAATAAAAAGAGTGATAATCGTTAAGAACAAATGATTTGAAACTAAGGGTAAAAGGATCATTGATAAAATCAGTAATATAAAAAACATCACTAATGTTCTATCGATTCCTTTTGCCGATAACTTACCCCCTAAGTAATTACCTACGGTAAATCCTAATCCAATCACAACAAGTAGCATTGCGACATCGCTTTCGCTGATATGAACAATATTAATAAGGAAAGGGGCGATGTATGTATAAAGAGCAAAAAGAGCAGAGGCGCCAAATACGGTAGTCAGTAGTGCTAACACAACAGGTAAACGAGTGAGTACTTTTAATTCATACTTGATATTAGGCTTGTTTCCTTTAGGGATCGTAGGGAGCAGCATTAATAAACCCATCAGTGTCACAACACCTAATCCAGAAATAAGAACAAAGGCTAAACGCCAGCCATAAACTTGACCAATCCAAGTAATAAAAACACCGATCAAGTTTGAAAGAGTTAATCCCATAAACATAGCGGCAACGGCAGCAGCTTGTTTATGTTTTTCAACAAGACTTGCGGCTACTACTGATCCAATACCAAAAAAAGCACCATGATTAAGACTCGTTATTAGCCTTGCAACCATTAATCCCCAATAGCTATCAGATTGTGAGGCGAATAAATTGCCTGCAATAAAGAGCAATAATAGGAAAATTAAAGCATGTCGTTTTGTTAATCGACCTAAGCCCAATGTCATAATAGGAGCGCCAACCATAACACCGACAGCATAACCTGTAATGAGGCCACCTGCTGTTGTGATCGAGATATCTAGCCCTGAAGCAATATTAGGTAGTAACCCCATTGGTGTAAATTCAGAGGCTCCTATTGCAAATGCCCCAGTAGCCAGAGCTAATAAAGGGAGAAAGGTTTTCATAGCGCATCCTAATAAGGTGAATAATAAATTTGAAATTTAATAGGGTGCTAGTGTAATGAAGTAAAAAAATGCAATAAATAATGAAAAAAACAATAGACTATTGCTTTAATGGCAATAATGATTGTGGTGTTTATATTATTGAATTGCTTTTTAATAAAAATAATAATCATTATGATAATAACAATATCAGCAACTTATTTTTGCCTAAATGTAAATAATGAAATAAAAAATTATGCTAGAGTAATTTCAGGTTGTTATTTATTTGTCATTTACACTTATGTTGGAATATAGGATTTCATATGAATAATGTCAGATTAATTGCCACAATTGTGGCAAAAGAAAATCATGAAAATGAAGTGTTATCTGCTTGCAAAGCAATGATAAAACCAAGCCATAAAGATGAAGGATGTATCCAGTATGAACTTCATAAGGATACCACTCAACCAAGAACCTTTATTTTCTTTGAAATATGGGAAAACCAGAGCGCTATCGATAAACACAATGAAACGGCACATATGAAAGCGTTTGTTGAAAATCTAAAAGATAAAATTGAATTATTAGATATCAAATTTATTGAAAAATTAGCCTGATTTTATTTACCCTCCGTTAATGTGTCTTATTATTTTAAATAAAAATTTTATGTTTAAACCATGATTTAAGCAGATGTACATTATGTATATCTGCTTATTTTTTAAGTAGTAACGTTTATTTATACCATTCACACTATTTACAATAACTCACTATTCTCCCCTGATTATTAACTTAATTGCAATAATAAAAAAATGTCCGTATCCTTAAATCCCAATATACTACCTAATAGCACTGGGACTTATTGTATGAAAGCAACGTCAGAAGAAGCGAGAGTATTCGTTGAAGTTGTTGAACATAAAAGCTTTACAAAAGCAGCTGATAAACTGAATCTGGCTAATTCAGCCGTCAGCCGAACAGTGAAGAAATTAGAAGATAAATTAGGTGTTAATTTACTGAATAGAACGACCCGCCAAATTGATCTTACCGTAGAAGGTGAACTTTATTTTCAGCGAATGAAAGTTATTTTGCAGGAAATGCAAGCAGCTGAAAATGAGTTATATGGCACACAAAATTCACCTAAAGGTTTACTGCGTATCGATGCGGCAACTCCTGTTGTATTACATTTGTTGATCCCTTTTATTTCTATTTTTCGCCAACAATACCCTGATATTATTTTGTCATTAGTCTCATCAGAAACTTTTGTGAATTTAATTGAGCGTAAAGTGGATGTGGCCATACGAGTTGGCCATTTAACAGACTCAAGTTTACGTGCTCGCCCTTTATTTAATAGCTATCGTAAAATTATTGCTTCGCCAAAATATATAGAGCGAAAAGGAATTCCGACAGCAGCGCAAGCATTGAGCGAACATACTTGTTTAACATTTACTGAGCCAGTTTCATTAAATACATGGCCTTTAGAAATCGAAAAAAATGCATTAATTACGGTAACAGAAGGGATATCTTCAAACAGTGGCGAAACATTAAGGCAATTATGCGTGAGTGGTGAAGGGATTGCTTGTTTATCTGATTTTATGGTGAATAAAGATATTCAAGAAGGCAAACTAGTTGAGCTATTTAGCGATAAATTACAATCTATACCATTACCTTTTCATGCTGTTTATTATAGTGATCGCGTGGTGAGCCAACGTATCCGCGTTTTTATTGATAGTTTAACTCAATATTTATCTGACACATTAAAGCTGTAACTTTTAGCGCACTAATGTCCTTAATTTCTTACAGTTTATCTTAGTGTGATAGTAAGACGATCCTATCAGATTAGAAGATATTCTTATTAATGTTATAACAGCCAACGGTTTAACAAAATAGCCTGAACAACAATAGACTTTTGCCTAAAAAGCAATAATCTCTATTATTAATATACCCAATCGTAAAAGTGGTCTATTTTGGTTTTTTATTCTTAATTATCTTTGTTGATTTTTAATAATAAGAAAATAATCCTGAATTTTAATTTTCTATAGATTTTTATGTTGTGTGCGAATTTTTTTATTTCCTGTTAAATTAACTCTATTAAACGTATCGCAAGAGAAAATTTAGGAGTTGGCATGAATATTTTATTGATTAATGGTGGTCAAAACTTCGGTCATTCTGCTGGTCAATTAAACCGTACACTACATGATGTTGCTGCTGAGCATTTAGTTACATTAGGTCATAGCGTTAAAGAAACCCAAATAGAAGATGGCTATGATATTGACGACGAAATCGAGAAATTTCTATGGGCGGACACCATTATTTATCAAATGCCTGGCTGGTGGATGATGATGCCGTGGAAAGTAAAAAAATATATGGATGATGTGTATACATTTGGTCATGGCAAGTTATATGAGAACGATGGGCGTACGCGTCGTGATCCTAAAAAGCAATACGGTACAGGGGGGCTGTTACAAGGTAAGAAATACATGATCTCTGTAACGTGGAATGCGCCTGTTGAAGCCTTTAATGAATTTGGTAATTTTTTTGATGGCAGAGGTGTTGATGGTGTTTATTTCGCTTTCCACAAGTCACAACAATTTTTAGGATTATCTCAATTACCGACTTTTATGGTCAATGATGTTATTAAAGAGCCAACGGTTGAGAATGATATTGCTGAATATAAAGCACATTTAACTCACGTCTTTGGTTGAGTTTATTTATTCGTATAGCCGTTTGGAACATACATAAAACACGTTTAAAGGTCACTATGATAGAAGACTAGTGACCTTTATTTTTTCAATAAACTTATTCAACTAAATATTAGATACTTTTAATCTGAAAGTAATTCACTAATTTATTCAGATTAAGTGCTTGTTCATTAAGTGAACTTGCAGCAGCTACCGATTCCTCAACTAATCCCGCATTCTGTTGAGTTGTTGAATCAAGCTGACTTATAGCGTTATTGATTTGCGATATACCATCACTTTGTTCATTACTTGCCTGCCCAATTTCACGCAATAGCGCACTGATCTCTTCGACATCAGCGATCATTTTTTGGATTTGTGAGCCGGCTTGTTCAACTAATTCCATTCCTTCTTGTGTTTGAGTTGATGAATTATCGATAAGAGTGCGTATATCATTAGCGGAGTCTGCACTTTTTTGTGCCAGTAGTCTGACTTCACCAGCAACAACTGCAAAACCTTTACCATGTTCACCCGCTCTAGCGGCTTCAACAGCGGCATTTAGTGCAAGAATATTAGTTTGGAATGCAATGGCATTAATTAAGTTAATAATATCTGTCATTTGAGATGATGAGCTATTAATGGCTCTCATTTTTTCAGTTAGCTGAAGCATTATTTCGCCATTATGATGTACGGCGATTTCAGTTTTTTCAGCAACATTAATCGCATCATGAGTATGATCTGCGGTGTTTTTAACAGTTGATGTCATTTGCTCCATTGAGCTTGCCGTTTCTTCTACTGATGTTGCTTGTTCTTCTGTTCTTGCTGCTAAATTTTGGCTACCAGCTGTAATTTGCTCTGCTGCTGACGAAATATTTTCAGCGCTGTTTTGTACATTTTGCACAACTTCTAATAGGTGCGTTTTCATTTCAGCAAGGGCTTGTAATAATATTCCTGCTTCATCATGATAATCAATATTCACTTCTTGTGTTAAATCACCATTGGCAATCGCTTTAGCAAAATTTATTGCTTTATCTAATGGAAGAGTAATGCCTTTAGTAATAAACCATCCTAAAATACTACCCACAATAATACTGATGAGGGTTAATAAGACTAAAAAGATCCTTTTCTCAATAAAATCACGTTCAACAGCGTCACCTGCCTCTTCCATTTTTTTGTCTTGTAATTTGATAAACTCTAATATTTTATCGCGATACTTTAACTGAATAGCGGAAGTTTTTGTGATCAGTTCATTGACAGCGGCGTGTTTGTTATTTTCATTAAATGCCTTCACCACAAAGTTTTGAGAGTTTATATATTGCTGACGGATCTCATAAACCTCAGCTAAGATTTTTTTTGATTCAGCATCGTGTGTGGTTTCGTCTAATTCTTTCAGTAATTGCGCAACTTTAGCGGTGATCTCTGCTTTTTTGCTCTCTTGCTCAGCCGCTAAACTTCCTTGCTCATCAAGCATAGTAAGTTGCTGAAATATAATAAATTCATTGAAATTATTAATCAGTAAGTTGGCTCTGACTGTGGCTGGATAGATATCATCAACGACATCATGAATATCTTGATTCGCACTATTTAAACCCATTAATGCGAAACTGGAACCCAACATAATTAGCATCACAAAAGTTGTAAATGCGATGGTTAACTTTGTACGAATTTTAAAGTTTTTAAAGAACATGCTTAACCCTGGATAAATAATAATTAATAAGTATTGGTAACTTATTTAAGAACAAACAGTATCGGTAAGCAGAGGAAGAACTTTAGTCATTAAACTAAATAAAGGGAGATAAAAAGGCTTGTATTGATTTTTAACACATTATTTTTTCTCTTAAAAAGAGATCTCTTCCATTTTTTATCTAAATGTACTGAGTATTTAAGTTTCATTTAGCTTTATAAAATTGGGTGTAAAGTAATAAAAAATTAAAAAAAATCCTTTATTTTTTGTTAACAATTGTTTGATTGATTTTAATATTTGTTAATTAGTTTTGAGGCGTTTAGAAGGTAGAATAAAGGTCAATAGAGTATAAAAGTGGCTAAATATGCGCTATCTAAGATTTGCTCACCGCTGAAACACTTTTGGCTATGATAGACTGAGTGACTTAAACTCAGTGAGTTTATGGTTAATATTAGATGTGTTTTAATTTCCCATATTTCTTATACTCAATTGACTTAAAGGTAACGCTGTATGCGCAGTGTATTTATATTTTTGAGCGTATTTATTCTAGGATTTAGTCATATGGCGTATTCCGATCAAACACTGGTTTTTATAAGACATGGTGAAAAACCTGATAATGATAGTGGGCAACTGACCTGTAAAGGGTTAAATAGAGCATTAGCCCTACCCGATGTGCTTATAAATCAATTTGGCAAACCTGATGCATTATTCGCCGCGGCACCTAAACAGAGTAAGTTAGGGAATTCATTGCGTTCACTCCAAACGATTTCACCTATCGCTATTAAAACCTCATTGCCTATTCATCTTCAATATCACGCTAAAGAGATAAAAGCATTACGAGAGGAACTGTTAAGTCGACAGTATGAAAACTCGGTTATTTTTATTGCCTGGGAGCATGATAATTTAACCAAGGTTGCGCGAGATATTATGAAACAAGAGGGAGGCGATCCTAAATTAATTCCTAAATGGAAAAGTAGTGATTTTGATAGTATTTATATCTTAAAAATTATCCGAGAAGGGGATAAAAAAAGCGTCGTATTTGAACAAAGACAACAAGGGCTAGATGGCGTGTCAGAAGTTTGCCCTAATTAATGCGTATTTTATAACACTCTATTTTTACACACAGATTTAATGCTATTCGAAGCAATGCGGGAAATATATGCAAAATGAAGCTATACGCTCAGTAGAGCACGAGATCAAAGTACACCTTATAAACTCATTTACTCGAAATAATAAAGGTGGCAATCCTGCTGGCGTGGTAATTAATCCTCCTAAATTAAGTGATGAACAGAAAATTACCATCGCTAAAGAAGTCGGATTTTCTGAAACAGCTTTTGTTTATCAAGGTGAAGAGACGGATTTTAAGGTTGATTTTTTCACTCCTGAAGGTGAGGTCGATTTTTGCGGTCATGCGACATTAGCGGTATTTTTCACTTTATCTTCACTCAACTTATTGGCTTCTGGTCATTACACACAAAAAACGAAAGCAGGTATTCTAAGTGTCGCAATTAATGCTGAAAATATCGTTATGGAGCAAACACTACCTGTTTCACGTCAAGCTCCAAATATCGATGCAGTGGCTGCTGCACTGGGAATAAATTGCGAAACTATTTCAGAAACAGGCTTACCCATTGAGATATTTTCAACGGGACTACCTGATATTTTGATCCCTGTACAATTTGGGAAATTAGATACGCTAAAACCTAATTTTGAAGCGATTGCAAACTTAAGCCGTGAATTTAATACTATCGGTTTTCATGTTTTTGAACTTAGTCAAGATAAAGAAATTACTGCTCATTGCCGTAATTTTGCACCTTTATATGGCATCAATGAAGAATCTGCGACAGGGAGTTCTAGTGGCGCTTTAGGCTGCTATCTTGTTAAGCATGTTTTCCCTTATCAAACACATTTTTTATTAGAGCAAGGGCGTGCAATGCAATGTTCCTCTCTTATTCACGTTATTATTGATTCAACGGAAAATACAATTAGTCGAGTGAGAGTAGGTGGAAAAGCGACAATGATAGGCACGAAGATTATTACTCTTTAGAGAAAATAAAAGATTTTTAATTTCGAAAACTTATTTAAAATTGAAATCCGATTTGATCCTAGCTATAAAATAAATCCAGTGTATCTATCCTAAAATAGGAAGAAGCACTGGAAAATTATTTTTATAGTCGAGAATAGATATATAATTAATTAGTTAATTTTTATATAAAGACAATACATCCATTATTTCTTAATTTTTTTATTATTGATGGTTCTTTGGTGAAGTTGTTCCAACGTAAATCTAGTTTGGTGAGTTGTGTTAAATTAATCATACTAAATTAAACTCGTTTGGGGAAAAAATTGCCCGAGTATTACTTCCTGTGACATTAGCTTTAGATGTCGTTACATTACCTTGGCAGTACCTATTTTTCTGCCATAAAGAAATATCATTGTGGGTATTTTGATATTCAAACTGAATATGAGATCACATCACCGGGCCTTAGCACTAACCAATTTGGCCGATGTGACTACGGTATATGGATAAAAGAAATTTCTACAGAACGGTGGAAATTTCTTTGTATTAGCAATTCAAAATCGAAAACCAAGGAACAGTATGGGTAACAGTAAAAACAGGGTCTATGGGGGTATATATTGTTGATTACCAGTTCTCTCCTTTTCGCAAGTAATGAGATTGATGGTTTCAATGATGGTGATAGAGTGTTGTTCGATGATAAGCCCGTTTATCAGACATATCTTGACGTTTGTAATAGGCTTACCAGTGATTTTCATAAAACAACATAAACAGATAGTTAAAAGTAATGGCGATATATAATGGCTACGCCATATGAGTTGGAGTGAATTAGCTGATTTAATTATTAAAGGTATGGAAGAGGCAATTGAGGTTAAGACTGCAACTTATGATTTTGTGCTTTTTTATTCTTAAAGAATGCATTTAAATTAATATATGTAAACATAAATATAATTAATTTGTTATTAATTAGATAAAACAACTAAATTTTCAATTGTATTACAATTCCTTTTATTGAATTGAATGATAATGATTATAATTATCATTCAATACATTAATTAAGGAGTGTTTATGAAAAAAACGTTACTCTATCTAGTTGTTACCTCGATAGTTTTTTTTAATAATAAAGCTATATCTGAAGATGTTCTTTATGTGATTGAAAAAAAAGAAGAAAAAATTAATGAAAAAACATTAAATTCAGAACAATTGGAAAAAAATTTAATATTTAGCATGGAAGATATTGTTCGCCATCTTCCTGGTGTCGGTGTCTCATCCGAAGGACGTTTTGGTAATAATGGATATGCAATAAGAGGTGTTGATAAAGATCGTGTTGCTATACAGGTTGATGATATCCCTCAAGCAGAAACCTTCGATAATACCATTTATAAAGGTTATGGTTATTTTAATGGAAGTATGAATGATATCGAAACAGAACATTTAAAGTCTGTAATTATATCTAAGGGTGCTGATTCTATATTTTCAGGTAGTGGAGCATTAGGAGGGGCTGTAAAATACATTACTAAAGATCCTGCGGATTTGATTAGTGAAGGTAATTGGGGATTTGTTTCTCGTAGTGTTTATACTTCTAAAAATAATGAAAAAATGCAAACGATAGGTATTGCAACTTCCCAACAAGATGTAGAAGGGATGCTCTTATATGTTTATCGTAATGGGCATGAAACTAATAATTATAAACATGAAAATGATATATTCGGTTCTGCTAGGGGAACACCAGATCCTCAAGAAAAAACGCGTCATTCTTTACTATCAAAAATTAATCTATTAGGTATTCAAAACCATAAAATAGGTGCTACTTTTGAATACAGTGAGGGTAAAACATATACAGATGAAAAATCTTGGTACTTATTTTCTTCCTATTATCGTACTGGTGATGATTTATCAAAAAGAATTAGATATACACTCTCTGATACGTGGACTCCAGAAAGATATATTGACAGTATGACGACAAGCTTTAATTGGCAAAAAATAGAACAAAAAGCATTTAGCTCTACGTTTGATGAACATTATAATGGTCATTATTATGATATTTTTGAAGAAAATAGTAGGAATATCATTCAATATGGTAGGTTTATTAATAATGAAATAGTATTAATGCCATTATCTTTATTTAATACAACGCACTCATTAGCACTACGAACTTCATATTCTACAAAAACACTTAACAATAAAAATATAGATACTAAATATCTAGGAAAGCCTAAAGTTCCTTATCAATCTAATTATAGCATCATCAGACCTGTATATACTCAAGATATTAGTATTGCTTTTGTTGATGAAATAAAAATGTTTGATGACAAATTAAATGTAGTTTTAGGCAGTAGATATGATAATGTTTCTCATCATACAGATAATGCTAAATTATCTTTAGCGAAAGATAGCGATCTCACTGATAATCATTATCAGGCTTTATCTTTGGCATTATCAACCAGTTATAACATAACACCAAATTATACTTTCCAATATAAAATTGGGCAGGGTTTTCGTATTCCAACAGCTCAAGAGCTTTATTTTGATTATGGAGGTAATGATGCTCGTAATCGCTTAGAGCCTAACCCTAATTTAAAGCAAGAAAAAGGATTAAGTAATGAAATATCATTAAGTTATAATAATGATAAATTATTTAATAAAGTAAATGTATATTATACTAAATACAATAACTTTATTGATCTTAAGCAGAGCGAAAAACAAGTTCCTAATCCGTGGTATGATCCTAATATGGGCGATAGTTATTGGAATAAGCCAACATTACCACAAAATCATCTTCAATATAGTAATGTTGCCTCAGCATACGTTTATGGTTTTGAGCTAACGAATGAAATTCGGCTTTCTAAAATATTCGGCTTAGATAATACATATATATTGCGTAATACATTTAATTATACACGCGGAAAAGATGCTTCTGGAGATTCATTACTTTCTGTACAACCTTTTAAATGGGTTTCTTCCTTATCTTATGATAATGCGGATAAAAAATATGGTGCAGGGATATTTATGACTTATTCAGCACGAAAAGAAGGTAATCAAGCAATACGGAATGGTCGTGAATGGCCATATCTTAGTGATTCTTATACTATATTTGACACAACAGCTTACTATAATGTAAATAAAAATATTGTATTACGTGCTGGGGTTTTTAATTTATTTAATAGAAAATATAGTACTTGGGATGCATTAAGAAGTCTGCCAGAATTTGGTACAACAAATCAAATAGATCGTGATCGTCTTGGTTTACAACGTTTTACTGCTCCTGGGCGTAATTTTTCTATGGATATATCATTGTATTTCTAATACTGAATTGATAGGCAACTATTTAGTTTATTACAATTTGTTAAAGCCTCTTAAATGAGGCTTTAACAAGATCATTTATATAATATTAGAATTAAATTGGTGGGTAGGCTATTTTATATATTAGTTGATTTGTTTTTTTTCTGTTGCCAAAAGCGAAAAAGGTAAGTTAATCCAATAATAATTAGATAAATAATAGGCTCTGGTGTTGGCGATTTTAATGATAAAAAATAATGAATACAGACTAATAATAAGAGTGGATAAAACAGACTATGTATTCTTTTCCATTCTTGATTAAATTTATTTTTTAACCAATCAAATGAACTTATAGCCATCAATAATAAAATTATCCAACATAAAGCGCCTATAATAAGATAAATACGGGAAAAAACTTCGCTAAAAAAGAAAGTAATATTTTCCCAACCTATTTCAAGTAGCAGATAACTTGCTAAATGTAAATTAGCCCAAAAAAAACACCATAATCCTAATAGTTTTCTTACTTGAAATAATGTGTTTAATTTTAAGTAAAAGGCAACCATAGGGATCAGAGCTAATATAATTAATAAACGTAACGTTGTAATTCCAGTAAAATGCTGAATATCTTTTGAAGGATCTGCGCTGAAATTTTGCGTATAAATTGTATAAATAAGCCAAGTGAAAGCCAATAAACCAATAAGATGGAATATGGTTTTTAATAACTTAACTTTTATTCCATATATTGGTTGCATTAAAAATTTCTCCGCAAATCTAAATCTTTATATAAATGTGCGACTTGGTCGCCATAGCCATTGAACAATAATGTTGGTTGTCTTGTAACTTGACCTAATCCACCTGTGCCTATAAAGCGTTCTGTTGCTTGTGACCAACGAGGATGGCTAACATCTGGATTAACATTTGCATAAAAACCATATTCATGCGGTGCTGAAAGATTCCACGTTGTTGGTGGGATTGACTCAGTTAAACGAATTTTGACAATGGATTTGATCCCCTTAAATCCATATTTCCACGGAACAACAAGGCGAATAGGTGCACCATTTTGGTTTGGCAAGGATTTTCCATATACCCCTGTCGCCAATAATGTGAGTGGATTCATCGCTTCATCGAGTCTTAATCCCTCGACATACGGGTATTGTAAACCGCCGCCAATGAAGCGACTATCTTGTCCGCGCATCTCCTGTGGTGCATAACGCGTTTCAAAGGCAACATATTTTGCACGACTATTGGGCTCAACCAAAGAAAGTAAGCTCGCTAATGGAAAACCGACCCAGGGAATGACCATCGACCATGCTTCAACACAACGCATACGATAGATACGTTCTTCTAATTGAAATTTATGATTAATATCGTCTAAGTTTAAAGTAAGTGGGCGATTAACTTCACCATCAATAGTTAATGTCCATTCTTCTGTTTTCATTGTGTGTGCATACTTAGCAGGATCGGATTTATTAAGGCCAAATTCATAGAAATTGTTATATCCAATTACCTTATCTTCATGAGTTAATTGCAATGAAGATTGATATTCTTCAGGTTGAATAAATTGTAATTCTTTACGGGATGATTTTGGTGTTGTTGGTTTGTTATCTTCAGTAAGCCATGAAAATAAATCGGCTTTTACAGTGGATGAAACCGCTATTCCAGCAGCGCCGATGCCTAATAATTTTAGTAAATTACGTCGTTTCATCATAAAAACAGATTCAGGTGTAATTTCTGATAGGTTGTTTTTCCTGTTTTTTTTCATGATGTTACCTCTACATAATTAAGAAGATATTTGATTGATAAATTAATTATGCAGAGATGTTTTATAAAAAAGCTGACAAAAAGATGACAATTTTGTCATATCGCGTAATTAGCATGGAAAGGTTAAAATAAATACATTATGTTTTCCAATACGCTCGTAACTGACTTTACCCTCATGTAATGTCATAATCGCTTGCACAATTGATAAGCCTAAGCCATTTCCATCTGTTGTTCTTGCATTATCACCACGCCAAAAACGAGTAAATATTTGTTCATGTTGATTCAATTCATCACCAATATTACTGATACAAATCAGTAACTGATTTTTTTCTTTTTTACATTGAGTGACGACTTGTGTATTAGCGGGAGAATATTTAATTGCATTTGATATGAGGTTCATTAATATGCGAGTAAAAAGTAAGTGATCTGCACTAACTGTTAATGTTGTAGGCTCTTTTAATAAGGTAATCTGTTTTTCTTCTGCATAAAATGAAAATAGGTTATAAATTTCATCAATTAGATCCGATAAATCCAAGCTTTCTCTATTTAAAATGATATTTTTATTTTCAGCACGAGCGATAAATAAAATATTTTCAATTATTTTTGCAAGTTTATCCAGTTCTTCAATATTACTAATAATAATTGATTCATATTCTTCTACGCTACGAGAGCGTTGTAACATAATTTCATTTTGAACTTTTATAGCGTTAATGGGGGTTCTGAGTTCATGAGCCAAGTCATCGGCTAATTGAGTTAGCTTTACAAAATCATTTTTTAACCTTTTTCTCATTATATTTAATGAGTCACCTAAACTTTTCAGTTCATTGGGAAGTTGTGAGATATTTATGGTTTGGCTAAGAGTATGTATGTCTGTTTTAGCCGTAATTTGGCTAAGAAAACGGATATCTCTCAATCCATGTTTAATTAACCAAAAACTTAATATTCCCATAAATAAAATAGAAGCTAATGAGATAATCAATATTTTACTTAAATATTCGCTTAGCATACTGATGCGCACAAAGGATGCTTTGGCGATCACTACATTTAGCACACCTATTGGTGATTCTATTGTAAAGTTAATAGCCGAAACAGGAACACCTGATTCTGTTTCCCAGGAGGTAATCATGTTTAAATCTATATTCTTTGTATCAGTGGTTTTTAGATGATCTGCAAATAAAATATCTGAATTAGTATCAACTAAAATTTTATTATTAGCATCCGTAATATAAATAATATCTTGTTGCATATCCATCATACGTTGAAAATAGATAGGTAATGTTTTGATATCAATTCCACTATTAATTAACTTTACTAATTGGTCTGCACGATTTACAAGTAAGTTATTATCACGAGATATTAATTCATTTTTAAGCGATTGATAAAGCGTTAAAGACATAAAACCTGCATTTGCAATCATCAATATGATAAATAAAAAGATAATTTTAAATCTCAGTGATTTTGTTTTCATTATTGACTCCATTTAACCTATATCCCATTCCTCTAACCGTTTCGATTAATTTGATTTCAAATCCATCATCAATTTTTTTTCGTAAACGACGGATAGCAACATCTACAATATTAGTATCACTATCAAAGTTAATTCCCCAAATCTCGCTTGCAATTAATGTCCTTGGTAATATTTCATTAATATGTAAAGCAAAAAAAAGTAATAAAGAATATTCTTGGCGAGTCATTGGGATCTGTATATTATTACGCTCCACTTCATGACGAGATAAATTGATTTTTAAGTCAGCAATTTCAATAATTGTTGAAATATTTTTTTGAACTCTTAATTGATTTTTGACCCTTGCCAATAATTCTGAAAATGAGAAAGGTTTTACTAAATAATCGTTTGCACCTAATTCTAATCCTTTAACTCGGTCATCTATAGCATCCCTTGCTGTTAAACAAATCACAGGGACTGACTTTGATGTGCGTAATATTTTTAAAATATTCCAACCGTTCATTCCGGGAAGCATGATATCAAGAATAATCAATTTGTAATCATTTTCTAATGCTAAATAGAGGCCATCACGACCATCATTCGTAATATCAATAGTATATCCAGCTTCTTCTAGCCCTTTTTTAACCCAATTGGCTGTTTTTTCGTGATCTTCAATTAAGAGTATTTTCATTATGATCCTCTTAAACTCTTTAGAATAGGTATTTTGTATTATTTTAAACCAGTCATATATAGGATTAATAGAGCTAATTAAATATGATAGTTTTTACTAAAAATGACCTTGTAATAATAGATTTTAGAGACTCATAACATTGTTATTAAATAGCTTTTATGTAAAAGAGTAAGTAACTAATTTTATTCCAGAAATTTTTTATGACAGTAGATTTACTCGTTTTTGTATTTTCATTCTTAAGAAAAAATTGTAGAACTTATATGTATGCGGCTAGGGTTTAGCAATAATTTATGATGAATATGCTATAAAAGTTGAAGAGGAAGAATGTATTTGCTTGGTCATTGAAACTAAAAAAGCCCACCGAAGTGAGCTTTTCTAAACTTTAAAATGCACGTGCATTGGGCGTGCACTTTAAAGTCTTTTTATTGTCAGTGTGTAGTTCTGTCGATTTCGCTAACTTATTGTTTTTGAAACCGTTGTCCTATCACTGACCCACCAAATTTGGTGGAGCTGGCGGGAGTTGAACCCGCGTCCGAAATTTCTACATCCTCGGTACTACATGCTTAGTCTATCTTTAATTTCACTTACCCACTGCGGACAGACGCGCCATGAATAAGCTAGCTTGATTAAGTTTAACGCTTCAACCCCAAGCTAGGCATCCACGCGATCTCTTTTGGGTTTGACCTCTCTTTATCCCCGTCTTAAGAGCGGAAGCTAGGGAGAGAGGGCTCAAAGCAGGTTATTAAGCTGCTAGTGCTTTATATTGATTGTCGTTTGCGACTATCTTTTTTGCGGCTTTTTACGAGGCCAACCGCCCCTCGGCATGCACCTTGGGTTTCGCAAATCCCGTCGAATCCAGAATCAGCCCCAAGTTGTTGACAGCGAGTATATCAGAAAAATACTTGTCATTGCTAGTACTTAACGCAATTTAGCGGTTAGCATTTTTCATAATACGTGCTTTGTCTAATTTCCACTCACGATCTTTAATGGTTTCACGTTTATCGTGATCTTTTTTACCTTTTGCAACACCAATTTTGATTTTGCACCAAGCGTTTTTCCAATAAAGAGAAAGTGCAACAACGGTATAACCATCACGGTTGATTTGACCATAAAGGTTATCAAGTTCACGCTGTTTTAATAATAGTTTACGGGTACGTGTCGGATCACAAACGACATGGCTTGATGCAACATTTAAAGGCGTAATAGTTGCACCAAAAAGATAAGCTTCGCCATCACGCATGATAACATAGCTATCACTGATGTTTGCTTTACCGGCTCGCAGTGATTTAACTTCCCAGCCTTGGAGCGCCAAGCCCGCTTCTATCTCATCTTCGATGAAATATTCATGGCGAGCACGTTTGTTTAACGCAATGGTCGCAGAACCAGGTTTGTGTGATTTTTTCTTTGTCATAATGTCCACATTATACTGTATGAGCAATAGAAAGAAATCATTTAACCGACTGTTTTCTTTTCAATTGCATAAAACTTAAGCTATATTCCATTAGATTTTTAATTAGTCACTGTTCAATGATATGATCCGCGCAGTGTTGTCGTACAGGAATAACTATGCCTCAGATTAGTCGATCTGCTCTTGTCCCTTTTAGTACAGAGCAAATGTTTAAACTGGTTAATGATGTTCTTACTTATCCTGATTTTCTACCAGGATGCGTTGGAAGTAAACTGATCAAAAGCACACCAGAAGAAATGATTGCATCAATAAATGTCTCTAAAGCAGGGATCAGTAAAACATTTACTACCCATAATTTTTTAAAGACAAATGAACGTGTGGATATGCGTCTTGTTGATGGTCCCTTTCGTAAATTAACTGGGGGATGGGTGTTTACCGCACTTGATGATAATGCGTGTAAGATAGGGTTTCAGCTAGACTTTGAGTTTACCAATAAATTAATTGAGTTAGCCTTTGGTCGTATTTTTAAGGATTTAACGAACAATATGGTGCAGGCGTTTACTCACAGAGCGAAAGAGATCTATCGTGACTAAAATATGGGTAGAGGTAACCTATGCGTTACCTGACAAACAGTACCTTATCCCTGTGGAACTAACATTAGGGGATACTGTTGAACAAGCCATTATTGCTTCAAATATCTTAACGATTTGTAATGATATTGATTTGACTAAGAATAAAGTGGGTATTTATAGTCGACCAGCAAAGTTAAGCGATAATGTGCGAGACGGTGATAGAGTTGAAATTTATCGACCTTTAATTGCCGATCCTAAAGAAATGCGTCGTAAACGTGCTGAGAAAGCGCGACAAAAAGCGGATTAATATTATGCTTTTTGCCCAATAGGGGTGAGCATCATATATTGCATTGATAGGCCGTTTGATTACAGACAGACACAATACAAGACAACACTGTTATAAAGCAATTTCTCTTTATAAAAACACACCCCAACGTCAAATCTAACGTATGGGGTGCAATTCGTTTTTGCCAATCTATACAAAACTAAGCTTTCTTAGCGCTGTTATCGCATTACGATTTTGTTTCAGGTGCTGAGAAGTTAGGCATATTGCCTTGTTTATCAATCTTAGTCAGTATGCCATTGCTATCAAAAGTCAGGGTAAGAGTCTCTTGACGTACTTTCTGATGACCAGGCTCTTCACGGAAAACATAATACCAAGTCTGGCTTCCGAAAGGATCTTTTAGCATTGGCGTACCAAGGGCAAATTGAACTTGCTGCTGTGTCATTCCTTGCTGAACTTTTGCGACTTCGGCTGGCGTTAAATAATTTCCCTGATTGATATCTGGGTGATAAACCAGTCTCTCGAACATAGAGCAACCTGAAGTCATTACGACTAAAGATAAGGCGGCAACTTTTAACAGTTTAAAACGCATGGTTATTACATTCCTTTTAGGGTCATAGTGACGATGATAATCGACAACGCAGCAATTGAAAACCTTTCACGCTCTGCCTATGACCCTAAATATCAATAAAAGTTTGTTAATCGTTATGCAGCCAACAAATCTTTCGCATTTGCTAAGGTATTTTTGGTGACTTCACTACCTGCTAATAAACGAGCTAGCTCTTGTAGACGTTCTTTTTTCGATAATAGTTTCATGGTTGTTTCAGTTTCTTCACCATTTGTCTCTTTATTGACAAAATAGTGTTGATGACCACAACCCGCGACTTGAGGTAAGTGAGTGACACACATTACTTGAGTTGATTCACCCAATTCGCGTAATAATTTACCCACAATAGCAGCAGTAGGACCACTGATACCAACATCAACTTCATCGAAAATAAGAGCAGGCGTATCCATTTTCTTCGCCGTGATCACTTGGATTGCAAGTGCAATACGTGATAATTCACCACCAGAAGCAACTTTAGAAAGGGCTTGATGCGGTTGTCCTGGGTTTGTAGTGACATTAAATTCAACTTTTGTGGCACCATCGATTTGCAGTGAGCTATCATCAAAATGAGTATCAACAGTAAAATAGCCATGAGGCATTGATAATTGATGCATACTGTTGGTGATAAGCTGGCTTAATTCATTCGCATACTGCTGGCGAACCTGATGTAACTGTTTTGCGACATCTAATGCAATTAAATGGTCAGCTTTAACTTGTTCTATTAAAGCGTCACAATCATCATTTTGACGAAGTAGGGCATTTTTTTCTTCAATTAATTGCTGATGAAGATCGTATAATTCTTCAGGTGCGACACGATGTTTGCGTGACAAACTGATGTACTTAGACATGCGTTTTTCAACTTCAAATAAGCGATTAGGATCCATCTCTAAGCGATCGCTATAATGACGAAGTTCATCACTCACTTCACTAATTTGAATAGTAGCTTCTTCCAGCATCTCTAATAGTGAATTGAACTGACTTTCCATAGAGGTCAGTTCAGCAATTTCATGTTTAGCCACATTGAGCATACTTAAAATATTTTGCTCTTCGTTATCGCTTAAAATTTGTAAGCTATTTTGGCTTAAAGTCAAAAATTGCCCGCAGTTAGAAAGACGTTTATATTCTTGATCTAATTCTGGGTATTCGCCTTGTACTGGTTGAAATTCATTGAGTTCTTTTAAATGGTAATCAACCAGTTGTTGCCTTGCTTCTCGTTCTAAAGAGAGTTGTTGAAAAGCGGCTAAAGTTTGGCAACTTTGATGCCATGTTTGATAAGCCGACTTCATGCTTTTTAATAAAGCCGGTTCATGGGCATAGATATCAAGCAGTTGTTTTTGATAGCGAGGCTCTAGAAGTTGTTGGTGAGCATGTTGTCCATGGATCTGGATAAGTAAAGAACCAAGCTCTCTTAATTGTGAAAGTGGTACGGAAGTGCCGTTGATAAAACCACGAGAACGCCCATCAGCAGAGATAGTTCTTCTTAATAGGCATTCATTATGATCATCAAGATGATGTTCTTCAAGCCAACGTTGTGCTGATGGCGTGTCAGAGAGTGAGAATCGTGCACATAAATCGGCTCTAGTTGCACCTGGGCGCACCATATTGGCATCACCACGGTTACCTAAACATAAACCTAGTGCATCAATTGCAATAGACTTACCTGCGCCAGTTTCGCCTGTAATGGTGGTCATGCCACCAGAAAAATCGATTTCAAGTTCACGGACTATGGCAAAATGACTAATGGTTAATTGAGTCAGCATAGTGCCTCTCCTGTGTATAAAAACATATCTGTAATTACATACAGTATAAACTGGTTTTTTATACAGTAAAGTAGTGAGGCACAAAAATTAAAACATTTTTTTCGACCAACCTAATTTTGAGCTGAGCGTATTAAAATAATTGTAATCAGTCGGATGAACTAAATTGAGTTTTTGACGACTTCTCTTAATAATAACTTCATCACCTTCTTTAATGGGTAACACTAATTGGCTATCGCAACTGACTTCATAATCGATATTTGTTTGTGAGAATTTTAAGCGAATTTGGCTATCACTGCTGATAACTAAAGGGCGTGCTGACAAGGTATGTGGAAACATAGGCACAAGCGCAATAGCATCAAGATTGGGTGTTAAAATAGGACCACCGGCAGAGAGTGAATAGGCCGTTGATCCTGTTGGTGTTGCGATAATTAAGCCATCAGAACGTTGAGAGAAAGCAAAACGATCATCAATGTAAACTTCAAACTCGATCATATGAGCAACTTTGCCAGGATGAAGCACGACTTCATTGATTGCTGTACCAATGCGATTTCTTTGACCTTCAGCATAGACGCGTGCTTCAAGTAAAAAACGCTTTTCTTCATGATAGTGCCCAGCTAACACATTGGTTAATTGCTGTAAGGCATTATCAGGGTCGAGATCGGTAAGAAAACCTAAATTACCTCGGTTAACGCCAATTACTTTAATGTTATAGCGAGATAAAACGCGCGCAGCGCCAAGCATATTGCCATCACCACCAACAACAATGACAAGATCAGCAACTTTACCCACTTGTGTTAAATCACCTGTTTGTGCATTTTCTAGTTTTAGTTCTTGAGCAACTTGTGTATCAATAATAACGTCATAACCTTGAGCCAATAGCCAATGATAGAGCATTTCATGCGTTGAAATTGCTTCAGGATGACGGGGATGGCCGACAATGCCAATGCATTTAAAGTGTTTTTCTTCTGTTACGGTATTATCTGGCATTTTTTTACCCTCGTTTTGCGCCAATTCCTTGAAACCCGTTTATTGATCCCCATAATAAACTAAATATGAAGATGAATACCAAAACTACGCGGAGATGTTCATGAGTAGTAAAGAACAAAATGTACATGAAGAGCAAGCCTCAAAAGAAAAAGAAGGAATGGGATCTGCAATGAATGAGTCTCAAGAGCCAACAATGACCGAAGAAGCACAAGCGGACTTTAATGCTCAAGCTGAATTAGTGGAAGCATTAGCGCGTGTTGATTCTCTTGAAAAACAACTTGAGCAATCTCAAAAGACAGAGCGTGAAGCAATGATCCGTGCT
The DNA here is from genome assembly GCF_016238545.1 of Proteus sp. PR00208. NCBI lineage: Bacteria > Pseudomonadati > Pseudomonadota > Gammaproteobacteria > Enterobacterales > Morganellaceae > Proteus > Proteus sp. PR00208. Next base: position 105,591 of record NZ_JAEHQE010000002.1, on the reverse strand, counting down.
CAAGCTGAAGTTGAGAACATTCGTCGCCGTACTCAACAAGATGTTGAGAAAGCACATAAATTTGCGCTTGAGAAATTTTCTAATGAGTTACTGCCTGTACTTGATAATTTAGAGCGTGCTTTATCTGCGGCTGATCATGAAAATGAATCGCTAAAACCTATGATTGAAGGGTTAGAGTTAACGCTGAAATCATTCTTAGATGCTGTTCATAAATTTGGCATTGAAGTGGTTGAAGAAAAAAATGTGGTATTTAACCCTGAAGTTCACCAAGCGATGACTTTAATTGATAGCCCAGCACATGACTCTAATCATGTTGTTGATGTTATGCAAAAAGGATACACCTTAAACGGCCGTTTACTGCGCCCAGCTATGGTTATCGTTTCTAAATAACATTGATTAAAACATTCGTTATCACATGAGTTATTACATGTAGATAAAGTAAACCGCACAATACGAAGATTATTCAATATTCTTGTTATTGTGCGGTTTTATGTTTTATAGGGGAATTTTATTCAATGGGATCAAGATGCCAATTGATTGGTTTGCGGCCTTGCTGCTGTAAAATATCGTTGGCTTGTTTAAAATGACCACAACCTAAAAAGCCTCTATGAGCAGAAAGCGGGGATGGATGAGGTGCTTTTAAAATAACGTGTTTATTTGTATCAATAAAACGTCCTTTTTTCTGAGCATGAGCGCCCCAAAGTAAGAAAATAACCCCATCTCTACGCTGATTGATCTGTTCGATTACTGCGTCAGTAAAGATTTCCCAACCATAGTTAGCGTGAGAATGTGCTTGGCCTTTCTCTACCGTCAATACGGTATTAAGTAATAAAACACCTTGTTTTGCCCAGCTTTCTAAATAGCCGTGGTTAGGGCGTTTAAAATCAGGGTATTCTTTTTCTAGTTCTTTATACATATTGACTAATGAAGGTGGTGCTGGCACGCCTGGTCGTACTGAAAAAGAGAGTCCATGTGCTTGATTAGGGCCGTGATAAGGATCTTGCCCCAAAATAACTACATTCACATTATCAAAAGGCGTAAAACGAAAAGCATTAAAAATATCTTCTTGAGGAGGATAAACAATTTTACCAGCGGCTCTTTGTTGTGCGACTTGAAACATAATTTGATGAAAGTAAGGCTTTTCTTTTTCAGCGCCTATCACATCATGCCAAGTTAATGGTGTAGTCATAACCTAAAATCCTTGTTGATATCTTATAGTGTCTAAGCTTACCGATTTCATCAAGGGAATGAAAATATTACGGGCTAAAAATAAAAATTAATTGAGCTATCAACTTTTATTTGAAAATTTACAAAAAAAATTGCAAATCAGTGATGAATGATTATTGATTTAAAACAACACTTTGCACCCTATTGGATAAAGTGCTTATGAATTTTGTTGATATTTATCAAAGAATGGCGTCATTTATACTGGTATATAAGTAGACAGAAACATTGGTTAGACCAAATACCCAAGTTCTGATATGAGATTGGAATTTGATTTTGTGCCCAAATTGGAGGTCGAAATGATTACTGGTATCCAAATTACTAAAGCTGATAACGACGATTTATTACACTCTTTCTGGTTATTAGATGATGAAAACGGCGAAGCTCGTTGCATCTGTGCTAAAAAAGGTTTTGAAGAAGGCCAAGTGATTAACCGTAAAGAGTTAGGCAATATCGAATATCGTGAAGTGCCTGTAGAATCTAAACCGGTTGTTCGTGTAGAAGGTGGTCAACACCTTAACGTTAACGTATTAAGCCGTGAAACACTGGAAGATGCTGTTAACAATCCTGAGAAATATCCTCAATTAACTATTCGTGTTTCTGGTTATGCTGTGCGTTTTAACTCACTGACTCCAGAACAACAACGTGATGTTATTACTCGTACTTTCACAGAAAGTCTGTAATTTTCACTAAAGTAATAAGTTAATAATAAGCTCGATATGAAAATATCGGGCTTTTTTTCTATACAAAAGAAAAAAATAAAAAACCGTAACTATATTATATAGCTACGGTTTTTTTATAGGTTCAGAAAGAGCACAGATTATTCGTTATTAGTATTCGTTTCTTTTACTGGTGCAGTAGGTGCAACATTTTTTTCTGTATGTTCAGCAACTGCTTTGCGACGTTTACCAATATTTTTACGATCGCGAGTTCGCACTTTTTCTTTAACTGCTTTTTTCTCTTCTTCTTTTTTCGCTTTGCGTTTAGCAAGTACTTTTTTAGAAGGTTTGAATGTTGCTTTCAGGCTTGGTGCTTTGGTTTCTGGACGTAGTTCAGCAACAACACGATATTTAATTGGCTCTTGAACGTAACGGCCAATTTTCCCTAATAATGGGTGATCATGAGCTTCAACTAATGAAATTGCGATACCTTTACGGCCCGCACGTCCTGTACGACCAATACGATGCAAGTAAACATCCGCAGTACGAGGTAAGTCAAAGTTGAAAACGTGTGTGATATCATCTAGATCAAGACCACGAGAAGCAACGTCTGTGGCAACAAGCACATTCATTTTGCCTGATTCTAAACGTTTGATTGCATCGTTACGCTGTGTTTGCGCCATTTCACCTTCAAGGTAGCTGCATTTAATACCTTGTTTTTCTAACGCAGTGACAAGCTCTCTTACACGCTCTCTTTTACGAACAAAGACAATCGATTTTTTAACATCGTCTTGCTTAAGTAATGCAGCAAGTAACGCTGTTTTATGTTCAAGATTATCAGCATGATAATAGAACTGCTGAATTTTTTTACGTTCACGGCGAGAAGGATCGGCATTAAGCTCAACAGGTTCGTTGAGGATGCGCTGTGCAAAATCAATAACCGCATTACCTTCCAGTGTTGCAGAGAACAGTAATGTCTGTTTGCGCCAGCGAGTTTCGCCTGCAATAGTTTCGATATCGTTAGCGAAACCCATATCTAACATGCGGTCTGCTTCATCTAAAATCAGCATTTCCACTGCGCGGCAGTCAAAGTTTTCTTCTTTGATGTACTGTAATAAACGACCTGTTGTCGCAACAACGATATCTTGGTTCTCACTGAAGACTTCAGCGTGATTCATATAAGCAACACCGCCCGTGATTGTGGCGATATCTAAATGTGTGTGCGCACATAATTCTTTTGCCTGCTCGGCAACTTGCATAGCAAGTTCGCGTGTTGGTGTCAGGATAAGAATACGTGGCGGGCCTGATTTTTTACGTGGATAATCAAGCAAGTGTTGAATTGCCGGAAGCAAAAAGGCCGCAGTTTTCCCTGTGCCTGTTGGCGCAGAGCCTAAAATATCGCGTCCATCCATTGCAGCAGGAATTGCATCTGCTTGAATAGCTGTAGGACGTTGATATCCTTTTTCTTCTAATGCGGTCAATAAACTTTCATCAAGTTCAAGACTGGAAAATGTCGTGGCTGTCATTGTATACCTCTGTTTAGGGCGCGGATTTTGACATTATCCCCCGCTAAAAGCCAGAGGATTTACCGCTATCACATTATATATTACCGATAGACGAAGGTATTCGTTGTTTTTAGGCTTAATCTAAATAAGCGTGCATCGTATACAAATAGTTTAATGTTAAGATAGGGGTTGTAGAAACGTTATCTTATCATATATCTCTTTTTCCGTGACATGATTGATAAGCAATAAAAAAGAGATTGCTGTACAAATCAATAGAGCCAATAGATGAATCAAAAGAAAGTGAAAAAAGCAGGATTACGCAAAGGTGGTTTTACATTTAAACAATTTTTTGTTGCTCATGATAAGTGTGAAATGAAAGTGGGTACAGATGGTGTTTTATTAGGGGCTTGGGCGCCTATCGATAATGTAAAAAGAGCACTTGATATTGGTACAGGAAGTGGACTAATTGCATTAATGCTAGCTCAACGAGCGACTAAAATTGAGTGTATTGATGGCATTGAACTTGATGAGAAAGCCGCATTACAAGCGACGGAAAATGCTCAGGAGTCACAATGGCATTCATTTATTCATATCCATCATAGTGATATTCATCATTATGCAGAGCAAACGCAAAATAAGTATGATTTGATTGTTAGTAATCCTCCTTATTTTGAGCCAGCAATTGCTTGTCGTAATGATGTTCGTGAGCAAGCGCGTTATACCAAAACTTTAACGCATGAGGGATTACTGGATAGTGCGCAATCACTTATCACCGAAGATGGTTTGTTCTGTGTTGTATTACCTTATTCTATTGGTGAGCAATTTATTGAAATTGCAGAAAAAAAAGAGTGGAATGTTGCGAAACGCGTTAATATTAAAGACAGTGCAGATAAGCCTTATCATCGAGTTTTGTTAGCATTTCAAAGACAAAATCAAGGCAGTGTTGCATGTAGTATAGATGAACTTATTATTCGTAATAATGAAGGGCACTATACCGACAAGTTCCAATCTTGGGTGACTGACTTTTATTTATATTATTAAATCTATATTTAATAATATCTTGTTTAAGATAATATATATTGTTGTAAGTAATCGTATATATTCAAATAATATCATTGTGTTATCGTTTTTTTATTGGCAGATTGCATTTTGGTTGGGTGATCATCATGATGATTTTTTTGTGATTCATCTCTTAAAATAATGATTGAATTGAACTTCATACTATTTTTGCGCTCTAAGTCTTGTAGCTCATAAAAACGAGAAGGAATAACGAGAGTAAATATGACGGAGTCATTTAAAAATAGTGCGAAGCTTGACTTCGGGAGAGTCCATCTCTAATGAGCGAGCAGTTAACGGACCAAATGTTGGTTGAAAAGGTACAAAATGGTGACCAGAAAGCCTTTAATTTGCTGGTTATCCGCTATCAACACAAGGTAGCAAGCCTGATTTCCCGTTATGTACCACAGGGCGATGTACCAGATGTTTCGCAAGAAGCCTTTATTAAAGCTTATCGTGCCATCGGTTCTTTCCGTGGAGATAGTGCTTTTTATACATGGCTTTATCGCATTGCTGTGAATACAGCAAAAAATTATCTGGTCGCACAGGGGCGACGTCCGCCTTCGAATGATTTAGATGCGAGTGATGTTGAAAATTTCGAATCACCCAATGCACTAAAAGAAATTTCGAACCCTGAGAATTTAATGTTGTCTGAAGAGTTACGGAGAGTGGTTTTTCACACCATAGAGTCATTACCTGAAGATTTAAGGGTTGCTATTACACTTCGGGAACTTGACGGGCTAAGCTATGAAGAGATAGCGGTCATTATGGATTGCCCTGTCGGAACAGTACGTTCACGTATTTTTAGGGCGCGAGAAGCTATTGATAATAAGGTTCAACCATTAATACAAGAGTTTTAATTGTGGGTGAACCATCATTGACTGAAGGGTACTTTTACATGCAAAAAGAAAAACTTTCTGCATTTATGGATGGCGAAGTTCTTGATAAAGAATTAATGGGTACAATTGCTCGTGATGACTCCATGAAAGAGACATGGCAACGCTACCATTTAATTCGTGACACAATGCGTGGTGATGTAGGTGAAGTAGTCCACTTCGATATCGCAAGTCGCGTTGCGCTCGCTTTAGAGAATGAACCTGTTCGCATAAGTCCTGAACAACAACAAGAGCAGCAACCTGCGCCATCACAATGGCGTCAGCACTCTTTCTTACAAACGTTACGTCCTTGGGCAAGTCAGTTAACTCAAATCGGTGTCGCGGCTTGTGTTTCATTAGCTGTTATTGTTGGTGTTCAGCAATATAATGGAAAAAGTGGTTCTGAAGATTTCCAAGTAGATACACCTGTATTTAATACTCAACCTATTATGGGTTCAGGTTCACCAGTAAGCTTAAATCTTCAAAATGATACTTTAGGTAAAGACCAGCAAACACGTTTACAAGAGCGTAATCAGCGCCTTGGATTAATGTTGCAACAGTATGAGTTAGATCGTCGCATTTATAATGCACCACAAAATGAAGCGCCAGTTAGCGCTCAAGGTGAAACTCAACCCGTAGTAGTTGCACAGTAATAGATGTGAATGTATAAATAACGTGTGGGAATGAAACAGTCGTAATGAAAAAATCATGGTTATCCACCTTATTGCTGGTGGGCAGCCTGTCAATGCCGATACAAGCCTTGGCGCAACCTCAAACAGGTAGTGTCGAGGCTTTGTTGCAAAAGATGGGTCAGACAAGTCAAAGCTCTACCTATGAATTATCTTTTATCAATATCAATTCTCAAGGTATTGTTCCTATTCGCTACCGTCACACTCTTATCGATGGCAAACCGCTTGCACAATTAATGCAAATGGATAGTACTCGCCGTGAAATAGTTCAACGTGGTGATGAGATCAGCTATTTTGAGCCGGGCTTAGATGCTTTCAGCTTAAGAAATGATCATATCGTTGATTATATCCCTTCTATCATTTACCAAGATTTCAATGAATTATCAGGTTATTATAATTTTATTGATGCAGGTAGAACGCATATTGGTGATATTCCAAGTCGAGTTGTTCGCGTGCTATCAAAAAATAATGACCGTTATGATTATGTCTTGTTTATAGATGAAGAAAGATATCTACCTTTAAGAGTCGATCTACTAGATAAGAATAATGACATCATTGAACAATTTCGAGTGATCACAGTTAATGAAGGGAGTGAAGTCGGAGCAGAACTTAATTCGTTACGTACTGTCAATATGCCACCTTTATTACTTGTACCAAAAGCTAAGCCCTTGGTTTATAACTGGTCGGTTAGCCAATTGCCTGAAGGTTTTAAAGAGGTAAAACGCAGTAATCATCAAATTTCTGAGACTGAGTTTAGTCAGTCTATTTTATTTAGTGATGGATTATTTGACTTCTCTATTTATGTTAATAAAAGTGGTCAACACGTTAATTCGCCCGAACGCGATAAAATGTTGAGGTATGGTCGTAATACAATTTATACCTATGACAAAGAAGGTAATGAAATTACCTTTATTGGTCAGCTACCATTTCCTACGGCACAAGCAATAGTTAATAGTGTTGTATTTACGAAAAAGTAAAAGGGTATAAGTTATGGTTAAAGAGTGGGCAACAGTTATACATTGGCATGAAGGACGGGCGTTATTACGCTACGGATCTTCTTCTGGCTGTGGTAGTTGCCAAGCTCGCGCTGCGTGTGGCTCTTATTTATTAAATAAAATAGGGCCAGAGACAGTTCATCAACTCGAACTTCCCGTTGCACAACCTTTAGTTGAAGGGCAAAAAGTGGAAGTCGGTATTCCTGAAAATAATCTACTTCTTTCCGCAATGCTAGTGTATTTAACGCCACTTATTGGCTTATTTATTGTCGCAGGCATTGCGAGCCTTTGGCTTTCGAGTGAATTTGCTATTTTTTGCAGTGGACTTGTGGGTGGTGCTCTTGGTTTTTTATTTGCCAAAAAAGTGGCGACTTGGTGGAGCAAAGATGAAGGTTTTGAACCTATTGTATTGCAAATAGGGCTTCCTCCTCATGAACTTAAAGTTCAGTTTCAAGAATAATGAGTTGATTAAAATAATGGGGCATCAGCCCCATTATTCTTGTCATGCTGCTTTTGTAATAATATCTATCTTAAATTAACACGTTTCTATATCTGGAAATTACCCGCAAAAAATTACAAATAAATGCAAGTCTTAGCATAAATGTTTGTGTTTGATGAACGTTTCTTTGAGTATAATGTCTCTAGTGTGTAGAATGCGTCATCAATAATAACTCCTGCAATATAGAGTTTTCGCTTTGTGTCCATGAATGACGCCAAAGCCAGATTTATAGAGCAAAGCAATAGAGAAAAATAATTTCAGAATGAAAAACATACGTAACTTTTCCATTATCGCACATATTGACCACGGTAAATCGACGTTATCAGATCGAATTATTCAAATTTGTGGTGGCTTATCAGATCGTGAAATGGCTGCGCAGGTTCTTGATTCTATGGATCTTGAGCGTGAACGTGGTATTACAATCAAAGCGCAAAGCGTAACCTTGAATTACACCGCTGATGACGGTGAAGTTTATCAGCTTAACTTTATCGATACCCCAGGACACGTTGACTTCTCTTATGAAGTATCTCGTTCACTCGCTGCGTGTGAAGGCGCGTTATTGGTCGTAGATGCTGGGCAAGGGGTTGAAGCGCAAACATTAGCAAACTGCTATACCGCGATGGATATGGATCTCACCGTCGTTCCTGTTTTAAATAAAATAGACTTACCAGCAGCAGAGCCTGAGCGTGTTGCTGAAGAGATTGAAGACATTGTGGGCATCGATGCCACAGATGCAGTGCGTTGCTCGGCAAAAACAGGTATTGGTGTTAAAGAAGTTATCGAACGTCTTGTTAAAGAAATTCCAGCACCTGAAGGTGATGCAGACGCTCCATTACAAGCACTGATTATTGACTCTTGGTTTGATAATTACCTTGGTGTTGTTTCACTGATCCGTGTTAAAAACGGTAAAGTCAGCAAAAACGATAAAATCAAGGTAATGAGTACGGGACAGGTTTATAACATTGACCGTATTGGTATTTTTACGCCAAAACAAATTGATACAACCACGCTTAATTGTGGTGAAGTAGGCTGGGTTGTTTGTGGTATTAAAGATATTTTAGGTGCACCTGTTGGGGATACTTTAACAGCAGCGCAAAAACCAGCAGATAAGCCATTGCCTGGCTTTAAAAAAGTTAAGCCACAAGTTTATGCGGGTTTATTCCCAATTAGCTCTGACGACTATGAATCATTCCGTGATGCATTAGGCAAATTAAGCCTGAACGATGCTTCATTATTCTATGAGCCAGAAAGCTCAACAGCGTTAGGTTTCGGTTTCCGTTGTGGTTTCTTGGGTCTTCTTCATATGGAGATTATTCAAGAACGTTTAGAACGTGAATATGACCTCGACCTGATCACAACAGCTCCAACCGTAGTTTATGAAGTTGAAATGACTAACGGTGATATTGTGTTAGTGGATAGCCCGTCTAAATTACCACCACTGAATAATATCGAAGAAATCAGAGAACCTATTGCTGAATGTCATATGTTATTACCGCAAGAATACTTAGGTAACGTAATTACTTTATGTATCGAAAAACGCGGCGTTCAAACCAATATGGTCTATCATGGTAATCAGGTTTCATTAACTTATGAAATTCCGATGGCTGAAGTAGTATTAGATTTCTTTGACCGTTTAAAATCAACATCACGCGGTTATGCTTCTTTAGACTATAACTTTATTCGTTTCCAAGGCTCTAACATGGTACGTGTCGATGTCTTGATTAATGGTGATCGCGTTGATGCTTTAGCATTGATTACACATAACGATAATGCACCTTATCGTGGTCGTGAGCTGGTGGAAAAAATGAAAGAATTTATTCCACGCCAACAGTTTGATATCGCTATCCAAGCGGCAATTGGTAACCATATTATTGCTCGTTCAACTGTTAAACAGTTACGTAAAAACGTATTAGCCAAATGTTATGGCGGTGACGTTAGCCGTAAGAAAAAACTGTTACAGAAACAGAAAGATGGTAAAAAACGTATGAAGCAAATTGGTAACGTAGAGCTACCACAAGAAGCGTTTTTAGCCATCCTTCATGTTGGTAAAGATAAATAATTTAAGGAGAAAACATGGCTAACACGTTTGCCTTGATCCTAACGCTGGCAACGCTAATAACGGGAGTTTTTTGGGGAATTGAGCGCTTTAAGCTCAAGCCAGCCCGAAAAGCAAAACTAAAGCGTCTTCAAGAGATGACGCAAGGGACCGAGGATCAGCAAGAGTTAGCAAAATCAATTAATAAACCAAGCTGGGCAGAGACATTAGGCTCTTTATTCCCAGTTTTGATTATTGTTTTGGTTCTGCGTTCATTTGTGTATGAGCCGTTTCAAATACCTTCTCGCTCCATGATGCCAACCTTGTTGGTTGGTGATTTTATCTTGGTTGAAAAGTTTGCTTATGGATTAAAAGATCCAATTACACAAACCACGTTAATTAATACAGGGAAACCTAAACGAGGCGATATCGCTGTATTTAAATATCCTCGTGATCCTTCTACTGACTTTATTAAACGTGTTATTGGATTACCGGGCGATAAAATTGTTTATGATATGGTGTCGAAAAAACTTCATATCTATCCAAATTGTGATAAAGCCATTTGTAATGAGGAAATATCAGTAACTTATGGTACTGCTTATCCAAGTGAATGGACGTTATTATTACAAAATGTACCGGGTGGTCAGCGTATTAATGGTATGAAATCTATTCCAATTGAGGAGCCTATTTCAACAGCAACTCAATTACGTGAAGAAGAAAGAGTAGAAACTATTGATAAAGTCTCTCACCGTATTATGACAATACCTGGTGATATGACGATGCCTGAGTTTATCCAGCCTGGATTACCTGTCGGTACGTGGATTGTTCCTGAAGGTCATTACTTTATGATGGGTGATAATCGAGACGGTAGTTCAGATAGTCGCTTCTGGGGCTTTGTTCCTGAGAAAAATTTAGTAGGTAAAGCGACAACAATTTGGATGAGCTTTGAAAAAGTAGAGAATGAATGGCCAACAGGCGTTCGTTTTAGCCGTATCGGTGGCATTAAGTAATTATTAACAAAATAGCGACAGCATTCCTTCTTATCTAAGTGTAGAATGTGTCGCTTCTTTAAATATGATTGGCTCCTGTTATTGACAGGAGCCAGTGCAAACGCAACAGTTCTGTTATCCAACTCGATAATTTCTCGTTGTCTTAAACAGATTTGTTGCGTGTGCTTCAAATTAAGTTATGGAAATTGATCGCACATGAATACTTTATTAATAAACCAGTTACAAAAGAAACTGGGCTATACTTTTACGCAAAATGAATTATTACTACAGGCTTTAACGCATCGCAGTGCCAGCAGTAAACATAATGAACGTTTAGAATTTTTAGGTGATTCAATTCTAAGCTATGTAATTGCTAACGCACTTTATCATCGCTTTCCTCGTGTTGATGAAGGTGATATGAGCCGAATGAGAGCAACACTTGTTCGTGGAAATACACTCGCTGAATTAGCGCGTGAATTTGAATTAGGTGAATGTCTGCGTTTAGGCCCAGGGGAATTAAAAAGCGGTGGCTTTCGTCGCGAATCAATTTTAGCGGATACGGTGGAAGCTTTAATTGGTGCAATTTTCCTCGATAGTGATATTCAAAATATCGAAAAAATTATTTTAAACTGGTATGAGAATCGTTTGGCTGAAATTAGTCCAGGCGATAAGCAAAAAGATCCTAAAACTCGTTTGCAAGAGTATCTGCAAGGCCGTCATTTACCATTACCTTCTTATATTGTGGTACAGGTTCGTGGCGAAGCCCATGATCAAGAGTTTACGATCCATTGTCAGATAAGCGGTATCGAACAACCTGTCAAAGGGATGGGTACAAGCCGTCGTAAAGCTGAACAGGCCGCTGCTGAACAGGCATTAATACAACTGGAGCTTGAATGAGCGAAGAACAAACCTATTGCGGATTTATTGCGATAGTCGGTCGCCCAAATGTGGGAAAATCAACACTACTGAACCAATTACTGGGGCAGAAAGTTTCTATTACATCACGTAAACCGCAAACTACGCGTCACCGTATCATGGGTATTGATACAGATGGTGCTTACCAAGCGATTTATGTGGATACACCGGGCTTGCATATCGAAGAAAAGCGAGCAATCAACAGACTAATGAATCGCGCAGCAAGCAGTTCAATTGGTGATGTTGAATTGGTTATTTTCGTTGTTGAAGGCACCAATTGGACGCCTGATGACGAAATGGTGTTAAATAAATTAAAATCATTACGTTGCCCTGTTTTATTAGCAATTAATAAAGTGGATAACGTGACTGATAAAACCAAGTTACTTCCACATATTGGCTTTTTAAGCCAACAAATGGATTTTCTTGATGTTGTGCCAATTAGTGCTGAAAAAGACATGAATATCGATACGATAGCGAAAATCGTACGTAAATGTTTACCAGAAGCGACTCATCATTTCCCTGAAGATTATATTACTGATCGCTCTCAGCGTTTTATGGCATCAGAAATTATTCGTGAAAAATTGATGCGCTTTTTAGGTGAAGAATTACCTTATTCTGTCACTGTTGAAATTGAGCAATTCGTTACCAATGAGCGTGGTGGCTATGATATCCACGGATTAATTCTGGTTGAACGTGAAGGCCAGAAGAAAATGGTTATTGGTAATAAAGGTGCGAAAATCAAGAAAATTGGTACTGAAGCCCGTATGGATATGGAAGACTTATTTGAAAACAAAGTTCACTTAGAACTTTGGGTGAAAGTCAAAGCGGGCTGGGCTGATGATGAACGTGCTTTACGTAGCCTTGGCTATGTGGACGATTTAAAGTAGGTAACTGAAGTGGATGGCTGGCAACGTGCATTCGTTATCCATGCTCGACCTTACAGTGAAACGAGTTTATTACTCGATTTTTTCACTGAAAATGAAGGGCGAGTACGCATATTGTCAAAAGGTGCGCGAGGCCGTCGTTCACCCTTAAAAGGGGCACTTCAACCTTTTACTCCTTTGCTCATTCGTTGGAGTGGGCGAGGAGAAGTTAAAACACTTCGTGATGCTGAACCTATCTCTTTAGCATTACCACTGACAGGCTCTGTACTATACAGTGGCTTGTATCTTAATGAGTTATTGTCTCGCGTTTTAGAAAATGGTACGTCTTATAGTGTACTTTTTTTTGAATACCTCTCCTGTTTGCAAATTCTTGCTGCTAGCGATACCACACCCGAAGCGGCACTAAGACGCTTTGAACTTGCGTTATTAACACAACTTGGCTATGGATTAGATTTTCTGCATTGTGCCGGAAGTGGAGAGCCTGTTTCAGATTCGATGACCTATCGTTATCGGGAAGAAAAAGGTTTTATTGCGAGTTTAGTGGTTGATCATAATAGTTTTACGGGATTTGAATTAAAATCTTTAGCCAGTCGCGAATTTCCTACTGTTGAAACATTAAAAGCGGCGAAAAGGTTTACTCGAATGGCATTGAAGCCCTATTTAGGCGGAAAACCATTAAAAAGTAGAGAACTTTTTAGACAATTTGCTATTAAAAAATCCCCAAAGAAAAGAGCATTGATGGCAGAACAGTAATATTGTCTTTTTCTTCTCTATGGAATGTGTAAACTAAGGTAATACAACGTTATTTTTCAGGAGAAGAGCATGTCTGATATTCTACTTGGCGTTAATATTGACCATATCGCCACCCTTCGTAATGCCCGAGGCACAACGTATCCCGATCCTGTTCAAGCGGCTTTTATTGCAGAACAAGCTGGTGCTGATGGTATTACTATCCATTTACGTGAAGATAGACGTCATATCACTGATCGCGATTTAATGTTGATAAGCCAAACGGTTCAGACAAGATTAAATCTGGAAATGGCAGTTACTGAAGAGATGATTGAGATAGCTTGTCAAACTCAGCCTGATTTTTGCTGCTTAGTACCTGAAAAACGCCAAGAAGTGACAACGGAAGGTGGTTTAGACGTTGTTGGCAATGAAGCAAAAGTTGCTGATGCAATTAAACGCTTATCTTTAGCGGGTATCAAAGTTTCTCTGTTTATTGACCCTGACCATGAGCAAATTAACGCAGCCGATCGTGTTGGTGCACCTTTTATTGAGATCCACACTGGTGCTTATGCTGACGCTGAAGATGAAATGGCTCAAGAAAAAGAGTTTGTCCGTATTCGTGATGCAGTGACTTACGCCGCATCTAAAGGCTTAAAAGTGAATGCGGGACATGGTTTGCATTACCACAACGTACAACGTATTGCCGCATTACCTGAACTTTATGAACTGAATATTGGTCATGCAATTATTGGTAGAGCCGTATTTAGTGGATTAGCACCAGCGGTTGAAGAAATGAAACGCTTAATGCGAGAAGCGCGTCGCTAATGGCTATTGTTGGCTTAGGTATGGATATCGTCGAGATATCGCGTATCGAAGATATTATAGGGCGTTCTGGTGAACGCCTTGCTCGTCGCATTCTTACTGATACCGAATGGGAAATCTATCAATCCCATAAACAGCCAATACGCTTTTTAGCTAAACGGTTTGCAGTAAAAGAGGCGGCGGCAAAAGCATTAGGAACAGGGATCCGTTTAGGATTGGCTTTTAATCATTTTGAAGTGCGTAATGATGAGTTAGGCAAACCTACACTGCATTTTTTAGCGGTTGCAAAAGAGATGGCAGAGAAAGCGGGGATAAACTCTATTCACGTAACACTTGCTGATGAACAGCGTTATGCCTGTGCGACAGTTATTTTAGAAAAATAGCTCTCTTAGATTTATCACCCACAAAATCATTGACTAAGGTTTAGAGCTTATCTGCATGGTGGATCAACACAAATTTTTCCCATAATTCATCTTGAGATTCAGTATGAGTAGGATCAGTGATGATCGTGTTAGTAATCGGACAAACCGATTGGCAAGTCGGTTTATCGTAATGTCCTACGCATTCAGTGCAAAGATCAGGATTAATTTCATAAATTTCATCCCCCATTGAAATAGCATCATTAGGACATTCGGGTTCACACATATCACAGTTGATGCATTTCTTCGTAATTAGTAAAGCCATATCAGTCACTTAATATATAAATTATTAAATTTCAGTAACTTATATCTTGCACTTATATGTTACCATCTATCAGTTTTATGTAGCTATATCCGATAAAATAGCGTTTTATCATTCAAATGGGGATATCGCCCAAATCTTCTTGCTTGATGAGAGATAAGCAAGGGAGGGTAAGATTACCATTTATATGACATTTCCTAAAGTAACATCACTCAAATGGCTTATCAGATTATATAAATAAAATATTAAGCGCTTGCCAATGAGGAGAAATGAAAACCAGTAGCATTAATGACATGGCGTAGTGTTTTTAATGTAGGGTTACCTGTTGGTGATAGTGTTCGGTAAAGTGTTTCACGTGAAACACCTGCTTTTTTTGCAATGGTTGCCATGCCTCCACGGGCTTCTACGACATGGCGTAACGCCATAAGAAAAGCTTCTTGCCCACCATCTTCATCTATATCAAGGAAGGCTTGATGTAAATAAGCTTTAGCAAAATCGGGGTCTTCACGTAAAATTTCGACCATTGCATCATCATGCAAACGAGAATTTGGCATAATCTACCTCTTCAAATAATCTTTTAGACATAGGATAGCTTTATTAATATCAGTATCCTGAGTTCGCTTATCTCCAGCTAGAAGTAGCAATATAATTTCGCCATCGATTAAACTATAGTAAACCCGATATCCAGCTCCTTGATCAATTCGTAATTCCCAAACACTATCACGGCAAGGTTTATGATCGCCAAAATGCTCACTTGCCATTCTATTTACTCTTGATGCAATTTTTGCTTTAGCAACAGGATCGCGTATTTTTTTGAAATAGTCAGCATATAAGTCTTTGCCATCTATTGTTAAGTAATGTTTGATCGTTTTCATTGGCAAAATGTAGCTTAAAAGCTACGAATCAACAACTATATTTGTAGCTTATAAGCTACGATAATTTATCAGTAATATATATAAAAATCAAAAATCCTAGGTAGAAGCGAGTAAATATTAATTATAAAGAGTATGTTTTGTGGTATTCCGCACACCTAATACTCTGTTATTGATGTTAAATAATGCAATAACATAAGGGGTATTCTATGCCAACACTGTTTAATATGTGGACGTTTGCGCTTTTATCTTTGGGATTAGTATTAACTCCAGGTCCTAATATGATTTACCTGATTTCACGTTCAATCTCTCAAGGGAAAAAAGCCGGATTTATTTCACTAATCGGTGTGGCTGTCGGCTATATTTTTTATATGTTATTAGCGGCATTTGGTATTACGGCCATTTTTATGGCTGTACCTTATGCTTATGATGCGTTGAAGATTTGTGGTGCGATTTACCTTTTTTATATAGCTTGGCAATCTATTAAACCTGGTGGGCGTTCTATCTTTCATCCCAAAAAATTGCTTTCAGGTAATACAACAAAGCTCTTTGTTATGGGGTTTGTTACCAATCTATTGAATCCTAAGATTGCATTGATGTATTTATCACTGTTGCCTCAATTTATTAGCATTCAAAATGGCAGCGTTTTAAATCAATCATTAGTGTTAGGGAGTATTCAAATTATTATTAGCATCGCAGTAAATGCATTGATTGTTATTGCCGCTGGCTCTATTGCAGGGTTCTTTATGCAAAGGCCTCGTTGGGCACTCATTCAACGTTGGTTTATGGCAACAATCTTAGGGGCTTTAGCTATCAAATTAGCCACAGAAGCGCGCGTAAACTAAAGTTTCATCTTGCTATCTTTGTCATAAACAATTCAAGACAATCTCTTTAGTTATCAATAGAAAACAGGGTACAATATCCCGCTATATGATCATGAAGAGATATCCTTGTGAATAAAGTTAAAGATGATATTTATTGGATGCATAAAGCGATTGAGCAAGCGCAAAAAGCACAAGAAATCGGTGAAATACCAGTGGGCGCAGTATTAGTCGTTGATAATAAAATCATTGCTAAAGGATGGAATCATTCAATTATCGATAACGACCCCACTGCACATGCAGAAATTATGGCATTACGCAAAGGGGGAAAGCATTTACAAAATTATCGTCTACTCGATGCAACTCTTTATATTACCCTAGAACCTTGTGTGATGTGTGCAGGAGCGATTGTGCATAGTCGGGTAAAACGCGTAGTTTATGGCGCCTCAGATTTAAAAACAGGTGCAGCTGGTTCATTTATTGATATTTTACAGCACCCCGGAATGAACCATAAAGTTGAGATAACATCAGGTGTATTAGGTGAAGAGTGTTCACAGCTTTTAAGCCAATTTTTTAAAATGAGAAGGGCTGAAAAGAAACAACTTAAAAAGCAAAAAACCAGTCCAGTTATAATGAATACTGAACCAGCCATAAAAGAATAATACCTTTTTACTGATAATTAAGGGTATACGTTGCTTGTGCTTGGAATGGGCCAGTGAGCAATGTTTGATTTTTCAGTGCAGAGGGTGATGCCTCAACATATGTCATAAAATTAAACTGAATACGTTTATTATTAAGAAGTCGAGTTGAGCTCGGCTTTTTTAATTGAATAGCATTGCGTTGAACATCTGTAAATACAATCCCGATACTTTTAGGATCTTCAGATCCTGTGCCAACAACAGCAAGGTGATCGGGCATTGTAGGATGCTCTTTCCCATCTAACGTAATCGTGACGCTTTTATAAATATCCTGACTGCAATTTTCTAAACTAATACTAAAAGCAACAGGTTCACTTTTTTGAAAAGTATAGAGATCTTTTGCTGATATCTGTTTGAAATCAATTACTTTATTTTCATCACCAGCAACAATAGTACAACCATGTGCAACCACAACACCTTTAAATTCCATATCACCACCAATAAGCTCGGTCACAGCAAAAGCGGAAGGTGAAAGTAATAATAAAAGAGAAATAGCAGATTTTGTTATTGGGTTTTCCATTACATAAACTCCGCAACTAATGTGGCATGTGCTGAAAATTCACCTTCTGTAATTTTGCTACCTGTTTTTGCGATAGGAGCTGCTGTGACTTCCCAGTTTCCTTTAAAATTATTCAGTTTCCCGACAGAAAAATATTGATTAGGTGGCACAATCGCTCCTGATTTGTCTCTTAAAACAATACCTAAATTAGTTCTATCTACAGGTCCTGTTGTGCCAAGATAATTAGGGTTAAAACTAGCGATACCTGAGCTCCCAGTTTGAATTTTGAACATAATTCTACTGTTAGGGTTAGTAAAACTACCACCTTCACACTTGATGGGAATATTGCGCGTGATCTTGTAGTTTTGACCATTTAAATAGTCAGAGGTATTACCGACATTGCCAAAATCAAAGGTAATTGGAGAGCCATTATTAAATGTACATCTATCTTCCGTGGTTAATATTCCTGAACTAATCACTAATTTTGAAATTGGCTCAGGGCCATATTCTTGATATAAGCCATTACCTACACGTGCATACATTTGAGCTACAGCTTGTCCTGTTAATGAAACCCCATTAATAATCGGTTTTTTCAAGCGAAAGACTAATACACCACTACTTCCTGATGACATGTTGGGTTTTGGTGATTCAGGGACACTGCAGCCTTGTTGCCCATTTCGATTGTTCGGTTTTTCAATAAAAGGAACAGTAGGAAGTGATTCAGGACCCCAAATAGAAAACTTGATCTGAACATCGACATATTCATTCAGTTCATAGTAATTATTGCCTAAATAGCGTAGGTCAGAATTTGCCATATAATAAGTGCGAGAATTCGGAACTAAAGGATCTTTAGGACAATAAACCGTTGCTAAATATCTGTCAGGCAAAGAAAAGTTTACTGTGGCCGTTTCGCCAGGTCGGTTATTAGGAAATGTTGCGTTATT
This sequence comes from Proteus sp. PR00208, assembly GCF_016238545.1. Classification (NCBI taxonomy): domain Bacteria; kingdom Pseudomonadati; phylum Pseudomonadota; class Gammaproteobacteria; order Enterobacterales; family Morganellaceae; genus Proteus; species Proteus sp. PR00208. The sequence goes on along the minus strand of NZ_JAEHQE010000002.1, from coordinate 87,200 downwards.
TAATGCAACTCTAAAAATATTAGGGCCTCCAACAGTGCGAACTTCACCATGAATATAAGCAGATGCCACAACTGGAGTACATAACATTGCGCCAGTAAAAAGTAATTTTAGCGTATTGAAATAAAAATTTGCTGTTGTTAATTTCATTTTATTCCTACCGGCGTCAAGTTAATTAATATTTGGGTTGTTGTTCTTTAGGTGCTGCTTTACAGCTATTTTGTTGGCAAACAAATTTTAATTCTGGATGTCCGCCGTAATCATTTACATACATCATGTAAAATTGATTGACGTTACTGGTTTTAACTGGAATTTCCAGTGATGCTTTAGGCGCAACCATTAAACCAGGGAAGGTAGTTAACTTATCGCTATCCTCACCATTCAACTTATTAGAAAGCCCGATAATTGTGATGTAATAAGGTGTCGGATTTTCTGCAATAAATTGATTGCCTTGTTTTTTAAACACTAATTGATCTTGCCAAACCATACCTGGCTTTTCAGGAATAATGGTGGTTGGGCGGTAGAATAATTTAATGCGAGACTGCATTGCCATTTGCAACACGTTAGCTTGTTTTGGTGCTGGTGGAATTTCACGCACATTTAAATAAAACAGTGATTCTCTATCTTGTGGCAAAAGACCAATTTCTGCTGTTTTGGTAATTCTAACCACGCCTTTTTGATCACCATCAAGACGCTGTAAAGGTGGCAATGCGACTAAAGGAGAAGCGATTTTTTGTCCGTGTTCATTTTCAACCCATGATTGTGCTAAGAAAGGAATATCAGGGCTAGTATTTTTTAGGTTTACGCTAGCTGAGTTTTCGTTGCCCATTAGTACAATGCGAGTTCTATCTAATGACACGCCCGCTTGAGTCGTACTCACAATGCTAAGTGCAATTAATGAGCCACAAAAAAGCGTTTTAAGTGTGTTGAATGAGTTCATACAATTATCTCTAGTAATTCATTTTATTCATTAAAATCCCTGACATAATAACAACTCATGTTTTAGTGGATCGTTAATTGCAGCTGGGATTGTAATCGTACACTGGGTTTTACCACCCCAGATCACGTTTAATGATTCATTAAGGTTAACACCGGCGATATAAACTAAACCATCTTCCATCACCATTCCCATATTTTCACCGTTTTTATTGGTGATTTCGGCACCAAATGGTGGGTGTTTTTGATCGACTGTTTGTAAGATGGCCATTAGGCGCTCACCTTGGCGAACAGGGAATTTATAGTAGCCAATTGCGCCTTCAGTTAATGTGGCAGAAGTAATGGCTTTGTGTGTTTCAATATCTGAATCCATTTTATCAACATCAATACGAGCATCAACATTGTTATAACTAGTTAAGTCAGTTAATACCCCAATACCGAATAGGTTTGTCGTTGTGCTTTGATTATTAAATGGTACGCCTGCAACACCATCAGTATCAACCATCATGCGAGCAGTACTTGATGTCATGCTACTGCTATGTAATGCAGCGCCGTGGCGTGTTGCAGTAAATCCGCCTTTAACTGTTGCACCTAGTGCAACATAATTATCTTGTTGATAGCTCGCATTGGCATTAATTTCTGCATATTGCGAACGGTGTTGATAATAACCATCAGTATTGGCTTTATTGTCTGAGCTTAAACCTGCACGGACACGCCATAGATTATTATAATTGCTATTATCAGAATAAGAGGCCATTTGGTTCACTTTTCCGTTACTGTCTTGCAAGCTATAACCAATGCTTTTACCACTTCCTAATGGAACTGAAATATTAAAAGAAATACTGTCATCAGTATTACCTTTATGCTGAGTACGGAAGGCAGATAAGTTAGTATTAATCTGCTCTATACCCATAATAGAAAAATTACGGCTTACCGTAACACCATACTGTTCTTGTGTCTTTTTATCCCAATAGTTTTGGTGTCGATAAGAGAGATAAAGTGTTGTCGATTTTTCAATATCATCAGCCCAAAAAGTTTTGTTACCTGTAATGGTATACATCTCTTTTTCATAACCATTGTTATTAATATCGTTGTAACGCTCATCCATATATTGAGAGAAAGATCGGAATGTTTTCTCTGAAAAGCGATAACCCGCAAAAGTAATCGTACTATGGTACTCATCAAAGGTTTTAGCGTAGTTCAGTTTGAAGGACATACCATTGATATTTTCATTATCATAGGTTTTGCTATAAGACTGAGTAATATCACCTGAAAGCGTACCTAAACGCCCTATATCGTGACCTAAACCTAATGACCACGCATTGTAATCTTTAGCTGTCAACAAAACCCCACCATACAGCGACCATGTGTTGTTCATACCCCATGAAAAATCGCCTTGATAAAAAACAGGGCCTTGCATTTTATGGTTGTTGAGCGACGACTGACCCATTGATGTGTTATAACGCACTGAGCCTGGGCGAGTCATATAAGGTAGATTGGCTGTTTGTACTTGGAATTCGCTTACTTTACCGTTTTGCTCTTCGACTCTGACATTTAATTGGCCTTGTACTGTATCTTGTAAATGTTTAATAGCAAAAGGGCCAGCAGGTACCGTAGTTTCATAAATTAAGCGACCGTTTTGCGTTACAGTCACTTTGGCATTAGTGTTTGCGATGCCATGAATTTCAGGTGCATAACCTTGCAAAGAAGGGGGCAACATTCTTTCATCACTTTGTATATTGGCACCTGTAAAACGAAAACTATCAAAAACTTGAGAGTTTAAATAAGTTTCACCAAGCGTTAATTTTGCAGCTAGGCTAGGTAATGGTTTATAGGCGTATATCTGATTCCAATCAAAGCTATTATTTGATGAATATTCAGATGAATAGTTTCCTTGATATTCAGCACGTAGTCGCCATTCACCAAGGTTAATTCCAGCTTGCCCATATCCTGTTAATGAGTTGTTATTATTGCCTTGATTTGGGCGAGTTGATGTACCTGTTAAGGTATAGTCAACTAATAACCCAGATACACCTGGGTCCCACAATTCAGGTGGTGTCCAATCCGCATCTTCATATTTCATTAGTGAGCGAGGCATAACAATATCGAGAATACCGCCATCATTTTTGATAGAGATACCTGGTAATTGACTGATATTGAAACAATCTGGTGAGATTTCTTCGATAAATTTTTGATTTTCTTCGTTAACTGTTAACTTTTTTAGAAGAGTAGGGTCAATACAAGCGATGGAGTAATTGGGTTTCACTTCAACATAATTAATGTTTTGGCGAGGGAAGTCACGACCATTTATACGGATATCTAAGTAGTACATACCCGGAATAATGTAGTTAGAGGTTGCAAAACGAGATAAATCGACATTATCTCTGTCTTCGGCATCTAGCATATGAATGTTAAATTCCACAGAATCATCAGGCTCGGCTTGAGCGAAAAGCGCTAAGCACAATAGCAAAATGGCACAAATGTTTTTCCATATTGTGCTGTGAAAAAAAGAAATTAACATGAATAAACGCCTAATTATTAATAAAATAAAAAGTAATTAAATAATGAATATTTATTTTATTACTTTTTATTTTATTCTTATTAAATTGAAGTGTTTTATCAAATTTAACGCAGAGGAAGTCCCCTGCGTTAATGCAGTAATTAATTTATTATTTAATTAATTTAAATAAATAAAACGATTACTGATAATCAACTTGGAAGTTGATTACGGCTTGGAATTCACCTGGAGTTACAGTTGCGTCTGCTGATTCAGCTTGAACGTAAGCAACGAATGGGATCTTAGAAACACCATTAACTAATTGTACTGGTGTTGTTGCTGTGTTCCATTTTACTGATTTGCTGCCAGCATCCATTAAGCCGATACCTGCACCAGAAGCTGAGCCAGATACGAAAGATGCTAAGTCTTTATTTGTTGCATTAACAACACTTGGTGTATAGCTAACAGTAGCTGTTTTTGCTACGGTAGTATCACAGTCTTGTAATTCGATATCTTTTTTAACGTTACCTGCTTTCTGCATATTTGCTAATGCAGAAGTTGGGATTTCACTGAAATCAACAATAACAGGACTTGAAGAAGCTGCTAATCCACAAGCTGAATTAACAATTTCACCTTTTAATTGAATTTCGCCTTTAGTTGCGCCAACTTTTGGTGCAGAAGTTTCAGCAGTTGCAACAGAATTAATACCAAATACTAAAGCAGCAGCTAAAGCAATTTTACTCAGTTTCATTATAGATAATCCCTTGAAGATCGTGCGTATTATTATTTATAGAAAAATAATATTAGTGTCGGAATATAAAAATTGATTTGCATTATATTTCGAGTTGTTTCGAATAATGACTGGTTTATATGATATCAACAAAGGCATTCTATTTGATATAACATTTTGTTGATTTACTCAATTTTCATATTTAATCTTGCCTATTCCATATTAATAGAGTTTTATGTAGGTTTATTCTTTTTATTACTCAATTTATGGGTGAAAAAGTTTATCAGGCAGATAAATTTAATAGACAATGCAATTAACATTATTTTAACTTTACAAAAAGTAATGTTATTAACATTAGGTTAGAAAAATTAATAAAATCAATTATAGATTATCGCAATATATATAATTCAATAAGTTAGATGTTAATGATGACACCTTTAGGTTAATTTTTATCGTGAAAAAAGTTTCTCCAAAAATAACAATCATAAAATGAATAATAACACATGAGATAATTCCTACGTATTTAAGTTAATTTTTTCTTATGTTTCACCTATTCTGATAGTCTTAAAATGACTAATTGGATCATTTTAAACACAGTTTACTCATTGGGTGAGTGTTTTGGCTAATGAGTGTTACATTTTTTAACACATGAATTTTCCCTATTTTGGGTAAAAAATGGCATGACAAAATGTAACAATTTTTAATATTAAGAAAATATTAATTTAGGGATTGCTTTAATTGGTTGGAGTGATTTTTGAATAGTAGAAATGAAATAAATAAGCCTCTATAAAAGAGGCTATGTTGTTTAATAGGCTGTTTTTAAGTACAAAAATTATTGATAAGCCATATCTTGAGTCAATGATAATGATGAGCTTTCTTGCTCTTCATCGTTATCATTCTCTTTATCTTTAGATAATATTTTATTTTTGCTCTCTTTGGCTTGAAGGTAACCGACAAGGCTAAGTTGATATCGTCGAATGTTTTCAACGTAGCGATAAGCCTCATGGCCTCTGGCATAGCCATAAGGGAGGTCTGCATAATATTTCTTTTGGCTAAGTAGAGGTAATCTTGATTTTACATCTAGCCAACTATCAGGATCGGCATTTTGTTGCTCCGTAAGCCTTCTGGCATCAAGCATATGACCAAATCCCATATTATATGCTGCCAATGCAAACCAAATTTTTTCATCTTCTGGAATAGAATCTGGTAAGCGCGAAAGGAGATGCTTAAGATATTGTGCTCCTCCTCGAACACTCTCTTCGGGATCAAGCCTGTCAGTAACGCCCATACTTGATGCAGTAGGGCGAGTTAACATCATCAATCCTCTAACTCCAGTTGGTGATGTAGCATGAGGGTCCCAATGTGATTCTTGCCATGCCATAGCTGCCAATAACCGCCAATCGAAAGTATCTGCATACTTTTCAAAAAGAGGTTGATAGTTTGGCAAAATAGAATCTATCGCTGTAATAAAAGAGATAGTATCGAAGTAATCAAATGTACCTACATGGCCAAAATATTTTTCTTCAAGTCTTGCTAACACATCTTCTTGAGATAATTGATTAAAGTAATCGAGCATCGCTGCATATAAGCTATTATCTTCACCATCTGGCAAATACCACGTTAGTGGACGGCTTTCAGTGACTTCAAACCCTACGGCAACATTAGGATGAATGCGTTGTTGTACTGCAACACTGATGGAATCTGCTAAAACATAGGTTATTTTACCTTCTGATAATGCTTCTAGCAGTTGCGAGGTCGTCTGATTATCTGATTCTTCCCATTCAAGCTCGGGGTATTGCGTCTCTTTTAATGTTCGCAATAAACTTGCATGAGCTGAGCCAGCAGTGACAACAAGCCGCCCATCTAACGAATCAAAACTACGTGGTCTTAATGTCCCTTTACGGTAAATCAGCTGTTGAGAAACTGAAAAATAAGCAGGGCCACTGCGTGTCGTATCTAATCTCTCTTTATTATAAAGTAATCCGGCGGCGATAAAGTCAGCTTTATTATTCTCCAGATCATCAAACATTTGGTTGATATTTGTCCGCATATTAACGACAAGTTTCACGCCTAGGTAATCTGCAAAGCGTTTCACTAATTCATAATCGAAACCTACGGGGTCCTTTTTATCGTTCATCGTTATCAATGGTGAAGGTATCGTACTAATTCTTAACTCACCACGAGATAAAATCTTATTTATCTGCGCTTTTTGCCTATCTGGCCATGTAATATTCAACGCGATAATAGCCGCTGAAAAGAGCGCTATGATAACGATAACGAAATAGTTTATCCTTATATTATTCAATAGGTTGGTTCTCGTTAACGTTGTTTATTGTTGTGTGTAAAATCGTCATTTTAACATGGATAAATTTCCAGTAATCGAGCATTTTGCTTAACATCTTGGCAAGACGCAACTTGATTACACCAATTAATCATTAAAACACTCTAAGTTAAATGCCGTTATTTTGTTCACGCAAACGGTTTCGTCTGGGCGGTTATTCTATTATACTAGGCGCGTTTCCCCTGAATGATTGGTCAGGTTAGCTGCTAAAAGAGAGAACTCAATACTATGGAAATCCTGCGTGGCTCCCCCGCTTTATCCGCGTTTCGTATTAATAAATTACTCACTCTATGTCAGGAAAATGATCTTCCTGTACAAGGTATATACGCGGAATTTGTCCATTTCGCGAAAGTGGAAGGGCAGTTATCTGAAGATGATCAAACTAAATTACGTCAACTACTGCATTATGGACCTTCATTAACAGAACATGAGCCTGTTGGGGAAATGCGAGTTGTTACACCTCGCCCGGGAACAATTTCACCTTGGTCTTCTAAAGCGACAGATATTGCACATAACTGTGGTTTAGCCAAGGTTGTCCGAATTGAACGTGGTATCGCCTACTTTATTGAGTGCGGTACGATGACAGACAATCAGTGGCAACAGCTTTATGGTTTTATTCATGATCGAATGATGGAAACCATCTTCTTAAATTATCAAGATGTAAATGCACTTTTTGCCGAGCAAACGCCAGCACCACTAAAAACGATTGATGTGCTTGCAAAAGGCAAAGATGCACTAGTAAAAGCGAATATCGAAATGGGATTAGCGCTGGCAGACGATGAAGTTGATTACTTAGTCGATGCTTTTAACCGCTTACAGCGTAATCCAACAGATGTTGAGCTTTATATGTTTGCACAAGCTAACTCTGAACACTGTCGCCACAAAATATTTAATGCTGATTGGATAATTGATGGTAAAGCTCAAGATAAATCATTATTTAAAATGATTAAAAATACGTTTGAGCAAACGCCTGATTATGTCATGTCAGCTTATAAAGATAATGCGGCAGTAATGGAAGGCTCTGTGGCGGGGCGTTTTTATCCTGATACAGAAAAAGGGCATTATCACTATCATCAAGAGCCCGTACATATCTTGATGAAAGTAGAAACACATAACCACCCAACAGCAATTTCACCTTGGCCAGGGGCTGCAACGGGTTCAGGCGGTGAAATTCGAGATGAAGGCGCAACGGGGCGCGGTGCAAAACCTAAAGCTGGTCTAGTTGGATTTTCGGTTTCTAACTTACGTATTCCGGGATTTGAACAGCCTTGGGAAGAAGATTTTGGCAAACCAGAGCGTATTGTTAATGCATTAGACATCATGACTGAAGGTCCACTAGGTGGTGCGGCATTTAATAATGAATTCGGTCGTCCGGCATTATTAGGTTATTTCAGAACCTATGAAGAACAAGTAAATAGCCACAATGGTGTTGAAATTCGCGGTTACCATAAACCCATCATGTTAGCTGGGGGTATCGGTAATATTCGTGAAGATCACGTACAAAAAGGCGAAATCACTGTTGGCGCTAAGTTAATTGTACTTGGTGGACCCTCTATGAACATCGGTCTTGGTGGTGGTGCCGCTTCTTCTATGACATCAGGTCAATCAGATGCTGATTTAGATTTCGCCTCTGTACAGCGTGATAACCCAGAAATGGAACGCCGTTGCCAAGAAGTTATCGACCGTTGCTGGCAATTAGGTGACGATAACCCGATCTTATTTATTCATGATGTTGGTGCTGGTGGTCTTTCTAATGCAATGCCTGAATTAGTTAATGATGGCGGTCGTGGTGGTCGTTTTGAATTACGTGATGTTCTTAATGATGAACCGGGTATGAGCCCACTTGAGATCTGGTGTAATGAATCTCAAGAACGTTATGTATTGGCGGTATCGCCTGAAAAAATGCCTCTTTTTGATGCGTTATGTCAGCGTGAAAGAGCACCTTATGCTGTGATCGGTGAAGCAACGCAAGAGCGTGAATTAGTGCTCAATGATACACACTTTGATAATAAGCCGATTGATATGCCATTAGACATATTATTAGGTAAAGCACCTAAAATGTTGCGTGATGTAAAATCACTTAAAACAGAAGGTGAGTATCTCTCCCGTAAAGATATCGATTTAAAAGATGCCGTCTATCGTGTTCTTCATTTACCAGCCGTTGCTGAAAAAACCTTCTTAATTACCATTGGTGACCGTACTGTAACGGGAATGGTTGCGCGTGATCAAATGGTCGGGCCTTGGCAAATTCCTGTTGCCAATTGTGCCGTTACCACAGCAACATTAGATAGCTATTATGGTGAAGCGATGTCTATTGGTGAACGAGCACCTATCGCACTGTTAGATTTTGCTGCCTCTGCACGTATGGCTGTCGGTGAAGCACTAACAAATATGGCGGGTTGTGATGTAGAAGCACTTAATCGCATTAAGCTTTCGGCTAACTGGATGTCAGCAGCAGGTCATCCGGGTGAAGATGCAGGTTTATATGACGCAGTGAAAGCCATTGGTGAAGAGTTATGTCCAAAGCTAGGTATTACTATTCCTGTGGGCAAAGATTCGATGTCAATGAAGACGCGCTGGCAAGATAAAGATGGGAAAACCAAAGAGGTTACTTCTCCACTATCTTTAGTTATTACAGCATTCTCTCGTGTTGAAGATGTGCGTAAAACAGTGACGCCTGAATTATCAACACAAGCTGGAAACCGCTTGTATTTAATTGATTTGGGTAATGGTCATAATGCATTAGGTGCAACGGCACTAGCGCAAGTTTATCGCCAATTAGGTCAAAAAGCGGCTGATCTTCGAGATGTTGAACAGTTGAAACAGTTCTTCAATGTGATGCAACAATTGGTCAATGAAGGCAAATTGTTGGCCTATCACGATCGCTCTGATGGTGGGTTATTTGTCACTCTTGCAGAAATGGCATTTACAGGCCATTGTGGCTTACACGTTGATATCAGTGCTTATGATGAAGATGTTTTAGCTGGACTCTTTAATGAAGAGCTCGGTGGTGTGATCCAAATTCGTGCTGAACATCAAGAAGTTGTCGAAGCATTATTTGCCGAATATGGTTTATCGGATTGTTTACATTATTTAGGTCAAGCAACAGAAAATGATGCCATTATTATCCAAAGCCGTGAAACGGAAGTTTACAACGAAAAACGCAGCACATTGCGTCTTTGGTGGGCAGAAACAACATGGCAAATGCAACGCTTACGTGATAATCCAGAGTGTGCGGATGAAGAGCATCAAGCAAAACAAGATCTCAACGATCCTGGGTTAAATGTGAAGTTAACCTTTGACCCAAATGAAGATATTGCTGCACCTTATATTGCAACAGGGAGTCGCCCTCGTATTGCAGTTTTAAGAGAGCAAGGTGTTAACTCTCATGTTGAAATGGCGGCTGCTTTTGACAGGGCTGGTTTTGATGCTATCGACGTTCATATGAGTGACTTACATTCATCACGACGTTCACTCAGTGATTTTGATGTGCTGGTGGCTTGTGGTGGATTCTCTTACGGTGACGTATTAGGTGCGGGGGAAGGCTGGGCGAAGTCCATCTTATTTAATTCTCGCTTACGCGATGAATTTGCTCAATTCTTTGAACGTCAAGATACCTTATCTCTCGGGGTCTGTAATGGTTGCCAAATGATGTCGACATTATCAGAACTTATTCCAGGTGCAGATTTGTGGCCTCGTTTTGTTCGCAATCGTTCTGAGCGTTTTGAAGCGCGCTTTAGTTTAGTGAAAGTGACAGAAAGCCCATCATTATTACTACAAGGTATGGTGGGTTCACAAATGCCTATCGCAGTTTCTCATGGTGAGGGTTTTGCTGAATTCCGTAATGCTGAGCAACTAGCACAACTAGAAGCACAAAATTTAGTGGGATTACGTTTTGTGGATCACTACGGTAATCCAACAGAACAATATCCATTAAATCCTAATGGCTCTGTAAAAGGGATCACGGCTGTCACTACAAAAGATGGTCGCTCAACCATTATGATGCCTCACCCAGAACGTGTGTTTAGAACAGTCAGTAATTCTTGGCATCCAGATAATTGGGGTGAAGACAGCCCTTGGATGCGTTTATTCCGCAATGCAAGAAAACAATTTGATTAATCAAATGTAATATTATCTTAGAGATAAATACATAAAGCCTCTACATTGTTAGAGGCTTTATTTTATTGATAATAAAAGAATTATTTTTTGTTGTGTAAAAACGGCGACACTTACTAGTTTGCTTGTCTCTTTTTGGCGACATTTAATTTATTGAAATATAAGTAATTATTAAATTTAGGGTAACTCTGTCTGGATATGGAGACAGCTTGGTTGTTTTATAACTAGATAAAAAAGAGTTATAAATAAAATATCAGAGAGGTATTTTTATTTTTTGTTTATTTTCAGTTTGTTAGAAGATTTTTTAAAAGTTGGCACGCCTTGTGCATTATATAAATCAGTTGCTCATTCAACTTTTTATGTCGGTCCACAATATGGGTGGGAACATACCACATAAGCCAGGAATGACGCCAGAGTAAGGTGCCTACCGTCCAACATCATGATACTCGTCTTCGGACCTTATCAAACACAGGGCGACACGTGGAGTGAGGCACCACCTTCATTCTCTTTTAGAGAAAAAAGAGATGAAATATTGACGAGCGGAATATCTCAATAAGATATTCCGCTCTCCCACTTCTAGAGCCTGTCGCATTTCCTCGTTTGTGTTTGTTCTCTTACCTAATTTTCCCAATGTCGGACTTTTTTCTTGTTATCAAGTCATGTAGCATCGCATTACTCTAATAGGTGTTGAGATGATTTCATTGAAAAAGTGGCGTGTTTTCCCCCGTTCTTTAAGACAGCTCGTGATAATGGCATTTTGGATGGTGCTATTACCTTTACTTGTGCTTGCTTATCAGGCTTATCAAAGTCTCGATCAATTAAGTAATCAGGCTGCTATTACCAATAAAAATGCACTCGCAGATACTGAACGCAGTGAAGTAATGCGAAATCTTGCGATTGAAATGGAAGGAAACTATCGTCGGTATTGTGTTTTAAGAGATAAAACTGATGATGATATGTATCAGCAACGCTACCAGCAATACACCAAACTCTTCTCAACATTACAGCAAACCATTATTCCTCTTTCGGCATCTAAAGAAGCCGATGTACTTAATACCTCACTTGAAAAACTAAAATCGATTCAATGTGAAAGCAGTGAACCTACAAAAGAGATGCAACAAGCTTTAGAGCAATTCTCTTATGCTAATAACCGTATCGTTGTATTAACTAAAGAGATTATTTTTAGCCGTGGTGAACAACTTCAAATGGCAATCGCTGAGAAAGGGCGCTATTTTGGTTGGCAAAGTCTTATCGTTTTTGTTTTCAGTTTGATCCTCATTGCGCTATTTACTCGAATGATTATTGGCCCTGTTAAAGGGATTGAGAAGATGATCAATCGATTAGGTGAAGGTCGAACACTGAGTAATAATTTAGATACTTTTCAAGGGCCACGAGAACTTCGTTCATTAGCACAACGTATTATTTGGTTAAGTGAGCGTTTAGCATGGCTTGAGTCACAACGACATGAATTTTTGCGTCATATTTCTCATGAGTTAAAAACACCGTTAGCGAGTATGCGAGAAGGTACGGAATTATTAGCTGATGAAGTTGCGGGCCCTTTAACTCTTGATCAAAAAGAAGTCGTTTCAATTCTCGATAATAGCAGTAAGCAGTTACAGTTATTAATTGAACAACTACTTGATTACAATCGCAAACTTTCTGAAGTTCCTCAACAAATCGAAGAAATTAACTTGACTGATTTAGTAAATGATGTGGTATTAGCCCACAGTTTACCCGCGAGAGCAAAAGATATTAAAACGATAATTTCACTTAATCTAACCACATGTCGAGCAGAAGCGACGTTATTATCGCGAGTTATCGACAATCTCTACTCGAATGCGGTGCACTATGGTGCTGAATCAGGTAATATCTGGATCTCTAGTTATCAAGTTGAACAGAAAATAGTTATTGATATAGCCAATAAAGGAACACCTATTCCTGAATCTGAACAAAAAATGATTTTTGAACCCTTTTTCCAAGGATCTTTGCTACGCAAAGGGGCTGTCAAAGGAAGTGGTTTAGGTTTAAGTATTGCTCATGACTGTATCAAAAGAATGGAAGGTGAACTAAGTGTTGTTCCTTCTGACTATGCCGATGTCTGTTTTCGTATTGAATTACCGCTACTTTCTGAGATTAAATAATGCAAATCAGGTCACAAAAACAAGCATCTCCTCATCATGAGTATAAAAAAATAAATAAGAAGATGCTTGGTATTGAATTGTTATCTATGGCCCCTGCATCAACTAGAAAAATTGCATTAAATTGGAAGCAGTGTTTCTTGTTTATTATGTTTCCACTGGTTCTTTCAGGGTGTACACCAAAGTCGCTCACTGAGACACAAGAGCCTGAGCCAGAAATCCCCGTTGTTAAGCAAAAAACGATTGATTATCGTTGGGCTGAATGTAAAACATTAAGCTCATTTTATGATGAAGGCATCAATAACGCGCTTTATTGGTTACGTGCCATTGAATGTACAAACCGCATAATGACGACCGAAGCACAACGCCAAGCCAGCAGTGTTGTCGTCACTGGTTGGGATGATGCATTTTATAAAAGTATTCTATTAGAGCGTGCTGGAATGACGATTGCCGATCGTCGAACACAATTAGTATTATTAGAAAGCTATCAATTACAATTTCCAAGTTCTATGCGAGTTCTATTATCAACATGGATTGAGAACCAAACGCTTATTCTCTCTTTAGCAGAAGAAAAGAGTCGTTATCGCCGTTTAATCACAGATACAGATAATAGAATTGATGCACTAAGAAAAGAGAATAATGCGTTACAGCATGAACTGAGTCTCACCCTGAAAAAGCTTGAAAGTCTTACCCAAATTGAACGGCAGTTATCGAATAGAAAACAGAGTGGCTCTGTTGATTCGCTATCGCAAAATGAAGATTTAGCTGAGAGCGTAACGGAAACAGAAAAAGTGAATGCAGAGAAACCTGCTGCTGAAAAACCAGCCGTTGAAAAAACGAATGAAAAACCCGTTTCGACGCAATCGATAACAGAGAAGTCAAAAGGTGAGGAAAAACAACCGCCTGCAATAGTGGTTAAACCAGAGCTTTCCAAACCAGAATCTACAAAAACCGAATCTACGAAAACTGAGGCGGTAAAACCAGAACCTGTCAAAACAGATACTGACACACAAGGCTCAAAACCGACTGAAGCAGGTTCTAAATAAGGAGAATGTGCATGGCTGGCCATAAATCAGCAAATCTTTTACTTGTCGATGACGATCCTGGGTTATTAAAGTTACTTGGTATGCGATTAACAAGTGAGGGTTTTCATATCTTCACCGCTGAAAGTGGACAAGAAGCACTAAAACTTCTCTTAAAAGAAAAAATAGACCTTGTTATTAGTGATCTCCGAATGGATGAAATGGATGGTATGGCGCTGTTTGCTGAAATACAACGTCAGCAGCCGGGCATGCCCGTTATCATTCTTACGGCTCATGGCTCTATTCCTGATGCAGTGGCCGCAACACAGCAAGGCGTATTTAGCTTTTTAACCAAACCCGTTGATAGAGACGCACTTTATAAAGCGATTGATGAAGCACTTGAGCTTGTGACTATTGTTTCAGATGAAGAGTGGTCAAAAGATATCGTGACACGTAGCCCGCAAATGCTACGTTTATTAGAGCAAGCAAAGCTAGTTGCCCAATCTGATGTCAGTGTACTTATCAATGGCCAAAGTGGTACGGGTAAAGAAGTCCTTGCTCAAGCTATCCATCGCGCAAGCCCTAGAGCGAAAAAACCTTTTATTGCCATTAACTGTGGTGCTTTACCTGAGCAACTTCTAGAGTCTGAATTATTTGGCCATGCGAAAGGCGCTTTTACAGGCGCGGTGAGTAGCCGTGAAGGTCTATTTCAGGCAGCTGAAGGCGGCACATTATTTTTAGATGAAATTGGCGATATGCCAATGGCATTGCAAGTTAAGTTATTACGTGTTTTACAAGAGCGAAAAGTTCGCCCATTAGGCAGTAATCGCGATATTGATATTGATGTACGAATTCTTTCTGCAACGCATCGTGATTTACCTAAAGCGATGGAACGTAATGAATTTCGAGAAGATCTGTTCTATCGTTTAAATGTGGTTAACTTACGTATTCCGACATTAAGTGAGAGAGCAGAAGATATTCCTATTCTTGCTAATCACTTATTGAGAGAGTCTGCTAAACGCCATAAACCTTTTGTTCGAAGTTTTTCAACCGATGCGATGAAATGCTTAATGACAGCAAGTTGGCCGGGTAATGTGCGTCAATTGGTTAACGTTATTGAGCAATGTGTTGCGTTAACAACAGCACCTGTGATCAGTGAAGCGCTTGTAACACAGGCATTACAAGGTGAAAATACGGCACTGCCCACATTTGCAGAAGCGAGAGGGCATTTTGAAATGACCTATTTGAGAAAGCTTTTGCAAATGACAAAAGGCAATGTGACCCAAGCCGCACGTATGGCTGGGCGCAATCGAACTGAGTTTTATAAATTGTTATCTCGTCATGAGCTAGATGCGAATGATTTTAAAGAATAACCTTTTCAGATAACGAATATATTTTTAAACTAACTTTCCTTTTATGCGGAAGATAGCGGAGAGACTAATTTTTATGAGTCGTAAACTAAAACTCACCATGGCTCAACTTAATTGGGTTGTTGGCGATATTGAAGGTAACTGCGAACGCATGTTATCTACCGTAAAAGCACAAGAAGATACCGATTTGGTCATGTTTTCTGAGTTGGCTTTATGCGGTTACTCTCCTGAAGATCTGCTATTTCGTCCTGATTTCCAACAGCGTTGTGAAACACAACTTACGCGTTTAGAACAAGCAAGTAAAAAAACGGCGATTGTTGTTGGGCATCCTTGGTGGCAAAACGGCAAAATTTACAACGCACTTTCATTTTTCTATAAAGGTGAATTACAAGCGCGTTATTTCAAACAGCAATTGCCTAATTATGGTGTGTTTGATGAAAAACGTTATTTCCAACAAGGAAATGAGCGCTGTGTGGTGCCATTTAAAGGTTACCACTTAGGCTTGTTAATTTGTGAAGATATCTGGATCAATGAACCTATCGATGCATTAAAACAAGCGGGTGCTGATCTTGTTCTATCTATTAATGCATCACCTTATAACCGTGAAAAACCTCATGTTCGTACACAGCTAATTAAAGAACATTGCCAAAGAACACATCTTCCCGTGATTTATCTTAACCAAATTGGTGGCCAAGATGAGTTGGTATTTGATGGTTGTTCAAAAGTATTTGATGAACGCGGTACTATTACGCATCGTCTAGCTGCATTTGATGAACAAACCACTATCGTTGAGTTCGATGAATTAAATATTATTCCGATGGCAGATCCTGCTCCGGAACTTTCGCCTTTAGCGCAAGTTTATCAAGCGTTAGTGCTTGCAACGCGTGATTATGTAATTAAAAACGGCTTTAAAGGGGCAATTCTAGGGTTATCTGGTGGTATTGACTCTGGACTAACAGTTGCTATCGCAGCTGATGCCTTAGGCAAAGAGAGTGTTCAGGCTGTTATGATGCCATTTCGTTATACTTCAGAAATGAGCATTCATGACGCAAAAGAACAGGCTGATTTATTAGGTGTTGAGTTTGATACGGTTTCTATTGAACCTATGTTTGATGCTTTTATGGCTCAGCTTGCGCCTATGTTTAAAGATACTGCCGCAGATACCACAGAAGAAAATCTACAAGCACGTTGCCGCGCTGTTATTTTGATGGCAATGTCGAATAAACGCCGTCGTTTAGTGTTAACCACAAGCAATAAAAGTGAATCAGCAGTGGGGTATTCCACATTGTATGGCGATATGGCGGGTGGTTTTGATGTACTAAAAGATGTACCTAAAACATTAGTTTTCGAGCTTTCTAAATATCGTAATACACTTTCACCTGCTATTCCTCAGCGTGTTATTGATAGACCACCATCAGCAGAACTTGCACCGGGGCAAACAGACCAAGATAATTTACCTCCTTATGACATTCTGGATGCTATTCTTGAAGGTTATGTTGAGCAAGATAAATCTGTATCTGATTTAGTTGCAGCAGGATTTGATGAAGCGACAGTCCGTAAAGTGATAAAATTAGTCGATATTAATGAATACAAGCGACGTCAAGCCCCTGTAGGGCCACGTATTACAAGTCGTAATTTTGGTAAAGATCGCAGATACCCAATTACAAGCGGTTTTGGTCGCCACAACTGGTAATAGCAGGATAATACGATGAAAAAAATTGAAGCGATAATTAAGCCGTTTAAATTAGATGATGTAAGAGAAGCGCTCGGCGAAGTGGGTATCACGGGAATGACTGTAACAGAAGTGAAAGGCTTTGGTCGCCAAAAAGGGCATACTGAGCTTTACCGCGGTGCTGAATACATGGTCGATTTTTTACCTAAAGTGAAGATTGAAATTGTTGTCTCTGATGAAATTGTTGAAACCTGTGTAGATACAATTATGACAACGGCACAAACAGGTAAAATTGGTGATGGTAAGATTTTTGTCTTTGATGTGAATCGCGTTATTCGTATTCGTACTGGCGAACAAGACGAAGAGGCTATTTAGTTATTAATTAATTTAAGCCAAATAATTATATTTTTCATTTTTATTAAAGCCCGATATTTTTTAATCAAGATATCGGGCTTTTTCTTTTTTTGCGCATAATTAATTTTTTAATGTTTTGCCTATAATGCTATTTATATCTTATACAAGTCTATTGATGATACTGAGCAATTTATTTTACTATTTTTTATAAACTTTAAGGCACAAAATGTTATTCAATAACTTTTAAGGAAAGTTATTATCATCAATATTAAAAAATCATTAAGGTATGGGCAAAATAGTGTTTAATTATTTATTAAAGCGTCTCGCTTTATTTTTATGTGCAGCAGTGTTAATCGCTATCACTACGGGATTTATTTTTCTTGATATTTTGGTTCTTGATAATGGTATTTCTGAAACGTCGGTAACTGAATTAGGTCAAGAAATTATCGTTGCCATTGTCTGTTTATTCTTTTTCGTTAAAGCGTGCCAAGGATGTGAACAACAGGGAGCATTCACACTTATTCTGGGCTTTTTTCTATGTATTTTAATTCGTGAGTTAGATGGTGTATTTGATCAGATTGCACACGGCTCTTGGGTTTGGTTTGCTCTAACGGTTACGTTTATTTGTATTGCTATTGCAATTAGAGAAGGCAAAAGAACGTTAAAAGGCTTAATTCACTTTATTACTCATCCAAGCCATGGAATGTTAGTTGCTGGTCTATTATGTGTTTTACTGTTCTCTCGTTTATTTGGCATGGGAATACTTTGGCATAAATTATTGGGTGAGGATTATAACCGTGCTGTTAAAAACATGGTGGAAGAGGGCAGTGAATTATTTGGTTATACGCTCTGTTTAATTAGTGTTATTTGGTACGGTCTTTCTGCTAAAGAGCATGTTATTCCTGCGGCGATTGAAAATAAATATCGATCATAAAAAGGCAGTGAAATAGCTAATAAAAACGCCGATAAATATAACTCTATCAGCGTTTTTTTATTCAATTTAAAATCGAACTTTAATGAAAGTATTTTTACTGTAAATCTTGTGTAATAACAGCATGAGGACCAAAACATTCATAATGAAGTTTGTCACTATTAATACCTAATTCAATAAGTTGCTTAGCAACAGATTGCATAAAAGGTAATGGACCACAAAAATAGAAACGCATATCAGGAATAGTTAACCAATCTTCAACTTGTTTTAATGTCATTAAGCCTTCGAATTGATAATCTTTATTTTGCACGTCTTCCGCTCGTGGCGTGCGATACCATATCGCTTGTTGATAATGTGAAAGTTGATTGCCGACTTGATTAACTTCATCTTTAAAAGCATGAACACCACCATGTTCAGCTGCATGTAACCAATTGATATTAGCTTTATGAGCTGAAAGTGTGTGTAACATAGATAGCATTGGCGTTAAACCCACACCTGCTGAAATTAAGGTTACAGGTGTTGTTGGTGACACATCTAAATAGAAATCGCCCCCTGGTGCGGCGACGTGTAAAGTATCACCTTCTTGAATATGGTCATGCAGAAAATTCGATAAAATACCTTTATCTTCGCGTTTTACTGCGATGCGATAGGTTTTATTATTTGAAGAGTGAGTTAATGAATATTGACGTATTTCTTGGTTTTCAAGATGTTCATCACGGATATAAAGGCTTAAATATTGCCCTGCTTGATAAGGAGTAACCGCAAGTCCATCTTCAGGCTCTAATTCAAAACTGGTAATTACATCACTTTGTTTTACTTTATGTTTAACTTTAAAGTTTCGTAATCCTCTCCAACCACCATTTGTTTGTTCTTTTTGTTGATAAATTTGTTCTTCGCGATTGATAAAGACATCAGCCAATATTTGATAAGCCTCCCCCCAAGCATCTAGCACTTCTTGCCCAGGACTAAACATCTCATCAATTGTTGCTAATAAATTTTCACCGACGATGGGATAGTGTTCAGGAAGAATATTTAAACTGGTGTGTTTTTGTGCAATTTTTTCAACGGCAGGCAAAATAGTAGCTAAGTTTTCAATATTCGTCGCATAAGCGCATATTGCATTAAATAAGGCTTCACGTTGCGCACCACTGCTTTGATGGCTCATGGTGAAAATATCTTTTAATTCTGGGTGGCGAGAAAACATTCGATCATAAAAATGGGCAGTTAACGCAGGACCTGTTTTAGCAATGAGGGGAATTGTTGATTTAATTGTCGCGATAGTTTGTTCATCTAACATAATTGCTCCTGAAAAATTTTCAGTTTATTGTGAATTTTTATAAATTGCATTTTATATGCAACTTATCTCTTTTTGAGTATTTTGTAAATCTCTGTTTTTATTTTTTAACAAAAAATCTCAATTCTTAGAGAATGATGCGGGGTGTTTGCAAAATAAGGCGAGATGCACCTCAAAAAGAGGAATAAGTACAGGATAAAATGAGGTTGTTAAAAAGTAATAATATGCTGTTATAGTTGGATGGCAAACGATTGCGTATTTTTTCATTAGGGGCTATCTCAATGAAGAAAAAGAGTTTACACTGTATGCCATTCTTTCTCCCGCATGGGAGTTTGTCTTTAGTGAAGTTAGCTGAGTCAGGAGATGTGAATGTTAAAACGTGAAATGAATATTGCTGATTACGATCCAGAATTATGGAATGCAATGGAAGGTGAAGTGACTCGTCAAGAAGAGCACATCGAACTTATTGCTTCTGAAAACTATACCAGCCCTCGTGTTATGCAGGCGCAGGGATCTCAGCTGACAAATAAATATGCTGAAGGCTATCCGGGTAAACGTTACTACGGTGGTTGTGAGTATGTGGATGTTGTAGAGCAACTGGCTATCGATCGTGCAAAAGCATTATTTGGTGCAGATTACGCTAACGTACAGCCTCACTCAGGCTCTCAAGCGAATGCCGCTGTCTATATGGCATTATTAAAACCAGGTGATACCGTTTTAGGTATGAACCTAGCGCAAGGCGGTCACTTAACTCATGGTTCACCAGTTAACTTTTCTGGTAAACTGTATAATATCGTACCTTATGGTATTGATGAATCAGGTAAAATTGATTACGAAGATATCGCTATTCAGGCTAAAAAACATCAACCAAAAATGATCATCGGTGGTTTCTCTGCTTATTCTGGTCTGGTTGATTGGGCTAAAATGCGCGAAATTGCAGATAGCATTGGTGCATTCTTATTTGTTGATATGGCACACGTAGCAGGTATGGTTGCAGCGGGTGTTTATCCTAACCCAGTTCCTCATGCACATGTTGTTACAACAACAACCCACAAAACTTTAGCGGGTCCACGTGGTGGTCTTATCCTTGCTAAAGGTGGCGACGAAGAGTTTTATAAAAAACTGAACTCTGCTGTATTCCCTGGCTCTCAAGGTGGCCCTTTAATGCATGTTATTGCAGGTAAAGCGGTTGCATTAAAAGAAGCTATGGAGCCAGAATTTAAAGTTTATCAGCAACAAGTTGCGAAAAACTCGAAAGCAATGGTAGAAGTTTTCTTAGATCGCGGTTATAAAGTAGTGTCTGGCGGAACTGAAAACCACCTGTTTTTATTAGATTTAGTCGATAAAGATATTACAGGTAAAGATGCAGATGCTGCACTGGGTCGTGCAAATATCACTGTTAACAAAAACAGCGTACCAAATGATCCACGTAGCCCATTTGTCACTTCTGGTGTTCGTATCGGTTCTCCAGCGATTACACGTCGTGGTTTTAAAGAAGCGGAAGCTCGTGAATTAGCCGGTTGGATGTGTGATGTCCTTGATAATATCAATGATGAAGCGAACATTGAGAAAGTGAAACAAAAAGTCTTGGATATCTGCGCTAAATTTCCAGTTTACGCATAAGTTTGTAACGATATAATAAAACCCGTTGTACAAGCCCGCTTCGAGAACTTGTTCTTGGCGGGTTTTTTTGCATCTTAAAAATGGGGGATTGGATGGTTATTCCATCAACATTGTGGCTTGCCTTAGATTATTTTACTTATTTCTTTTCATACGGCATTTTTTTACCTTTTTGGTCCATATGGCTAAAAGGAGAGGGTGTCGATCCGGCAATGATAGGTCTGTTATTAGGTGTAGGTTTAACTGCACGTTTTGTTGGTAGCCTAATTTTAACGCCTGCGGTAAAAGATCCGTCAAAACTTATCACTGCATTGAGATTATTTGCTTTTCTCTCATTACTTTTTACTGTTGCATTTATGATGGGTAGCCATTGGGCATGGTTATTCTTTGTGATGACAGGATTTAACGTTTTCTTTTCACCAATGGTGCCTTTAGGGGATTCCCTAGCGGGAACGTGGCAAAAACAGTTTCCTTTTGATTATGGAAAAATTCGCGTTTGGGGTTCAATCGCTTTTATTATTAGCTCATCATTGCTAGGTGTTTTAATTGATGCTTTTGGGCATCCCATTATTCTTTATGGATTGATTGCCAGTACTTTTGCACTATTCCTGACATCTATGCTCCGCCCTAAAGTTATGCCACAGGGTAAAGTGAAAAAAGCAGAACACAGTAATGTGTCTTTTATGAAACTCATTTCAGATGGGCCAGTTTGGCGTTTTCTGTTATGTGTCTCTTTACTGCAAGGCGCACACGCAGCTTATTACGGTTTTAGCACACTGTATTGGGAAAAAGCAGGGTATGACACTGCAACAATCGGCTATCTTTGGTCATTAGGTGTGGTTTCAGAGGTAGTTGTTTTTATGCTGAGCCATCGTTTATTCCGTCGTTGGAGCGCAAGAAATTTACTTTTGCTTTCTGCTTTTGCTGGATTTTTACGTTGGGGATTAATGGGGAGTTTTACCGCATTACCCGCGCTTATTGTTGTTCAAATCTTACATAGTGGTACGTTTACAGTGTGCCATTTAGCCGCTATGCGCTTTATTAGTGCGCGTCAAGAGCATGAAATTATTCGCCTGCAAGCCGTTTATTCTGCTTTAGCAATGGGAGGAAGTATTGCGATTATGACGATAGTATCAGGTTGGCTATATGAGAAACTGCCAAATCAAGAATCATTAATTTTCTGGTTAATGGCGGCATTAACTATTCCTGCGATGTTTATAAGACCTCAAGTTAAACCTCAAAATAGTTAACTTGTTCTACATAAGAAAAAGTGCAATAAAAAAGACCATAATATTATGGTCTTTTTCGTTTATATTTTTTATTCGTATCAACGAAATTAACGTTTTAATGCATCTGTTAATTCGCTACGAATTTCAGCTAATAATGCTCTGACAACACGAGGGTTACCTGCAACAATATTACCTGTTTGTAGGTAGCCATGGTTACCTGTAAAGTCAGAAACGATAGCACCTGCTTCACGAGCGATTAATTCGCCACCTAAGAAATCCCAAGGTTTTAAGCCAATCTCAAAGAAACCATCAACACGACCTGCGGCAACATAAGCTAAATCTAATGCCGCTGAGCCTGTGCGACGGAAATCAGCACAAGGTACAAACAGTTTGCCTAACATGTTCATGTAAGCAGCTGAATGTTGCTTGCTTTTGAATGGAAAACCAGTCGCAAGAACAGCACCGTCTAAATCGCGAGCATTAGAGCCACGCAGACGATAACCATTTAATTGTGCGCCTTGACCACGAACGGCTGAGAATAATTCGTTACGCATAGGATCGTAAACAACAGCCACTTCAGTACGGCCTTTAATGCGTACAGCAATAGAAACAGAGAAGTGTGGAAGACGTTTAATGAAGTTAGTCGTGCCATCAAGTGGATCAATAACCCATTGTATGTCGTGATCTTCACCGAGTAACTCGCCATTTTCTTCCGTAATAATGGTGTGTTTTGGATAAGATTTACGGATGATTTCAATGATTGCTTGTTCTGCGTCACGGTCAACGTTAGTGACAAAATCATTGGTACCTTTCTGATTAGTTTCTACAGATTCAGGATTTTCGTAATTTTTGGCGATTAAATTACCAGCCTTACGTGCGGCACGTATGGCAATATTCAGCATCGGATGCATGGTTATCTTCCACAAGATGTTAAAGAACGGGGATAAAAAACGTGCCAGAGTATAACAGGCATTCGTGTTTCTGGCTACAATTGTGATAAAATAGATAGATCACAAAGCAATTAACAAGAAATCAATGTTAGAAAATATTCGCATCATCCTTGTAGAAACCTCGCATACAGGCAATATGGGCTCTACAGCTCGAGCTATGAAAACTATGGGATTAACCAATCTTTATTTTGTTAATCCAAAAGAAAAACCAGATTCGCATTCTATTGCCCTATCCGCGGGTGCAAGTGATGTTATTGGCAATGCACATATTGTTAATAGTATCGATGAAGCGATTGAAGGCTGTGGTTTAGTCATAGGAACAAGTGCCCGTAGCCGTACACTTTCTTGGCCAATGCTTGCACCGCGTGAATGTGGTGAGCGCTGTGTCATGGAAGCTAAAAATAAGCCTGTTGCTATTATTTTTGGTCGTGAACGCACAGGTTTAACCAATGAAGAATTACAAAAATGTGATTTTCATCTGTATGTTCCGACTAATCCAGAATATGGTTCTTTAAATTTAGCAATGGCTGTTCAGCTTGTTAGTTATGAAATTCGTATGGCAGCACTTGCCCAAGAAGAAAAACAAGAGGAAAATAACCCATCAGAGATTGATTATCCACCAGCTGATGATATAGAACGTTTTTACGTTCACTTAGAACAGGTGCTTAATGAATCTGGCTTTATTCGCCCTAAACATCCGGGACAAGTGATGAGCCGTTTACGCCGTCTATTTACGCGTGCGCGCCCAGAAACACAAGAGCTTCATATCTTACGTGGTATTCTGACGTCAGTTGAGAAATGGGCTAAGAAATAGAGGGCAAAGTTGATTAACTTAAGTCAACTTTGGGCTGAGTATAATACTTGACTAAAACACTCGGATAAATAGTTGACTAAATTACTCGGGAATGACACAATTTGATTATTGTTCACCACGGAGTATTTGTTATGAGACTGACATCAAAAGGGCGTTACGCAGTTACTGCAATGCTTGATGTTGCATTGCATTCACAGCAAGGCCCTGTCCCCCTCGCTGATATTTCAGAGCGTCAAGGGATTTCCCTTTCTTATCTTGAGCAGCTTTTCTCACGTTTGCGCAAAAATGAATTAGTCGCAAGTGTTCGTGGTCCTGGTGGCGGCTATTTATTAGGTCGTGATGCAGGGCAAATTTTTGTTGCTCAAGTTATTTCTGCGGTTGATGAATCTGTCGATGCTACCCGTTGTCAGGGTAACAAAGAAGGTTGTCAAGGTGGCGATCGTTGCCTGACTCATACTTTGTGGCGTGATTTAAGTGATCGTATAACCAGTTTCCTAAGCAGTATCAGCCTTGAAGAGTTAGTCAATAACGAAGAGGTTATGGATGTCGCCGATCGTCAAGACAATGAAAAACGCCATGCTATCAATGGTCGTTTACAAGAAACCATTGTTAATATGCGAGTTTAACGGCGATCTCTAGGTAGGCAAAAACAAAATTATTAAAGAAGATCCGTCGTCTTTGGAGTTAGTGAGCAATGAAATTACCCATTTATCTAGATTATTCAGCAACCACTCCCGTTGATCCACGAGTTGCTGAAAAAATGATGCAATGCCTGACTATTGATGGCATTTTTGGTAACCCAGCCTCTCGTTCACACCGTTTTGGTTGGCAAGCAGAAGAAGCTATCGATATTGCACGTAATCAGATTGCTGATTTAATCGGTGCAGATCCTCGTGAAATCGTATTCACATCAGGCGCAACTGAAGCTGATAACCTCGCACTAAAAGGTGTTGCTAACTTTTACCAGAAAAAAGGTAAGCACATCATCACTTCAAAAACTGAACATAAAGCCATTTTAGACACTTGTCGTCAACTTGAGCGTGAAGGTTTTGAAGTGACTTATTTAGCACCAAAAAGTGATGGTCTGATTGACCTGAAAGAGCTTGAAGAAGCGATGCGTGAAGACACTATTTTAGTTTCTATCATGCATGTAAATAACGAAATTGGTGTTGTTCAAGATATTGCTGCTATCGGTGAATTATGCCGTAGCAAAGGTATTGTTTACCACGTAGATGCAACACAAAGCGTGGGTAAACTACCGATTGATCTCTCTAAGTTAAAAGTTGATTTACTTTCTCTTTCTGCGCATAAAGTTTACGGCCCTATGGGTATTGGTGCGCTTTATGTTCGTCGTAAACCACGCATTCGTTTAGAAGCTCAAATGCATGGTGGCGGACATGAGCGTGGTATGCGTTCAGGTACATTAGCCGTTCACCAAATTGTAGGTATGGGCGAAGCTTACCGTATTTTGAAAGAAGAAATGGCTGATGAAACTAAACGCTTAAACGAATTACGTTTACGTTTATGGAATGGCATTAAAGATATCGAAGAAGTTTATATCAACGGTTCTTTAGAACATACTGCGCCAAATATTCTTAATGTGAGCTTCAACTATGTTGAAGGCGAATCATTAATGATGGCACTGAAAGATCTTGCTGTATCTTCAGGCTCTGCCTGTACTTCAGCTAGTTTAGAACCTTCTTATGTATTGCGTGCTTTAGGTTTAACTGATGAACTTGCACACAGTTCTATTCGCTTCTCTCTGGGTCGTTTCACCACTGAAGAAGAAATAGATTATGCAATTGAACAAATCCACAGTGCCATTGGTCGCTTACGTGATCTTTCGCCACTTTGGGATATGCATAAACAAGGTGTTGATATCAACAGCATCGAATGGTCTCACCATTAATCAGACGTTTTCAGGAGTTAAATCATGGCTTACAGCGAAAAAGTAATTGATCATTATGAAAACCCTCGTAATGTGGGATCATTTGATAATAATGACCCTACTGTAGGGAGTGGTATGGTTGGCGCACCTGCTTGTGGTGACGTTATGAAACTGCAAATCAAAGTTGACGATAATGGCGTAATTGAAGATGCGCGTTTTAAAACTTATGGTTGTGGTTCAGCAATTGCATCAAGTTCACTGGTAACAGAATGGATGAAAGGCAAAACATTAGATGAAGCCGAATCTATTAAGAACACAGCAATTGCAGAAGAATTAGAATTACCACCAGTGAAAATTCACTGTTCAATTCTTGCAGAAGATGCAATAAAAGCAGCGATTGCAGACTATAAAAGCAAACGCCAAGGCAAGTAATTGTCTTTTATAATAAAAAAATAAAATATTGGCGGATGCTGAAACTTTTTTTCAGTATCCGCTTTCGTTCTTTATGAGTGAGGTGTGCCATGTCAATTTCCCTTACAGAATCCGCCGCTAATCGAGTTCGCTCTTTCTTATCTAATCGTGGAAAAGGTGAAGGTTTGCGTTTAGGCGTAAGAACATCTGGTTGTTCTGGAATGGCTTATGTTCTTGAGTTTGCTGATGTCATCAATGACGAAGATACTGTTTTTGAAGACAAAGGTGTGAAAGTTATCGTTGATGGTAAAAGCATGGTCTATTTAGATGGAACAGAGCTTGATTTCGTCAAAGAAGGATTAAACGAAGGCTTTAAATTTAACAACCCAAATGTATCGAATGAGTGTGGTTGTGGTGAGAGCTTCACTGTGTAATTTGTGTTAAAACACAGTATTAACGTTAATTAATCCAAGAGTAGATGTATGGACTATTTCACACTATTAGGCATGCCTAATCGTTTTGATATTGATAAACAGCAACTTGCTACACGTTATCAAGATATGCAGCGTCAATATCACCCAGATCGTTTTGCAGGTCAGTCTGAAAAAGAACAGGCTCAAGCAATCTCGCTTGCTTCAACCATCAATCAGGCTTATCAGACCTTAAAAAATCCACTCTCAAGAGCTGAATACATGCTCTCATTACACGGTATCGATATTGCTAATGAGCAACAAACGATGCACGATACTGCATTTTTAATGGAGCAACTCACATTACGTGAAGAGCTGGATAACATCGAACACAGTGCTGAAGCCGAAAGTTTGTTAGCCGATTTTTCTGCGCGTTTAGAAAAAATGTACACAGTACGCCATGATGAAATGGTCAAAACGTTAGATAATCAAACTTGGGATATTGCTGCAGATAATGTGAGAAAATTGCGTTTTCTCGCAAAATTAAAAGAGCAAGTAGAGCAACTTGAAGAACGCTTGTTTGATGGTTTTTAAGGGAAATAGTTATGTCATTATTACAAATTAGTGAACCGGGTCAAACGCCTGCACCGCACCAGCGCCGACTTGCAGCGGGTATTGATTTAGGTACGACACACTCATTAGTTGCCACTGTACGTAGTGGGCAAGCCGAAGCGCTTTCAGACAGCGAAGGTCGCTATTTATTGCCATCTGTTGTGCAGTATCAAGTTGATAATATCAATGTTGGTTGGAATGCTAAAAAAGAAGCAGAAAAAGATCCTGCTAACACGATAAGCTCAATAAAAAGAATGGTGGGTCGCTCACTGAGTGATGTGACAAGCCGTTATCCAAACCTTCCTTATCATTTTCATGAAAATGACAACGATCTGCCATTAATTAAAACCGCAGCAGGTATTGTCGATCCTATCCAAGTCTCCTCTGACATATTAAAAACATTAGCAGAGCGCGCGATACAATCATTAGGTGGCGAACTTGATGGTGTTGTTGTTACTGTGCCTGCTTATTTTGATGATGCTCAACGTCAAGGCACAAAAGAAGCGGCTCGTCGTGCGGGTTTACATGTTCTACGTTTATTAAATGAACCAACAGCGGCAGCTATTGCTTATGGTCTAGATTCAGGAAAAGAAGGCACCATCGTTGTTTATGATTTAGGTGGTGGTACTTTTGATATCTCTGTTTTGCGTTTAACTAAAGGCGTTTTTGAAGTCTTAGCGACTGGCGGTGATACTGCCTTAGGTGGTGATGATTTCGATATGATGCTGGCAGACTGGATAAGAGAACGTGCTGGTTTTGGTCATCAAAAAGATGCTGTATTACAACGTCAATTACTAGATGTTGCATCAGAAACCAAAATTGCATTGAGTGATAACGATGTTGCAGATATCAACATTAATGGATGGAAAGGTGAGATCACTCGTGCTGAGTTTGAATCATTAATTCAATCATTAGTGAAACGTACATTATTATCTGTTCGCCGTGCATTAAAAGACGCGGATGTTGAAATAGATGAAGTTCTAGAAGTGGTTATGGTTGGTGGTTCAACACGAGTGCCATTAGTTCGTCAAATGGTGGGTGATTATTTTAAACGAGAACCGTTAACCTCTATCGATCCAGATAAAGTGGTTGCCATTGGTGCTTCAATCCAAGCTGATATTTTGGTGGGCAATAAACCGGATAGCGAAATGCTATTGCTAGATGTTATTCCGCTTTCTCTTGGTCTTGAAACAATGGGCGGATTAGTTGAAAAAGTGATCCCTCGCAATACCACGATTCCTGTTGCCCGAGCGCAAGAATTTACGACATTCAAAGATGGTCAAACGGCAATGAGTGTTCACGTTGTTCAAGGTGAACGTGAAATGGTGAGTGATTGTCGTTCTTTAGCACGTTTCACATTACGTGGAATTCCTCCAATGGCTGCGGGTGGCGCACATATTCGTGTCACTTTCCAAGTTGATGCTGATGGTTTACTCAGTGTCAGTGCAATGGAAAAATCAACGGGTGTTGAAGCCTCAGTACAAGTCAAACCGTCTTATGGTCTTAGTGATACTGAAATCGCTAAGATGATCCAATCTTCGATGGAAAATGCCCAAGAAGATTTACGAGCTCGCCGTCTAGCCGAGCAAAAAGTCGAAGCAGCTCGCGTGTTAGAAAGTTTAACTGCAGCATTAGAAGAAGATGCTCATCTGTTAAATGAAGATGAGAAAATGGCTATCGACAAAGTTGTAGATACCTTAATAGAGAGCGTTGAAGGAACAGATCCTGTTGCTATTGAAAACGCGATTAAACTACTGGATAAGCAAACTCAGGATTTTGCAGCGCGTCGTATGGATTCATCTATTCGACAAGCGTTGGCAGGTCATTCTGTGGATGAGATATAACTATGCCTAAAATTGTATTTTTACCCCATAGCACACTGTGCCCTGAAGGTGCTGTTGTTGAGGCAACAGAAGGTGAGTCTATTCTAGATGTTGCATTACGCAACGGCATCGAAATTGAACATGCTTGTGAAATGTCTTGTGCATGTACAACTTGTCACTGTGTAGTGCGTGAAGGTTTTGATTCACTAGAAGAGAGCTCTGAGCTTGAAGACGACATGTTAGATAAAGCATGGGGTTTAGAGCCAGAAAGCCGCTTGAGTTGCCAAGCAAAAGTGACTGACGAAGATTTAGTTGTTGAGATCCCTAAATATTCGATTAATCACGCAAGAGAGCATTAATTTTAGGAGCCGAGCATGAAATGGAGTGACACGCGTGAAATAGGGGAAGCATTATTTGATCTTTACCCTGACACTGATCCTAAAACGGTACGCTTTACTGATATGCATCAGTGGATTTGTGATTTAGAAGATTTTGATGATGATCCACAGAAATCCAATGAAAAAATTCTTGAGGCTATTTTACTTGTTTGGCTTGATGAATTTGAATAATTGCTGACATCGTAAATTTAAAAGACTAGCTAATTGCTGGTCTTTTTGCATTATGGCTTTTCTCACTTTGCTTTATCAGTGATTTAAAAATAACCATAAAGAGGGAAGTATGGGGATTTTATTGTGCGATCTTCTTCGAGGAATATCATGTAAATACGTAAGATCACTGGATGATAATGGTGACCTCTTTGTTTTTGCAGTAAATTGATCACGCTAAACGGTAAATATCTGGTAGTCTGAATAGGTTAACTGCCACCAGTAATAATAAGTGAGACAATAAATGAATAAACAAATTATGCCTATCATGCTGTCAAATGAACCTGCTGCTGCATGTTGGGGTGAAAAAGCACTAATTAGCACTAGCGAAACCGGCATGACAATCCACTTAACGGAAGAAAACCGTTTAGGCGCTATTCAGCGTGGTGGACGTAAAGTTGATGGCCAAGGTATTCGTAATGTTGCACTTGTTGGCGAAGGCTGGGATTTAGAACGTAGTTGGGCTTTCTGGTTAGGATTTAGAGCACCTAAAGGCGCTCGTTCAATCGAATGGCCACAATTAAAGGATGCAGATAAACACGAACTAGAATCACGTATTCGCATCGTTGATTGGGTTAGAGATACCATCAATACACCAGCTGAAGAATTAGGGCCTGAACAACTAGCACAACGCACAGTTGATCTGTTCTGTGGTCTTGATAAAGAAGATATTAGCTATAAGATCACCAAAGGTGTTGATCTGCGCGATCAAAACTATGCCGGTATTTATACAGTAGGACGAGGCTCTTCTCGTGATCCTGTCTATTTAGCATTAGATTTCAATCCAACAAAAGATAGCAATGCCCCTGTATTTGCTTGTTTAGTCGGTAAAGGTATTACTTTTGACTCAGGTGGTTATAGCATCAAACCTTCATCATCCATGAATTCAATGAAAGCCGATATGGGTGGTGCAGCAACCTTAGCAGGTGCTTTAGCATTAGCGGTTACTCGTGGTTTAAATAAACGCGTAAAACTACTGCTCTGCATCGCAGATAATATGGTCAGCGGTAATGCCTTTAAATTAGGTGATATTATTCGTTACCGTAATGGCAAATCAGTTGAAATCATGAATACAGATGCTGAAGGCCGTTTAGTTTTAGCTGATGGTTTAATTGATGCAAGCAATATTGCACCAGAGCTGATTATCGATGCAGCAACATTAACGGGTGCAGCTAAAGTTGCAGTAGGTAATGACTATCACTCTGTATTAAGTTTTGATGATAAATTAGCAGCAGATCTACTGACTAGCGCTGAACAAGAAAATGAATTGTTCTGGCGTCTACCATTAGCGGATTTCCATCGTAGTCAATTACCTTCTAGCTTCGCTGATTTAAATAATATCGCAGCACCTTCTCATACTGCAGGTGCAAGTACTGCGGCTGCATTCTTATCGCACTTTGTCACTAACTACAAAAAAGGTTGGGTACATATCGACTGTTCAGCAACGTACAGAAAATCTTCTGTAGAGCAATGGGCGGCAGGTGCTACGGGTTACGGTGTACGTTCTATCGCGAATCTGTTATTAGCAAAAGCAAAATAATAAACGTTATTTGATTTGGAGTTTGTAATGGGTGTATCTGAACAATTTGAGACACAAGAAATTGTTTCTGTTGAAGGTTCTTCTTTAAAGTTGAGTGTTCTAGAGCCACAACCTGAAAAATTAACAACCGCGCTTAGCGAGTTTTTTGGTGAACATAAACCGATCCGCCGCGCCTTTATTGTTAATGCTCAGGAGCAAGATGATGAAGAGTCATTTTATCTTATTGGTTTAGAAATAACGGGTGAAGAAGATGTGATCATGCAGATACTCCCACAAGCGGCTGAATCGGCTTTTGAATATTTAGAAGAAGGACAATCTCTAGATTTTTGCTTTGTGAATAAAGATGAAAAAGGCGTGAGTCATTTTATGATCCACCATGTATCACCTTTTTATCAACGCAAACTAGGGGGATTCTTAAGAAAAGGCATCCCAATAGTTAATTTGGATAGTTAATACAGCCCTCTAAATTTAGGCGATATCTCATCAGATATCGCTTTTTTTTATCTTATAATAGAAAATTGACTAAATTAGCAAATTGTTTGCATTTTTATATAACGCTTTGTTTTAGCTAGGTTTTGTTTTTAAAGTAAAAATAAGACGACTTTGTGTTGTAATTTATTTCGTCTTACGCGGTAAAAGATAGCTTATTAAGTTATTCTTTATCTTATTAGTATAAAAAAATACATATATTATCTCTGCCTGCATAGAACATCGCATTATTCAGGGGTTGAATTAAAGGAAATGGATATGAACCAAAACCAATTTAGACAATATACAGAAAAGAGAGGCTATCGTTGGAGCTCTCTTGCTGTTGTATTGGCATCAGCATTGGCTCTCACAGGTTGTGATGATAAAACGGATGAAAACACATCATCTGCTGATAAGACGCAAAATACACAAGTGACAGAGCAAAAAGATACCGCTCAGAGCACATCAGGTACTGCAACTCAAATAAGCGAAAAACCAGCAGTTACAACAAAAACGAATAACGAAACTGCATTAAAAAGTAAAGAAGTCCGTGATGAGTTGGCAATGCGTTTTGCTGGAAAAGAAGTCACCGTATTAGATGCATCAGAATTACAGCGTGATGGTGCGAGCACAATGGTTGTGACTTTTTCTGTACCGCTTGATCCTGACCAAAAGTTTGATGATGTTATTCATCTTGTTGATACCAAAAAAGGGAAATTAGAAGGTGCGTGGGAGCTATCTGATAACCTAATGGAACTACGTTTCCGTCATTTACCACCATCAACAGAATTAAATTTAACTATTGATGAAAAAATAAAAGGTATTAATGAACGTACATTAACGACACCTTTTAGCCAGAAACTAACAACAGAAGAAATTTTCCCATCTGTTGGCTTTACCAGTAAAGGATCGTTACTGCCACTTGAAGCGGCTGAAGGTCTACCCATCATTGCGTTAAATGTGGGGCAAGTTGACGTAAACTTTTTCCGTGTTAAAGATGAGCAATTAGCCCAATTCTTAACGCAATGGGAAAGCCGTTCTAATATTAACTATTGGGAATCAGATGAGTTTTTATCTCAAGCTGATCTGGTTTATACCGGTCGCTTTGAATTAAACACAGAAACAAATACCCGTGAAAACGTGTTGTTACCGCTAAAATCAATAGATGCCCTGAAAAAAGAGGGTGCCTACATTGCGGTTATGCAACAAGCGGGTAAGTATTCTTATACGGTGCCAGCAACGGTATTTACATTTAGTGATATCGGACTGTCGATGCACAGTTATCTTGATACGTTAGATATCTTTACCCAATCACTTAAAAATGGTTCTGCATTAGATAAAGTAGAAATTCGCCTATTAGATGAAAAAGGTGGATTGATTTCTAAAGCACAGACAGATAGCCAAGGGCATGCCACACTTGAGAAAAGTGATAAAGCACGTTTATTAATGGCTATTCGTGATGGGCAAACCAGTATGATTGACTTGCGTAAACCTGCGCTTGATCTGTCTGAATTTGATATTGGTGGCCCACAAGGTTATAGCAAACAGTTTTTTGCTTTCGGCCCACGTGATCTCTATCGTCCCGGTGAAACATTGATCGTTAACGCATTGCTACGTGACGGTGATGGTAATCCTATTAAAGAGCAACCTGTTAAAGTCGATCTGCTTAAAACAGACGGGCAAGTGTCTCGTAGTTTTGTTTGGCAACCTGAAAAGGGGCTTTACCAATTAAAATTAGTTATTCCTGCGGATGAAAATACTGGTACACGTACCTTACGTTTTGATGTAGGCGATGGTACACCTCGTTTCTATGAGTTTCAGGTCGAAGATTTTATGCCAGAACGTATGGCATTAGAAATCACTGGTAAGAAAGGCATTTTATTGAGTGGTAATGACGCTTATTTTGACATTAAGGGTCGCTATCTTTATGGCGCACCAGCTGCCGATAATCGCTTACAAGGGCAAGTCTTCTTAAAAGCCTCTCGTGAAGCTGTCAGTAAATTACCTGGATATGAATTTGGTACTGTAAAAGATGAAAACTTCAGCCGTCTACTGGATGAGTTTGAACTTAATTTAGACTCTGATGGTGAAGGTGAGTTAAGTGTTGATAGTGAACGCTACGCTGAGTTGAAATCACCTATCAATATTATTCTACAAGCAAGCTTACTTGAAGCGGGTGGACGTCCTGTTACTCGTCGTTATCAACAAGCAGTTTGGCCTGCCACTCATCTTGCGGGTATTCGTCCTGTCTTTTCTAAAAAAGAAGTCTACGATTATCGTACAGACAAATATAAATCAGGTTATAGCGTTGATGAAAACTCAATGGCTGAATTTGAAATTGTCTATACAGACCAAGACGGCAAAAAACTACCTGCTAATGATCTGAAAGTGAAGTTTATCTATGAACGCCATGATTATTACTGGCGTTGGTCTAGTTCGAATGGCTGGGAATCTGGCTATAACGAAAAAGATCTGCAAATGGATGAGCAAACAATTAAGATTGCGAAAGATGGCACCGCAAAAGTGGCATTCCCTGTTGAGTGGGGCTCTTATCGTATTGAAGTTGTTGATCCTAAAACAGAATTAGTTAGTAGCCTACGTTTCTGGGCAGGTTATTCTTGGATGGATAACACTGGTGGAACAGGCGCGGTAAGACCAGACCAAGTTAAATTGAAACTGGATAAAGATGGTTATTTACCGGGCGAAAAAGTTAAGTTAAACATTGTTGCACCTCATCCGGGTAAAGGTTATGTGTTACTTGAATCAAGTAATGGACCTTTATGGTGGCAGGAAATTGATGTACCAGAAAAAGGGCTTGATGTTGAAGTGCCTATTAATAAAGAGTGGGCAAGACACGATCTCTATCTGACTTCTGTTGTTGTAAGACCAGGAGATACTTCAAAACAAGCGACAGTAAAACGTGCTGTGGGTATTTTGCATTTACCATTACAGGATAAAAACCGTCGGATTGATATTTCACTTGATGCACCTGAAAAAATTCGCCCTAACCAAGATTTAAAAATTCGTATTAAAGCGAATCCAGTTGCTGGTCAGCCATTACCTGAAAATATTAATGTATTAGTTTCTGCGGTTGATACTGGTGTATTGAATATCACAGAGTATAAAACCCCTGATCCTTACGATGCCTTCTTTGGTCGTAAACGTTATAGCATTGACCAATATGATGTTTACGGTCAATTAATTGAAGGGCAAGGTCGCTTAGCTAACTTGCGTTTTGGTGGTGATGGTGGTGAAGCTGCCGCATTATCTCGTGGTGGCAAAAAGCCATTAACTGATGTGCAAATTATTGCTCAACAAACAGCTCCTGTAAAATTAAATGCTCAAGGTGAGGGCGAAGTTTCTTTGCCTATTCCAGAGTTTAATGGTGAAGTTCGTTTAATGGCGCAAGCTTGGACTGCGGATAAATTTGGTAGTCAGGAAGGTAAAGTTGTTATTGCTGCACCTTTAGTGACTCAGCTTTCATTACCTCGCTTTATGGCTGGTGGTGATAATGCACTTTTATCGTTAGATTTAACCAATCTGACAGATGATGCACAATCTATTACCTTAAATTATACCGCTTCAGGGTTGGTGGGGTTAGGTGGCGCTGAAAGCAAAACTGTCTCGCTAACGAAAGGTGAACGTACTCAAATTCAAATCCCAGTAAAAGCGAAACATGGCTTTGGTCAGGGGGAATTCTCACTGTCTATTTATGGTATTAAAGTACCAGGTGAAGAGATTAAACCTTATCACAATACATGGAATATTGGTGTTCGCCCTGCATTCCCAGCAGAAACTATTCATTATGCAAGCACATTGCAAGATGGTGATACTTGGCGCTTACCATCAGAAATTTTAAGTCGCTTTAATAGCTCAACGCTTGAAGGTGAGTTATTACTAACAAGCCGTCCTCCGTTACAAGTGGCGCGTTATGTTAGAGAGCTATTTGCTTATCCTTATGGTTGCTTAGAACAAACAGTCAGCGGGCTTTATCCTTCACTGTATTCAACAGAAAAAGAGTTGAAACAGTTGGGAATTAAAACGCAAACTGATGCTGATAGAAAAGCGGCTATTGATAAAGGTATTGCTCATCTGCTGACGATGCAAAAGTCAGAAGGCGGATTCTCTTTATGGGATCAGGGTGGACGTGAAGAATATTGGTTAACCGCTTATGCGACTGACTTCTTATTCCGTGCGTCACAACAAGGTTATTCAGTTCCAACTGATTCATTAAAACGTGCGAATGATCGTTTATTACGTTATTTACAAGATAAAAGCTTAGTTAACTATGAATATGCGGTTAATCAAGATGCAGCACGTTTCTCAGCAAGGGCTTATGCCGCGTTAGTATTAGCTAATCAGCAAAAAGCACCTTTAGGTGAATTACGTCGTCTCTATCTTGAGCGTAATCAAGCAGGAAGTGGTTTAGCCTTAGTTCAGTTAGGTATCGCATTAAAACTGATGGGGGATGGCAGCCGCGCTGAAAGCTTGATTGCTGAAGGTGTGACAACAACGCGTAAATATAATTATGGATTGGGCGACTACGGTAGCACCATTCGTGACCAAGCATTAATTATTGCATTGTTAAGTGAAAATAACCTTGAAACACAATCTCGTGATGCAAGTGTGATGACACTATCTGATAACTTAACAAGCCGTGAATGGTTCTCAACCCAAGAA
This sequence comes from Proteus sp. PR00208, assembly GCF_016238545.1. Taxonomy (NCBI): domain Bacteria; kingdom Pseudomonadati; phylum Pseudomonadota; class Gammaproteobacteria; order Enterobacterales; family Morganellaceae; genus Proteus; species Proteus sp. PR00208. The sequence goes on along the minus strand of NZ_JAEHQE010000002.1, from coordinate 50,752 downwards.
AGTAACTCGTTATACCTTGCTGGGCGCTTCTTTATTAATATGGCAGAACAGCCTTGGGAAGTTGCTGTTAATCGTCAAGTTCCCGCAATCAGTAGCGATCGTGCAGTCAATGAGACATTAACATCAGCACAATTACAAGAAGGCTTAGAGCTAAATAATCGTGGTGGTGCCGCGATTTATTCTCGTATGAATATCGTGGGCTATCCTAAAGTGGCTCCTGCTCCTTATAGTAATATATTAAATATCCATCGCAGTTATTATGATTTGAAAGGAAACCGCGTTCATCCTAATCGCTTACAAAGTGGTGAAATGCTGGTGGTTAAACTGGAAGTTTCTGCTGATAGAGACGTACCTGATGCATTAGTTGTTGATTTATTACCAGCTGGTCTTGAAATCGAAAACCAAAACTTAGCATCAAGTAGTGCAAGCTTAAGTGATAGTGCTGCAGACTTGCAGGAATTTATCGACGATATGGGACAAGCGAATATCAAACATCTTGAGTATCGAGATGATCGCTTTGTTGCTGCTATCTCTGTTGATAAATATCGCCCTACGACATTGCTCTATTTAGCAAGAGCTGTAACACCAGGTAACTATCAAGTACCACCACCACAAGTTGAATCCATGTATGTGCCTTATTGGCGTGCAATAGGATCAACAGAAACCAAGATTGACGTTGTTCCTTAAATCTTGTAGCCCTTTCTTCGGAAAGGGCTTTTTCCTTTGAGTGATTGAATGAAACTAGGATATAAACGGCTTATTGCTGTTATCATTATTTTTTTGCTAACAACGCCAATTTTAGTCTGGATCGCAGATAAAATTTGGCCTCTCCCTGATCCTGAACCTCAAATTGCGACGATTGTTACAGCGCAAGATGGTACTCCTCTTTGGCGCTTTGCCGATAAAGAAGGGGTATGGCGTTATCATGTCAAACTCGCTGATGTCTCTCCTGAATATTTAGAAGCTTTAATCACTTATGAAGATCGCTGGTTTTATCAGCATCCTGGTGTTAACCCGATGGCGATATTACGTGCGGCGTGGCAAGATCTAAGTTCAGGAAGAATTGTGTCAGGCGGAAGCACATTATCAATGCAAGTGGCTCGCCTTATTGATCCTCACTCCCGTACTTTAGGGGGAAAAATCAAACAGCTTTGGCGCACCTTGCAATTAGAGTGGTATTACTCAAAAGATGAAATTCTGGAAATTTACCTCAATAGAGCACCCTTTGGCGGTACGTTAGAGGGCATTGGTGCTGCAAGTTGGGCTTATTTAGGCAAATCACCCGCTGATTTATCTGCGGGAGAGGCGACATTAATGACTGTATTGCCACAAGCACCAAGTCGTTTACGACCAGATAGATATCCTGAACGTGCTCAAGCTGCCAGAGATAAAGTATTAGATAGATTGGCTGAGTATCAAATATGGCCACAAGAAAAAGTTGATGAAATCAAAGAAGAGCAGGTTTTATTAGCGCCAAGGCAAACACCGCAATTAGCACCACTGCTGGCTCGCCGTATGTATAACGAAAAGCGAGAGCCTGTTATTACCACCACGATTGATATCAATATTCAACGACAACTCGAAGATATTGCGAATCAATGGAAGTATCAATTAGCGGATAAAACATCCTTAGCCATCCTAGTTGTTGATCATACGGATATGAGTGTGAAAGGGTATGTTGGTTCTGCTGATTTTAATGACAATTCGCGCTTTGGTCATGTCGATATGATTAGCGCATGGCGTTCGCCAGGTTCAACATTAAAGCCATTTATTTATGCACTCGCATTAGATGAAGGGCTTATTCATGCAGAATCACTCTTACAAGATGTTCCTCGTCGATTTGATAATTATCGTCCTGGTAATTTTGACTCTGATTTTAATGGTGCGGTCAGTGCCAGTGAAGCACTAAGTCGTTCTTTGAATTTGCCAGCAGTACAACTTATCGAAGTGTATGGTGCAAAGAAATTTGCAGCGAAATTGCGTCATAACCATCTTGAAATGCGCTTTCCTTATGGTTCAGAGCCAAATTTAGCGCTGATCTTAGGAGGAACTGCAACACGAATGGATGAGCTCGTTTCCGCCTTCAGTGCATTAGCAAGGCAAGGAAAAACAGCACCGTTGCGTTTTAAGCCGGAACAAATAATAGAAAACCGAGTGTTGATGTCACAAGGTGCGGCATGGATTGTCAGACGCATATTAGCCGGAGAAGCCAGACCTCGCCCAGATAGTGCAATTTCACCCGTTGTTCCTTTAGCTTGGAAAACAGGGACAAGTTATGGCTATCGGGATGCGTGGTCTATCGGTGTGAATGCTCGCTACACCATTGGTGTTTGGGTGGGCAGACCTGATGGAACACCTGTTGCAGGGCAATTTGGCTTTGCAACGGCTGTCCCTATTATGAATCAGGTCAATAACTTATTAACTGGCTATTTCTATCAAAATAAACAAAGACCACCTACTGATTTACGTCCTAATAGTGTAACAGCAGCAACAATCTGTTGGCCGACAGGTAAGGCATTACCTAAAGAAGATAGTAACTGTCGAGTTAGTCGTCGAAGCTGGATCTTAGATAACACTATTCCGCCAACTTTATTGAATGATAGCCAAGAAGGTATTTTGGGGATCAACGAAAAAATTTGGTTAGATGATGAAGGTAAACGCACTGGGCCTAATTGTCCTAATGCAGAGTTAAAAGATATTGCTTTATGGCCGATAGCATTAGAAGCATGGTTGCCTGAAAAAGAGCGCAGAGCAAAACGACTGCCACCGATTTCTGAAACTTGCCCACCAATTAAAGAAGATATTATTCCCTTGTTTATCTCGGGTATTCGTGCGGGTGATTTATTAAGGCCATTACCTGGTGAAACTAATCTCGAAATAACAGTTTCTACGCAAGGAGGAAGTGGTATGCAATGGTGGTTTTTAAATGGTGAGCAAATAGGTAAAACAGAAAACGGAGAAACATTCTCTTATTTATTAGAGAAACGAGGTAAATATCAACTTTCTGTGCTTGATCTAAGTGGTCAAACGGATATGGTTAATTTTATATTTCGTTAAACTAATCAATGGAATAAATGAGAACTGAGAGATTTTTCACTAAAATAGGTTTTTTAATAAAGATAATTAGACTATTTATCGAGTGTCATTTCGGTTCTTTTTTATTTTTATTTTCAAGTTTGAACATGGAATACGTCAAAAATGTGATTAGATCGATAATTTATAACTTTTTTGCCACAGTTTCTTAAAAAAAAGGATATTCAATCTGTGCAATTTATTTTTATCCTCCTATAATCGAGCCCTATTTTTTGCAGGGAATGCGGTTTTTGATTCGTTTTTCCATGATCTGCGATAAAAGAAATAACAAAAGTTATCATTAATAAAATAATTTAGAGGTAAGACATGGCTATTCAGCGCACATTTTCTATTATCAAACCAAACGCAGTGAAAAAAAATGTTATCGGCGCTATCTATCACCGTTTTGAAAGTGCAGGTTTTAGCATCATTGGCGCTAAAATGTTGCATTTAACGCGCGAACAAGCTGAAGGCTTTTATGAAGAACACAAAGGCCGCCCTTTCTTTGACGGTCTAGTTGAATTTATGACTTCTGGTCCAATCATGGTTCAAGTGTTAGAAGGTGAAAATGCGATTCAACGTCACCGTGATCTGATGGGCGCAACTAACCCAGACAACGCATTAGCAGGTACATTACGTGCTGACTACGCTGATAGCTTTACTGAAAACGCGGTACACGGTTCAGATTCAGAAGCTTCTGCTGCTCGTGAAATCGCATACTTCTTCACTGAAAACGAAGTTTGCGCGCGCTAATTTATTAGCATCTCTACGCGAAAAACAGTACAATGCGACGCCCTGTTTGATAATTAACAGGGCGTTTTTTATTATTGTTTATTATACAAATATATAAGTATCCCATTAGCATCAATGCTAATGCAGGCCGCATAGTGTAACAACGAGGCAATGTCATGACCCAATCTACCACTCCAGCGCCAAGCGCTTCTGTCGCTGTTTCTAAAGAAAATACTGTGAATCAAAAAACTAAAATTAATCTGTTAGATTTAAATCGTAAACAGATGCGTGAGCTTTTTGTCTCTATGGGCGAAAAACCTTTCCGTGCTGACCAAATTATGAAGTGGATGTACCACTACTGTTATGACGATTTTGATCAAATGACAGATATCAACAAGGTGTTACGCAATAAATTAAAAGAAATTGCTGAAATTAAAGCACCTGAAGTTTCTGAAGAACAACGTTCAACAGATGGCACGATTAAGTGGGCAATTAAAGTTGGCGATCAACAAGTAGAAACTGTGTACATTCCAGAAGATGATCGCGCAACATTATGTGTTTCTTCACAAGTGGGTTGTGCTTTAGAGTGCAAGTTCTGTTCAACTGCACAGCAAGGTTTTAACCGTAACTTGAAAGTGTCTGAAATTATTGGGCAAGTTTGGCGTGCAGCTAAAATTATCGGCTCATTAAAAGAGACAGGCCGTCGTCCTATTACTAATGTCGTGATGATGGGAATGGGTGAGCCATTACTAAATTTAAATAATGTTATTCCAGCACTTGAAATCATGATGGATGATTTTGGTTTTGGTCTATCTAAACGTCGTGTCACTGTCTCTACATCAGGTGTTGTACCTGCATTAGATAAATTAGGTGATGCTGTGGACGTGGCTTTAGCTATTTCATTGCATGCACCAACTGATGAAATTCGTGATGAAATCGTTCCAATTAACAAGAAATACAATATTGAAATGTTTCTTGAAGGTGTTCGCCGTTATATTGCTAAATCAAACGCGAACCAAGGGCGAGTGACTATTGAATATGTCATGCTTGATCATATTAATGACAGCACAGACCAAGCACACCAATTAGCTGAGCTTTTAAAAGACACGCCGTGTAAAATTAACTTAATTCCATGGAACCCGTTCCCAGGTGCGCCATATGGACGTAGTTCTAATAGCCGTATTGACCGTTTCTCTAAAGTATTAATGGAATATGGCTTTACGACGATTGTACGTAAAACCCGTGGCGATGATATTGATGCGGCTTGTGGACAATTAGCAGGTGATGTTATTGACCGTACAAAACGTACACTGAAAAAACGCCAACAAGGTGAACTAATTTCAGTAAAAGCAGTCTGATACAGTTGGATATCTCTTTCTTTGTGAAGTGTATTACATAATTACAATGTAGAGAGAACAAGGATGAATATATTTGAGGAATAAAACGATGATAAGGATATCATCAGTAGTTATAACTATTGGCTTGATGCTATTGACACTTGGTTGTCAATCATCAGCCAATCAAGAACGTGTTGCAGTGTCTACACGTTTACAATTAGGTGATGCTTATTTAGCTGAAAGACAATATCAAATAGCGCAATATCATTTCCAAAAAGTGTTATCAGTGATGCCAAATCATCCTGATGCAAATTTAGGAATGGCATTAACATCGCAGTTATTAGGAAATTCTATTCAAGCGTTAGATTATTACAAATTAGCGATGAACTCGAAGCCAGTAAATGTTAATGTATTAAGGCTTTATGGTAATTTCCTTTGTGAACAAAAACTATTAAACAATAATAGTGTGTTAATTGAGGATATACCGCCAGATTATTTGGTCTGTCAGCAAAGTGATAATAAAATATCAAAAAATTCGCGGTGATATACGTTAAGGTACTTTGTGCTTTTGCGAGTTCATCAATGTTAAACATCCAATAGCCACAGTGCCTAGATTGCTAATGAATACTGAAAACAAAACCGAAGAAGTGAAATTAACAGCAGGTCAACTTTTACGTCAGGCACGAGAAAAAGTAGGGCTAACACAACAAACTGTTGCTGATCGACTTTGTTTGAAGTTATCAACAGTGCGCGACATTGAAACAGATTCTGTTTCTTCTGATATTGCACCCACATTTTTACGCGGATATATGCGTTCTTATGCCAAGCTCGTTGGTGTTCCTGAAAAAGACATCCTTGGTTTTATCGACCAACAAGCGCCTGTTAAACAAATTAGAATGACAACCACACAAAATTACTCATTAGGCAAACGTCATAAAAAACGTGAAGGTTGGCTGATGAAAATCACTTGGGTGATTTTGATTGTTATGATTGCATTAGTAGGTGTTTGGTGGTGGCAAGGTCATCAGGCGGATCAACAAGAATTAGTCTCTATGGCATCTCAAGACGTAGGGCAAAATAGTACACAAGAAAACACCAACACGATAGATTCTCCTTTAGCAACCTTAGATAATACGTCAACATCTGAAGGTGATAATTTACAAGTACCTGCGTCGCCATTAGTTGATAATCAGGCGAATAATGTCGCTACATCACCAACGGCTGAAACGACGTCACCAGCACCAACAGTACCAGTACCAACAGAAGTGAGAACGGTTCCATTACCAGTCTCACCACTAACAACATCAACAACTTCTCGAGCAAATTCAACGCAAGAATCTACTTCATCGGAAGCTCCTGCTATTGCGAATCAATTGGTTCTTATGTTTGATGGTGAATGTTGGTTAGAAGTTCGTAATGCTCAAAATAAAGTCTTATTTAATGGTATTAAGAAAGCGGGTGATCGTTTGGAATTTGATGGTGAGCAACCTTATAAACTAAAAATAGGCGCACCTTCTGTTACTCGCTTACAGTTTAATGGTGAATCTGTTGATTTAAGCCGTTTTACTGGAAAAATAGCGAAAATAACAGTACCGAGCGCTTAATCTGACTACACCTTTGAGCAAGCATGGAAGCATGGAAGCATGGGAGAATTAATCAATGCATAAAGAATCACCTATTATTCGTCGCAAATCGACACGAATTTATGTGGGCAATGTACCTGTTGGCGATGGCGCTCCTATCGCGGTACAGTCGATGACGAATACACGAACAACAGACGTAGAAGCGACTGTTCGCCAGATAAAATCTCTGGAACGTGTAGGGGTGGATATTGTTCGAGTTTCTGTACCCACAATGGATGCTGCGGAAGCATTCAAATTAATTAAGCAACAAGTTAATGTGCCTTTAGTCGCTGATATTCATTTTGACTACCGTATCGCATTAAAAGTCGCTGAATATGGTGTTGATTGTTTACGTATCAATCCAGGTAATATTGGTAGTGAAGAACGCATTCGCCAAGTTGTTGATTGCGCCCGTCACAACAATATTCCTATTCGTATTGGCGTAAACGGCGGTTCACTTGAGAAAGATATTCAAGAGAAATACGGAGAGCCAACACCTGAGGCGTTAGTTGAATCGGCGATGCGCCATGTGGATATCCTTGATAAGCTGAATTTTGAACAATTTAAAGTCAGTGTAAAAGCTTCTGATGTTTTCCTTGCTGTTGATTCTTACCGTTTGCTAGCAAAAAAAATAGATCAACCATTGCATCTTGGGATCACCGAAGCGGGTGGTGCAAGAGCGGGATCTGTTAAATCTGCGATTGGTCTTGGGATCTTATTATCAGAAGGTATCGGCGATACATTAAGGATCTCATTAGCTGCAGATCCGGTTGAAGAAGTTAAAGTCGGTTTTGATATTCTCAAATCCTTACGTATTCGTTCTCGCGGAATTAACTTTATTGCTTGCCCAACGTGTTCTCGTCAAGAATTTGATGTTATTGGAACAGTCAACGAATTAGAGCAACGTTTGGAAGATATCATCACACCTATGGATGTTTCTATTATTGGTTGTGTTGTTAATGGACCAGGCGAAGCTGAAGTTTCAACGTTAGGTGTAACTGGCGCTAAAACACGAAGTGGTTTTTATGAAGATGGTGTGAGACAAAAAGAGCGTCTTGATAACGTTAATATGATTGATTTATTAGAAGCGAAAATTCGAGCTAAAGCATCAATGCTTGATGATAGTATGCGTATAAATATAAATCAGCTGGACAAATAATACTCAAAAAACTGGCTCATTAATCAATGAGCCAGTTTTACTATTGATTTCACATTGAATACTGATTGATTTCGCTTCTATAATCAGCCTAACAATCAATTAATAACTATTAGAGAAGAAAAGTGGCACAAAAAATCCAAGCCATTCGTGGTATGAACGACTATCTACCTGCTGACACTCGTGTATGGCAGAAAATTGAAAATACGCTAAAACAAATTTTAGCGGGTTACGGCTTTAGTGAAATCAGAACACCTATCGTAGAGCATACCCCTCTATTTCAGCGAGCAATTGGTGAAGTGACCGATGTTGTTGAAAAAGAAATGTATACTTTTACCGATCGTGGCGAAGATGCTCAAAGTCTGACATTACGCCCAGAAAACACAGCAGGTTGTGTTCGTGCGGGTATCGAGCATGGTTTGCTTTATAACCAAGAACAACGTTTATGGTATTTAGGACCAATGTTCCGTTATGAGCGCCCTCAAAAAGGTCGTTATCGTCAATTCCACCAGTTAGGTGCAGAGGTCTTTGGTCTACAAGGCCCAGATATTGATGCGGAATTAATTATGCTAACTGCGCGTTGGTGGAAAGCGTTAGGTATTGCAGAACACGTAACATTAGAACTTAACTCTATTGGTTCATTAGAAGCGCGTGCTAAATATCGTGAAGCGTTAGTTGCTTTCTTAGAGCAGCACGTAGATAAGTTAGATGAAGACTGCAAACGTCGTATGTATTCTAACCCATTACGTGTTTTAGACTCAAAAAATCCAGAAATTCAGACTTTATTGAATGATGCGCCTGAACTTTTCGATTATCTTGATGACGAATCAAGAGCGCACTTTGATGGTCTTTGTGCTTTATTGGATGCTGTCGGTATTACATATCGTGTTAATCAGCGTTTAGTTCGTGGTTTAGACTATTATAACCGTACTGTTTTTGAGTGGGTAACTAGCGCATTAGGTTCACAGGGAACCGTGTGTGCGGGCGGCCGTTACGATGGCCTTGTGAAGCAACTTGGTGGACACCCAACACCAGCAGTTGGTTTTGCTATGGGGATGGAACGCATGATCTTATTAGTTCAAGCGGTTAACCCTGAATTTGTTGCAGATACTAATGTCGCTGATGTTTACCTTGCTTCATTTGGCGAAAAGAGTCAAAGCGCAGCATTAATGCTGGCTGAAGAAATTCGTGATCAATTACCAACATTACGTTTAATGACGAATCATGGTAATGGTAACTTTAAAAAGCAGTTAGGGCGTGCTGATAAACAAGGCGCTAAAATTGCTCTGATTTTAGGCGAAGATGAAATTAATGCCGGCACTGTTGCAGTGAAAGATTTGCGTTCAGGGGAACAAACAATCGTTGCTCGCAATGAGCTCGCTCAGCAATTGACTCTGTTATTAGGTTAAGGAGAGACTTGTGGAAGTTTATAGCACCGAAAACGAACAAGTTGATGCAATTAAACAGTTCTTTAAAAACTACGGCTTAACTATCGTTTTAGCCGCTGTTATTGGTTTTGGTGGTGTGTTTGGTTGGAAATATTGGCAATCACATCAAACAAATCGTCTGCAAGAAAGCGCAGGTGCTTTTGCAACAGTCAGCGAGGCACTTGCTAAGCCTACGCCTGAAAATATTGCATTAGCTGAAAAATTTGTTACTGAAACGAATGATATTTATGGCGCTTTAGCTTCATTAGAGCTAGCCCAAATCGCTATTGATGCTAATGATTTAGTCAGTGGTGAACGCCATCTAACGAATGCTGTGGCAAAAGTAAAAAATGACGCATTTGCAGATATGCTTAATCTTCGTTTAGCTCGTGTACAATTAGCATTAGATAAAACAGATGCTGCTTTAGTTTCGTTAGAGCAAGTGAAAGGCAAAGCATGGAATGGAATGAAAAATTATATCCGTGGCGATGTCTTAGCGAAAAAAGGCGATAACACGGGTGCTACAACCGCTTATCGTAGCGCATTAACTGATGAAAATGCGGGTGCTATTCGCTCACTGGTTGAACTTAAACTCAATAATTTATCCAATTAAAGGGATCTTCAGACATGCAACTGCGTAAAACTCTCCTGGTTGGTCTACTAGCATCTGCTTTGTTGGCAGGATGTTCTAGTGAACAGGATAATGTGACAATGTCTCCATTGCCTGAGGTGCAAAGCCAATTTACACCTAGAGCTGTTTGGGACAAATCAGTTGGAAATGGTATTGGTAAATACTATTCTCACTTGTCACCAACATGGGATGGCGCAGTTGTTTATGTCGCTGATCGCCATGGTTTAGTGAAAGCATTAGATGTAGAAACAGGTAAAGAGCTTTGGTCGCAAGATCTCTCTATTAAAACAGGTTTTCTTTCATCCAATGAGTCCGCATTACTTTCTGGTGGGCTAACAGTTTCAGGCACTCGCGTTTTTGTGGGAACTGAAAAAGCGAAAGTATACGCACTGAACACTGAAGATGGCTCCATTGATTGGGAAGCAGATGTTGCTGGTGAAGCCATTTCAAAACCTGTTGTTAGTGATGGTTTAGTACTTATTCATACCAGTAATGGTATGTTGCAAGGACTCGACTTGTTAAGTGGTGAGATTTCTTGGACTATTAACTTAGATACTCCATCATTATCTCTTCGTGGCGAGTCTGCACCTGCTGTTGCTTATGGCGCAGCTATTATTGGTGCAGATAATGGCCGTGTCAGTGCAGTTGTTCTTTCTCAAGGGCAGTTGATTTGGCAACAAAATATTTCACAAATTAAAGGCTCTACTGAAATTAGCCGATTAAATGATGTGGATATCACACCGATTATTGATGAAAATACTGTTTATGCAATGGCGTATAACGGTAATTTAGTTAGCCTTGATATGCGTTCTGGACAAATTCTTTGGAAACGTGAGTTAGGCTCAGTCAATGATATGGTGCTGTTGGGTGATAATCTTTACCTTGTTGACCAAAATGACAGAGTTTTATCTGTTCGTAAATCTGATGGTGTGACATTATGGACACAAGAAGATTTATTGCATCGCAATTTAACTGCTCCGGCTATTTTTGATGGTTATTTAGTGGTTGGTGATGCAGAAGGTTATCTCCATTGGATTGATACCAATACAGGTAAATTTATTGCACAAAACCAAGTGAACAGTTCAGGCTTATTAAGTCGCCCTCAAGCGGTACAAGATAAACTGATGATCCAAGCTCGCGACGGTAAGCTTTATCTTTATAGTCGGTAATTAATTGCTGACAAATCTATTTATTTTACGGCTCCTTTAAAGGAGCCGTTTCGTCTTTTTAGTAATTACATGTAAAATACAATCAGGTTTGTGATTGTATTTTTATGAGGCATCAAAAAATGATACCCGTTATTGCCTTAGTAGGGCGCCCTAACGTGGGTAAATCCACGTTATTTAATCGACTAACACGCACAAGAGACGCATTAGTTGCCGATTTTCCAGGCCTCACCCGTGACCGTAAATATGGTCGAGCAGAGTTAGAAGGCGAAGAATTTATTATTATTGATACCGGTGGTATTGATGGTGCTGAAGAGGGTGTTGAAACCCATATGGCATCACAATCGCTACAGGCTATTCAAGAAGCCGATATCGTACTGTTTTTAGTTGATGCTCGTGCGGGCTTGATGCCAGCAGACCAAGGTATTGCAAAACACCTTCGTGGTGTTGAGAAAAAAACGTATTTAGTTGCGAATAAAACTGACGGTATCGATATTGATACTGCATTAGCTGATTTTTACTCTTTAGGATTAGGCGAAATCTTCCCAATTGCTGCATCTCATGGTCGTGGTGTTGCTCAATTGATTGAACAAGCACTCTTACCAATTACGGGTAAAGTGGTGGAAGAAGAGCTAGAGCTGACTGAAGAAGAAGAAAATGCGGCTTATTGGGCTGCATTAGAAGCAGAACAAGAAGCACAAGCGTTAGAAGAGGAAGAAGACGACTTTGACCCTTCTACATTACCGGTAAAATTAGCGATTGTTGGTCGTCCTAATGTCGGTAAATCAACATTGACAAACCGTATGCTTGGTGAAGATCGTGTGGTTGTTTACGATATGCCAGGTACAACCCGTGACAGTATCTATATTCCAATGGAACGTGATGAAAAAGAATATATCATCATCGATACAGCGGGTGTTCGTAAACGTGGTAAAGTGAAAGAAACAGTAGAAAAATTCTCTGTTATCAAAACATTACAAGCCATTGAAGACTCTAACGTTGCATTGCTGGTTATTGATGCCCGTGAAGGTATTTCAGATCAGGATCTTTCATTATTAGGTTATATCTTGAATGCAGGTCGTTCATTAGTCATTGCTGTTAATAAATGGGATGGCATGACACAAGACGATCGCGAACAAGTAAAAGCCATGCTTGATCTTAAACTAGGCTTTGTTGACTTTGCGCGTGTTCACTTTATTTCTGCATTACATGGTAGTGGCGTGGGTAATCTTTTTGAATCAATTCAAGAAGCCTATGTCTGTGCAACGCGTCGCGTAGGAACTTCTATGCTAACTCGCATCATGAAGATGGCAGAAGATGATCATCAGCCACCAATTGTTCGTGGACGTCGTGTAAAAATGAAATATGCACACGCCGGTGGGTATAACCCACCTGTTGTAGTTATTCATGGTAATCAGGTCACTGATTTACCAGATAGCTATAAGCGCTATTTGATGAACTATTTCCGCCGTACTCTGCAAGTGATGGGTACGCCAATCCGTATTCAATTTAAAGAGGGTGAAAACCCTTATGCGGATAAGAAAAATAAATTAACACAATCTCAGTTGCGTAAACGTAAGCGTTTAATGTCACATTTGAAGAAATCGAAATAAGTTAATTTAACGTCAAAAAATAAAAACTGAGTTCAATTTATAATGAACTCAGTTTTTTTATACCTGGAATTTATTGATTAGCTAACATTTTTTCTATCATGAGTTGAGCAACAATGGCTTGCTCTCCACTTGTCGATGGCTCTGTATTATTCGTAACACATTCAATAAAGTGTTCCACCGCCCCAATAAAACCTCGTTGTAATAAAATGGGGTCCCAATTTTCTGGATGTTTTTCAGTGAGCCTACTTCTGCTTTCACTGCGCCATAAATTCATATTTGTAATTTGATGGATTGCATCTTCATCAACGGCAATAATCTGCTCTTGCTGGCTTCCTGCTTTTCTGTGCATTGATGTTGTTATCCAGCAATCGTTGATTTTTAAATGGTGTTCAGCATAAAAAAGTACATTTTCTTTTGTTTGGATAATACTACCACTTAATAATTTAGCGTTTGAACCTGCTAACCAAAGCGCTGTATCAACAACATGTAAATAGTCATCAAACAAGGTAAAACGAGTCTCTTTAGGGCCGACACTATCACATCGATGTTTATCAATTCTTAAAGAAGAAAGGTGGGTAATATTTTGTTTCAACTGATGATAAAAGGGGGCAAAGCGGCGATTAAAACCCACCATGAGTTTTTTATTTTTCTTGGCAGCAAGCTCAATAAGTGCCTCAGATTGGTGAATATGTTCTGTTAAGGGTTTATCAACATAAACATGTACACCTGCGTTTAATAAATAGTCTATAACTTCGAAATGACTTGAAGTTGTACTATGTACAAATATCGCATCACACTGTTGAGCTAAAGCACTTAAGCTAGTGAATAAAGGGATACGATAAGTGGCACAAATTATATTCCCTTTTTCCTGATTAGGTGAAAATGCGCCTATAAATTCCCACTTAGAAGCTTTACTTAAAATAGGTAGATAAACTTTTTGTGCAATTGATCCTAAACCGACCATACCAATACGTAATTTTCTCATTATTTACCTTCCTTATTTCTTAGATCGCATGATTAGTTTAAGACAAGAAAAATGATAAATTTTTCAATTTTATATTTTTTCAACATACTTGCATGATGGGAGTTTTGATATATTTTAGTGAGATAAATTATGAAAAATAGATATCACTGTCTTAAATGAGGTGTCACAGCTTATTTAACATTTAATTTGTCGTTTTTTATGCTCAATAATTATTCAATGAGATTAAGCTTCATAAAAAATTAATTATTTCTTTCGGAAAATAGCTAAAATGCAATTGATTCCCATTCGTCTTAATGAGCTATTACTTTGAAAAAAACGATCATCATTGCATCAATTTTTACGCTTTCTGCATGTGCAACACCTGAAAAATGGGAAGCAAAAACTACAAATCCATCACCGTTAGATATTGCTAAGAATATGTGTATGCAAGAAGCTAAAGCGCGATATCCCGCGAGATATGTGGCTTCAAGCCAGCCTTCTTTTGCTCCTATGAGTATAAATGGTAAAGATATTCCTAATTCAGGCGCAGGAGCATCTCTTCCTTCCGATGCTAATGAATGGGAACGTAAAGACTATTTCAATACCTGTATGAGAGCAGAAGGGTGGGAAAACAAAAATAAAGTGACAGGTTTACTGGCTTTTTTGTTTAATTGATTTTAGGAAATATTTGTTATTAAACTTCTCGTTTGATTCTAGTAAAGCCACATTTTTAATGTGGCTTTGCTCTCAATGAATGAAGTATTTTATACCCACTCTTTTTGGATCAAAAAGTCACTGTATAACTTTGCTTCTGGGGTATTCGGTTCGGGCGAGTAATTGTACTGAAAACGGACTAAGGGAGGCATCGACATTAAAATGGACTCTGTTCTTCCGCCGCTTTGCAAGCCAAATAATGTACCTCTATCCCACACTAAATTGAATTCAACATAGCGGCCACGGCGATAGAGTTGGAACTGGCGTTCACGCTCTCCCCAAGGCATTGATTTACGCTTTTCAACAATAGGTAAATAGGCATCAAGATAACCAAGCCCAACCTGTTGGACAAATTCGAAACAATGGTCAAAATCTGGAGTATTTAAATCATCAAAGAAAAGGCCACCTACACCACGAGGTTCATTGCGGTGTTTAATATAAAAATAATCATCACACCATTTTTTATAACGAGGGTAATAATCTTCACTAAAAGGAGTACAAACCGATTTAGCTACTTTATGCCAATGAATAACATCTTCTTCAAACCCATAATAAGGTGTTAAGTCAAAGCCACCACCAAACCACCAAACAGGATCTTCTCCCTCTTTTTCAGCAATAAAAAAACGCACGTTAGCATGAGAAGTTGGAATATAAGGATTAAGAGGATGAATTACTAATGAAACACCCATTGCTTGAAAACGACGTCCTGCTAATTCAGGGCGATGTGCAGTGGCAGATTTCGGTAATGTGTCGCCATAAACATGCGAGAAATTGACGCCAGCTTGTTCAAAAAGAGCGCCATTGGTTAAAACGCGAGTACGACCACCGCCTCCTTCTTTTCTTTCCCAGTTATCTTGCTGAAAAGTGGCTTTTTGGTCTATGTTTTCAAGAGAGCGACAAATCGTATCTTGTAGTGATAAGAAAAATTCTTTAACGCGATGAATATCAGGCAAATTCATAATAACCTACAATTTTTATCATATTTATTAAAAATAGAACTCCATATTGTCTATGTTCTCATTTTCAAGTTGATTCATAAACTAAACAAGCGATAATAAATTCAGATTTATGTGACCGATAATGGGCAAAACCATGGAAATACGTGTATTTCGCCAAGATGATTTTGAGGCAATTATTACACTTTGGGAGCGTTGCGATTTGATATCGCCTGATAACGATCCTGAAATTGATATTGAAAGAAAAATAAACCACTCACCAGATTTGTTTCTGATCGCCGAAGTCGCGGGTGAACTCGTGGGTAGTGTGATGGGGGGCTATGATGGTCATCGTGGTTCTTTATACTATTTGGGCGTTCATCCAGATTTTCGAGGAAGAGGCATTGCGAATGCATTGATCTCTCGGTTAGAGAAAAAGCTGATCGCGAAAGGGTGTCCTCAAATTACATTAGTTGTACCAGAAGAAAATGATGCAACAATTTGTATGTTTGAGAAGTTATTGTATGAAGATCAAAACCAAGAAAGCACAACTTATACTAAACGATTAATTGTTGATCAGGATTTTGATCTTTAATTGTGTTTAAAACCCCTGATATCTTTAGGGGTTATTTCTCTTCCCTTTCTATTCTTCCCTTTATGCTCATCTCTTTTTTCTTTGTTTCTATTCTTACATTTGTACTTCTTATTTTATGCGTAAAATCTGATATTGCCTTTTCTGTGGAACAAAATGTTATGTTGATGGTCGTAACTAGGCTTTCTTTTCATGTGGTTATCTAAGATCAAATCAGTAAATATTTTGTTATGCTGACTTATTGCGACAGTTTTAGTCTGATGATTGAGACGATACAAAGAGTAAGATAAGGTGTACTTAATAACCTCAATATCTATTTTAATGTGTGACGAAAAAGTTTAACGGAGAAATAAATGATGCCTAAGTTTTGGTTACCCTTGTGTTTAAGCACAAGTGTTTTGCTATTAAGTGGCTGTTCATCCATGGGAGGAATGTCTTTTTCTGCACTAAATCCGATGAATTGGTTTTCAAATGATACGTTAACAATTTCTGCCAATGGATTAGGAAATATTACCAGCTCAACCAAAATAGCAGAAAGTGAAATAAAAAATGAGCTAGGGAGTAGCTTCAATTATCGTGAAGGCATGGAGATGCAAGGTAGCGATATTATTGTTGTAGTCCAAGCGCTTGAAGATAATAAAGTTCAAGTGGCTTTCTATGGCAAAGAAAAAGGCACTGTTGAGAAAATAGAAGTCTTTGATGCCAAGGCTACGACAGATTGGGGTACAACGATGGGTACACCATTTAAAGATATCTATAAAAAAGCATTTGGTGTGTGCAGCAAAGGTTCTAAAGATGAAAAACAGAGAACTATTTTATGTCAATCCACAGAAGCTAAATCGGTGAGTTATGTCTTTAGTGGTCAATGGGATGGTCCTGATGGATTAATGCCACCTGATGAAGTTCTATCTAACTGGACGTTAACGCAAATTATTTGGCAGAACAAATAGCCTTCACGCTATTCCTTATGCTATTCCTTATAAAACAAGGAAGATTTTATAATCAGACTGTCCGATTTTTGTTAAAAGGCAAATCTTCAGAAAAAAATATTCGATATAATTAACATCATTCTAGGTGTTTTGATTATTGATTAGGAAAGCAATATGTCTCATGCACAAAGTGGCATTTTAGTCGCACATAGTAAATTTGGTCTTTTTATCGAAGCAATGGTTGTCGGTGAATTAGAGGCTCTGCGTGAAGGATGTCAGAAATTCATGCAATCATTATCTGATTTACAAAAGCAATTTCCTGATGCATCACTAGGCGCAGTTGTTGCATTTGGTTCTGATCTCTGGAAAAAACTTTCCGATGAAAATAGCGCACCAGAGCTCAAACCTTTTCGCCCTCTAGGTAAAGGTTTAGCGCCTGCAACACAGCGCGATCTTCTTATTCATATCCAATCTATGCGTCATGATGTGAATTTCTCACTAGCACAAGCCGCAATTGCTGCTTTTGGTGATGCAATCAAAGTTGAAGAAGAAATTCATGGTTTCCGTTGGATAGAAGAGCGCGATTTAAGTGGTTTCATTGATGGCACAGAAAATCCACAGGATGATGAACGTTATGGTGTTGCACTAATTAATGACGGCATTGATGCTGGCGGTAGTTATGTTTTAGTGCAACGTTATGAGCATAACCTGAAAAAATGGGCTCGTTTTAGTGAATCAGACCAAGAAAAAATGATCGGTCGCACTAAAAAAGATAGTGTTGAACTTGATGAATCTGAGCGTAATGTGACATCTCACGTTTCTCGTGTTGTGATTGAAGAAGATGGTGAAGAGCTAGCGATTTTACGCCACAGCCTGCCTTACGGTACTGCAAGCGGTAAACATGGTTTATATTTCTTAGCTTACTGTGGTCGTTTATATAACATCGAGCAGCAACTATTGAGCATGTTTGGTGAATTAGACGGCAAACATGATGACCTATTACGTATGAGTAAACCTGTAACGGGAAGTTATTACTTCGCACCTTCTTATGAAGTATTAAAATCACTGTGATTATTATCTAGTGTTAAATACGCTTTATTAATGAAATGCCTGCTTTAAAAGCGGGCATTTTTGTCTGAATTTTTTTCATATAAAGAGTAATTGATGCAAATTTAATTAATTAGCCTGAGTTTTATTCATTTTTAATATCTTATAGTTATATCAAATAACAAAAGCTAACTACACTGTTATAAATAAAGTCGATAGAGTAACCATTAGAATAAAACTTACAATGATGGGTACTTTTAATGAAGAAAAACATGATCAGAACCTTTGCATTACAAGCAACCGCAGCATTGTCTTTGGTGGTTAGTAGTTATGCAGGGGCGGCTCAATTACTTAATAGCTCTTATGATATCGCCAGAGAGTTATTCACACAGCTAAACAGCGACTTTAAAACGCAATGGGATGCACAACATCCTGACGATAAAGTCACCATCAAACAATCACATGCAGGCTCTTCTAAGCAAGCACTTGCAATATTGCAAGGTTTACCTGCGGATGTAGTGACCTATAACCAAGTTACTGATGTGCAAATTTTGCATGATAAAGGCAAATTAATTCCTGCTGATTGGCAACAACGTCTTCCTAATAATAGTTCACCTTATTATTCCACCATGGCGTATTTAGTACGCAAAGGAAATCCCAAGAACATTACTTCATGGGAAGATTTAACCCGTGAAGATGTCAAAGTGGTTTTCCCTAATCCTAAAACATCGGGTAATGGTCGCTATACCTATTTAGCCGCGTGGGGCGCTTTTGAAAAAGCTTATGGTAACGATGAGAAAACACAAGAAGCGATGAAGAAATTCCTCAAGAATGTTGAGGTGTTTGATACAGGAGGCCGTGGTGCAACGACTTCTTTTATTGAACGTGGACTCGGAGATGTATTAATAAGCTTTGAATCTGAAGTTAATAATATTCGTCAACAATATGGTGAAGATGAATATCAAGTCATTGTGCCACCTGTTGATATTTTAGCTGAATTTCCAGTCGCTTGGATTGATAAAAATGTTCAACGTAACGACACCGAAGCACTGGCAAAAGCTTATCTAAACTATTTATACAGCCCGAGAGCACAAGAGATCATCACGCAATTTAATTATCGCGTAAATGATAAAGCGGTCATGGCTGAAAAAATAGCACAGTTCCCAGAAACGTCACTATTTACGGTTGAAGAAGTATTTGGTGACTGGAATAACGTGATGAAAACACATTTCACGACAGATGGCATGCTTGACAAGTTATTAGCGCAAGGACGTCAATAATGTTTACCACAACCAGCAAACGGGTTTTACCGGGATTTGGATTAAGTTTAGGTGGAACACTGTTTTATACCTGCTTGATCTTACTGTTACCAATGAGTGCGCTGGTTGTGCAACTTTCTGATATGAGTTGGGCTCAATATTGGGCAGTAATCACGCATCCACAAATTGTGGCCGCTTATAAAGTCACGCTATTAGCGGCGGCAGTTGCCAGCATTTTTAATGCTATTTTCGGTATGTTGCTTGCGTGGATCATTACTCGTTACCGTTTTCCAGGTAGACAACTGCTTGATGGTTTAATGGATTTGCCTTTCGCTTTACCTACGGCTGTTGCTGGTTTGACACTCGCAACGCTTTTTTCAACACAAGGCTGGTACGGTTTTGTATTGGATAAATTTGATATAAAAGTCATTAATACATGGATTGGCATTGCCGTTGCTATGGCTTTTACCAGTTTACCTTTTGTTGTAAGAACGGTTCAGCCAGTTCTTGAAGAGTTAGGCCCTGAGTATGAAGAAGCGGCTGAGACGCTAGGAGCGAGTCGTTGGCAGACTTTTCGTAAGGTTGTATTACCTGAGTTATCACCGGCACTAATAGCGGGAACCGCGCTCTCTTTTACGCGCAGTTTAGGTGAGTTTGGCGCCGTTATTTTTATTGCTGGCAATATTGCATGGCAAACAGAAGTCGTTTCTTTGATGATTTTTATTCGATTGCAAGAATTTGATTATCCTGCGGCAAGTGCCGTTGCTTCTGTAATTTTACTTGTTTCATTAGTCTTACTGTTTTCAATTAATGGATTACAAAGCCGATTTGGTCAACGGTTAAGGGGGCATTGATGTCAGATATTATGCAACAACGCTCGGTATATCGTCGCCAAATTGATTGGGTAAAGTGGGGGTTAATCTTTACTGGCGTTGTGTTATCCATTTTATTTTTAGTTGTGCCTATTGCGTGGATCTTTATGACCGCGTTTTCAAAAGGCGTTGAAATATTTACTGAGAATTTATTAGACAGCGATATGTTACATGCTGTCTGGTTAACGGTTCTCATCGCGCTAATCACTGTACCTGTCAATATGTTGTTCGGTGTCAGTATGGCATGGCTTGTCACGCGCTTTCGTTTTCCGGGGCGTCAACTGTTAATGACGTTGATAGATATTCCATTTGCAGTATCTCCAGTGGTTGCTGGATTACTTTATCTGCTTTTTTACGGTAGTAATGGCTGGGCTGGGCAGTGGTTATCGCAATTTGATATCCAGCTTATGTTCTCATGGCCGGGAATGGTATTAGTTACGGTGTTTGTCACTTGCCCTTTTGTAGTCAGAGAACTGGTGCCAGTGATGATGAGCCAAGGTAGCCAAGAAGATGAAGCCGCCGTGTTATTAGGAGCGAGTGGTTGGAAGATGTTTTGGCGAGTGACGTTGCCTAATATTCGCTGGGCATTGCTCTATGGTGTTGTATTAACGAATGCTAGAGCAATTGGTGAATTTGGTGCGGTTTCTGTGGTGTCTGGTGCTATTCGTGGCGAAACCTATTCACTACCGTTACAAGTGGAATTACTTCATCAAGATTACAATACCGTTGGTGCATTTACGGCGGCTGCATTACTCGCCATGATGGCAATATTCACTTTAATGTTTAAAAGTGCATTGCAATGGCACTTAGCTCGTCAGCAATGACATCATTATTTACACAAAAGTAGAGGCAAAATATGAGTATTGAAATTAATAGTGTCACAAAATATTTTGATCGCACTGAAGTGTTGCATGATGTCAGTCTTGATGTGGCTTCAGGTGAAATGGTGGCGCTGTTAGGGCCTTCAGGCTCGGGGAAAACGACACTTTTACGTATTATTGCAGGTCTTGAACATCAAACCCAAGGAAGTATTCGTTTCGAAGGGCAGGATGTTAGCCGATTACATGCGAGAGATCGCAAAGTCGGTTTTGTTTTTCAGCATTATGCATTGTTTCGTCATATGACCGTATTTGAGAATATCGCTTTTGGTTTAACCGTATTGCCCCGTCGTGAGCGCCCTAGCAAAGACGCAATTCATAAAAAAGTTGAGCAGTTATTAGAGATGATCCAATTGCCTCATTTAGCTCAACGTTATCCTGCACAATTGTCAGGCGGACAGAAACAGCGTGTAGCCTTAGCAAGAGCATTGGCCGTTGAACCTCAAATTTTGTTATTAGATGAGCCTTTTGGTGCTTTAGATGCCAAGGTGAGAACCGAATTACGCCGTTGGTTACGTGAATTGCATGAAGAGCTTAAATTTACCAGTGTCTTCGTCACTCATGATCAACAAGAAGCGATGGAAGTAGCTGATCGCATTGTGATTATGGGAAATGGCAAAATAGAGCAAGTAGGAACACCACAAGAAGTGTGGCAATCACCAAAAAGTCGCTTTGTTTTAGAATTTTTAGGTGATGTGAACCACCTAAAAGGTGAAATTAATGGCGCTCAATTACAGATCGGGGGATATCACTTGCCATTATCTGTGACACCGCTTTATCAAGGTTCGGTAGATGTGTTCTTACGTCCGTGGGAAATTGCATTAAGTGCACATGCCAATAGTGTTTGCAGATTACCCGTTAAGGTTATTGAGGTATCACCCAAAGGGCATTATTGGCAGTTAATTTTACAGCCATTAGGATGGAGTGAAACACCTATTACTGCAATTTGGAATGATATTTCTTCGGCGCCAGCAACAGGAAATACCTATTATATGGGAGGTGCTCAAGCCCGTTTATATACGGGAGATACTCCCTTAAATACAGTATCGTTAGCTTATACCGCTTAATTTTATTAATAGCATAGCCTTTTATTATTTCTCACCCATGCTTATTTTTAGCGTGGGTGTTTTGGTTTTTACGAAAGTGTAGAGACTTATCGAATTAACGTTAATGTTATTGCGTTAATAAGTTAAATGTGATTTCTTCATTAATACAGACAAACAAATGAGCAGGGACTTATTGTGGCAGGGTTAGAACAATTTATTGGTAATACACCATTAGTAAAACTACAACGACTTACACAAGAGGTAGACGCTGAAATCTGGGTTAAGCTTGAAGGTAATAATCCCGCAGGTTCAGTAAAAGACAGAGCTGCATTATCGATGATTGAACAAGCGGAATTACGCGGTGAAATAAAGCCGGGTGATACGTTGATTGAAGCAACCAGTGGTAATACGGGGATTGCCTTAGCGATGATTGCGGCGGTAAAAGGTTACCGTTTAAAGCTGCTAATGCCTGAGAATATGAGTAAAGAGCGTCAAGCATCAATGCAAGCTTATGGCGCAGAATTGATTTTAGTGAGTCGTGAAATCGGTATGGAAGGTGCGCGAGATCTCGCACAACAAATGGAACAACAGGGCGAAGGTAAGGTATTAGACCAATTTAATAACCCCGATAATCCAAGAGCACATTTTATGTCAACAGGCCCTGAAATTTGGCAACAAACACAAGGTCGTATTACGCATTTTGTTTCGAGTATGGGAACAACGGGTACAATCACAGGTGTGGGAAGTTACTTAAAAACACAATCTAATAGTGTGCAAGTGATAGGCCTTCAGCCTGAAGAAAAAAGCCAAATTCCAGGTATTCGTCGTTGGTCACCAGCGTACTTGCCGGGTATCTTTAAAAAAGAGCTGGTGGATAGTGTGATAGATATGTCTCAAATCGAAGCAGAAGAGACGATGCGCCAGTTAGCTAGCCAAGAGGGTATCTTCTGTGGCGTAAGTTCTGGAGGGGCTGTTGCTGGCGCTCTGCGCGTTGCAAAAGAGAATCCTGGTGCGGTGATTGTTGCGATTGTGTGTGATAGGGGTGATCGTTATTTATCTACGGGCGTTTTCTCGTCATAATTCAAGTTGTAGCGTTACTCGTCATAATTCAAGTTATAGCGTTGTTGACTGCGTTCACTCACCCTAGTCACATACTAATGTATGCTCCTAGGGACTTATTCACTTGTCGCCTAGCTACACCTTGAATTATTTAGAGCATTTTACGCGTCATATTTCAAGTTATAGCGTTGTTGACTGCGTTCATTCACCCTAGTCACATACTAATGTATGCTCCTAGGGACTTATTCACTTGTCGCCTAGCTACACCTTGAATTATTTAGAGCATTTTACGCGTCATACTTCAAGTTATAGCGTTGTTGACTGCGTTCACTCACCCTAGTCACATACTAATGTATGCTCCTAGGGACTTATTCACTTGTCGCCTAGCTACACCTTGAATTATTTAGAGTAAGAACATCGTCGAATGAGTTAGAGTAGTTTTTAGTTTTTAGTTTTTAGTTTTTAGTTTTTAGTTTTTAGTTTTTAGTTTTTAGTTTTTAGTTTGTGTTTTTTAAATATAAAAAACCGCCACATTATTGGTGGCGGTTTAAATAGAGAACATCACAGAAGATTATTTTTTAATCTGAATAATAACGGTTTCACCAACAGTAACTGGGCCTGTCATTTTGGTTAAACCTTGAATTTCATCCATATTAGAGATAACAACCGGAGTTAGAACTGATTTTGCTTTTTCTTCTAATACAGCTAAGTCAAATTCTAAAATCGTATCACCTACTTTTACTTGCTGACCTTCTTCAGCGATACGTTTAAACCCTTCACCTTTCAGTTCAACAGTGTCGATACCGAAGTGGACAAACAACTCGATACCGTTGTCAGACTCAATAGAGAAAGCATGGTTAGTCTCGAAAATTTTACCGATAGTACCATCGACTGGCGCAACAATTTTATTACCAGCAGGTTTGATAGCAATACCGTCACCTACGATTTTTTCAGCGAAAACAACATCAGGAACATCTTCGATATTGACGATTTCACCAGAAAGTGGTGCAACAATATCAATCGTGCCACTGCCTTTCTTTTCCTCTGAAACCAGTGATTTTAATTTATCAAACAGACCCATGAATCTTCTCCTAATTATTGTAGTTGGGACCGGGCTCTGGCTAATGCGATTAGCATAGTGTCTTTTCTTTAGTAAAAGTTTCTACTAAGTCCATCAATTCTTTTGCAGTTGGCTGAGCAAGTGCTTGCTCTGCTAGTGCTCTTGCATCATCGTAATTCGCATTACGGATCACTTTTTTGATGCGAGGAATTGAAATCGCACTCATACTAAACTCATCTAATCCCATGCCGAGAAGGAGCAATGTTGCTCGTTCATCTCCAGCAAGTTCACCACACATTCCAGTCCATTTACCTTCAGCATGTGATGCATCAATCACCTGTTTTATCAGGTTGAGTACTGCAGGTGACATTGGATTATATAGATGAGATATCAGCTCATTTCCACGGTCTACAGCCAGAGTATATTGTGTTAGATCGTTAGTCCCAATACTAAAAAAGTCAACTTCTTTTGCCATATGACGAGCCATCACTGCTGCGGCTGGGGTTTCTACCATCACACCGACTTCAATAGATTCATCAAAAGCTTTCTTTTCTTCACGAAGCTGGCTTTTCAGTATTTCAAGTTCTGCTTTCAATGCACGGATCTCTTCAACAGAGATAATCATTGGAAACATAATGCGTAGTTTACCAAAAGCAGATGCTCTTAAGATAGCACGTAATTGTGGATGAAGGATCTCTTTACGGTCAAGACAAATACGAATTGCACGCCAGCCTAAGAATGGGTTCTCTTCTTTTGGTAGGTTCATGTAAGGTAAGTCTTTATCGCCACCAATATCCATAGTACGAATAATGACCGCTGGGCTTCCTACAGCTTCAGCTACCGCTTTATAGGCTTGGAATTGCTCATCTTCTGTTGGTAAAGAGTCTCTATCCATAAATAAGAACTCTGTACGATACAGACCAACACCTTCAGCACCGTTACGTTCAGCACCAGCAACATCTCGAACTGTACCAATATTAGCGCAAACTTCGACTTGATGCCCATCAAGTGTAATAGCAGGTAAGTCTTTGAGTTTTGCTAATTCTTCTTTTTCGTGTAGATACTCTTCTTTAATAGCTTTTAATGCTTCGAGTTCCTCATCTGATGGATTAATAATGATTTTGTTATTAATCGCATCAAGAACAAGATAATCGTCTTTTTTAATTGTTTGTGTCGCATTAGATGTTCCCACGATAGCTGGAATTTCTAATGAACGAGCCATGATAGATGTGTGAGATGTTCTGCCACCTAAGTCAGTGATAAAACCTAATACGTTGTCTAAGCTTAATTGCGCAGTTTCAGAAGGGGTAAGGTCAGTTGCAACTAAAATAACTTTTTCTGAGATAGCACTTAAATCGATAATTGGCATCTCTAAGATATTGCGCATTAAGCGTTTTCCAATATCACGAACGTCAGCTGCACGTTCTTTTAGATATTCGTCATCTAACGCTTCTAATGCGGTTGCTTGATCTTCAATAACAGATTGAACCGCAGCTTCAGCGGTTTTTTTGTCACTTTTGATAAGAGTAACAATTTCTTGTTCTAACTCTTCATCTTCTAGCAACATGATATGGCCTTCAAAGATTTCGGCTTTATCCGCACCAAGGTTCTTTTCAGCACGCTCTTTAATAATTTCTAGTTGTTGTGCAGATTTGTTACGACCGTCTTTAAAGCGTTCGATTTGATTTTCAATTTCATCACTTTGGATCTTACGTTGGCTAATGATGATAGGTTCTTCTTTGAGGAGAAGGGTTTGACCAAATGCGATACCGGGTGACGCTAAAATTCCTGAAATCATAATTTATCCTACGACTTGCTGGTGATAATCTTAAAAGAATAGGATTGCAAAATACTGTTGTTTTAAAATCATCATTGAAATTAACTCCCCTGAATGGTTTCAGGGGAATAAATAGTGCGTTAATGCTTAATTGCGAATTACTCTAATTCCGCCATTAATTTTACCAATGCTTCAACAGCTTGTTTTTCATCTTCGCCTTCAGCAGAGATAGTTACAACAGTACCTTGGGTTAAGCCTAAAGTTTGTAATTTGAAAAGGCTCTTAGCGCTGGCAGATTTACCGCTAGAGATAAGCGTGATATCAGAAGAAAATGTTTTGGCTTCTTTTACAAATTGTGCCGCAGGACGAGTATGTAAGCCGTTTGGTGCTGTAATAGTAACTTCTTGCTGGTACATAGGATTTTTTCCTTTTATAACTCAATTGTTCACATTAAGTCAGGACTTAGTAAGTGTAGATGAATTTGTCCTGCTTTGCGTAGCAATATCAGATAATATTAAGCCGTAAAGCGTCATCTGATAAAAATAGTGTTCAGAAAGATAAAAGAGTTCGTTTTGTCATCTCGGTTATTTTCTGATTAATTTCGACCTTCGAAATAATTAATTGATTAAATACTAAACTCGAAGAAATAAATCACCTGTCTGGATAACAAACTTTGATCTCTACCACAAAAAAAGCACCATTGAGGTGCTTTTTTAATAAATATTTTACAATTGAGATGACGCGATTTAGCTGTCAGAAATGTCAGCAAAAAGTGGAGTGCTTAAATAACGTTCACCTGAAGAAGGTAAAATAACCACAATTTCTTTATTTGCAAATTCTGGTTCTTTTGCGAGTTTTACTGCAGCTGCAATAGCTGCACCTGAAGAAATACCCGCAAGAATACCTTCTTTAGTCATCAGTTCACGAGCAGTATCAAAGGCTTCTTCGTTAGTGATTTGAATAACACGATCCAGTAACGATAAATCTAGGTTTTCAGGAATAAAGCCAGCTCCGATACCTTGGATTTTATGTGGACCCGGTTTTATTTCTTCACCTGCGAGAGCTTGAGTTATAACAGGGGAGCCTACTGGTTCAACAGCAACCATTGTTACCGCTTTA
The DNA here is from genome assembly GCF_016238545.1 of Proteus sp. PR00208. NCBI lineage: Bacteria > Pseudomonadati > Pseudomonadota > Gammaproteobacteria > Enterobacterales > Morganellaceae > Proteus > Proteus sp. PR00208. The sequence continues at coordinate 23,745 of NZ_JAEHQE010000002.1, read as the reverse complement.
CCTTGTGTCTTTTTCAAATAGCGACCAATACCCGTAATAGTACCACCAGTGCCGACGCCAGCAATAACAGCACCTACTTCACCATCAGTATCATTCCAGATTTCAGGACCTGTGGTTTTTTCATGAATTTCTGGGTTAGCTGGATTACTAAATTGTTGTAGTAAAAGGTAACGCTTAGGATCGCTATCACGAATTTCATTGGCTTTATCAATGGCACCTTTCATGCCTTTTGCGCCTTCAGTCAGCACTAAATTAGCACCTAATGCTTTGAGTAATTTACGGCGTTCTACACTCATGGTATCTGGCATCGTCAGTGTTAATTTGTAGCCACGAGCTGCTGCAACATAAGCCAGAGCAATCCCAGTATTACCACTGGTAGGTTCTACAAGCTCAACGCCTTCTTTAAGAATGCCTTTTTTTTCTGCATCCCAAATCATGTTGGCACCGATACGGCATTTTACACTGAAGCTTGGGTTACGAGATTCCACTTTAGCCAGAATGTTGCCATTTCCGAAATGTTTTAAGCGAATTAAGGGAGTGTGCCCAATAGTTTGCGAGTTGTCTTCGAAAATCTTGCTCATTTTTATCCTCGGTACATAATTTTTATAAGGTCAGATGAAATTACCATACGCCATCAAGCTAAAGATGGAAATAAGCTTTATGAATATACTTATACCTTTTTTCTCTTTTTATTCCAAAAGGTTCTAATCAAGAGTCAGTGAGACGATTCACAAATTAATAAATCAAGAGATGTACAGTATATTGATGGCTGATAATCTATTTTTAACCACATTTACTGCAAATACAGGGGTCATAATGGAAACCATTGAAGAGTTGATTAGTGCGCTTGAACTCGCCGTACCTGAATTAGATGCGCAAGCTTTGCGTGAAAATTTACCCGAGTCAGATGCTCAAGAAGATGTCCTTAATTGGCTATATGAATCACTCTCAGCTCAAGGATTAATGGACTATGTGGAGTGGACAGAATATTTCGGTGATATTCCTGATCTAAAATCGTTAGAGCACATCTCTTTGCCTGAATCACCGAGTGCGTTGATTTTATCTCAAGTTGAAAATATTGACTGGGATGAGGTGAGTGTAGATCCTTATATGTTGCCTTATGAACTACCTTATTTGGAATATATTAACCACTTTTTGACAGAAAAAGGGTTACGATTGGTCGATCTCACACCGTTTGAAAATGCTTATATTCTCTGCATTCGAGATGATGAAGAGATTATTGAAAAACTAGATGGCGCATTAAATATCTTTGAAATGGGTATTAATGAGCGTGAGCCGATGGATAGAGAAGAAACGAAAGATTATATTCGTTCATTAATTGAGTAGTCTGGTTAATAACAAAATAAGCTAAATCACATTTTAGAAAAACCATAAAATAAAACCCCGTCTAAGAAGAATAAAACGGGGTTTTTTTATATTTATCGATATGTCGCTAAATTAGGTTTACCACTGCCCATCTTGCACATGTTGTTTACGATAACGATCGCACCACATTGCTGTTGCACCACAGATCGCAACTGGCATGATGACTAAATTTAGAATAGGGATCATGGTAAAAATATTAATAATCATACCAAATTGAAGATTATTCCATTTATCCTGTTTAAGCGAAGATTTCATCTCTGCAAATGAAATTTTATGGTTATCAAATGGAAAGTCATTATATTGAATTGCCATCATCCAAGCACCAAAAGCAAACCATAAAACAGGCGCAACGGTTTGTCCGATAGCAGGAATAAAATAGAGCAATAACAAAACAATAGCGCGAGGTAAATAATAAGCTATTTTAGTTAACTCACGCTTTAAAATACGTGGAACATCTTTCAATATACCTGCAACACCCGTATCTGGTGGGGCAATGCCAGTTATTTGGCCTTCTAATTTTTCAGCCAATAATCCATTAAACGGAGAAGCAATAATGTTGGCTAAGGTGCTAAAGAAATAAGTGAACACTAATAAGATAAAAATAACGGATAATGGCCAGATCAAATAACTCAACCACTGTAACCAATCAGGAATTTTTTCCATCATCCAATTGACCATGCCATCAATTTGACCATATAGCCACCAAAAAGCGCTTCCGAGAATAATAATGTTGGCAAGTAAGGGTAAGATAACAAAACGCTTCAGCCCTTTGCGTGTAATTAAACGCCAACCAAGAGCAAAATAATGAAATCCATTTAAATTTTTATTCGTTTCTGTCAAATTTGTCATACTTCCTATTCTCTCCAATGAGGGCAAGCTAGTATCATATAGGGAGATAATCAGCCTTACTAGTCATGAATTGTCTAAAAAACGCGCATAAGAGATTGAAGTGTGTATCTTTGTGACAAGAAAATTAAGTATTGGCTTGCACTTATGAGCATTGGCAAATACTCTTAGTAAAAAGTAATATTTGCCAACGTGGCTATTAAACCTCAAGACAACAGAGATAGAAATGATGCAGCAAAATTTGCGTCTGATATTAATCGTTGTTGGTGCGATTTTAATCATAGCTTTGTTATTACACGGCTTATGGATTGGTCGAAAAGAGCGTTCTAAGCTTTTCCGTAATCGCCCAGTAAAACGTCAGAAACAGAATTATCAGTCAGATGAGAACGATGACGAACCACAATATGCTGAGGTTAGTCATCAGACATCAACTTTATCCTCTACTGAAAAGCGGGAGAGTGAGCCACCGATAAAATCGGAGCCTCTACATGAACCTGAAATTTCAGTGGTAGATAGAGATCCATTAATGTCTGAAAACCAAACAAAAGGGAATTCTCACGACACTTCATTACAGCAAGAGCCAAGCCTTGGTGTTTTTGATGTTATTGAAAATGAGCCTGTACCGATTGTTAGGGATGAGCCAAAACAAGCTCCTGTGGTTAATGTTGCGAGTGAAATAAAATCACACGTTAATACAGTAAGCCCATCAGCGAGTTTTGAGCCTTCAATTTCAGAGACAACGGCTCATGTGACTCCTGTTGAAACTGAGGCTTCGCATCATGCTCCGGCTGAAGAGCCAAAAGTTGAATCTGCTCCGCAAGCAACAGAAGCAGAGAAAGAGCTGGTTATTGTTCTAAACGTAAGTGCACATCATGGTCAAATGCTGGATGGTGAAGTGTTGATGCAAAGTATCATTCAAGCTGGATTCCAGTTTGGCGAAATGAATATTTTCCATCGTCATCTCAACCCAACAGCCAATGGGCCTGTGTTGTTTAGTTTAGCGAATATGGTGAAACCAGGAACATTTAACATTGATACGATGGCTGAATTAACGACACCAGGTGTATCGATGTTTATGATGGTGCCATCTTATGGTGATGCTAATCAAAACTTTAAATTGATGTTACTTACGGCTCAACGAATAGCATCTGATGTAGGTGGTGTTGTGCTGGATGATGAACGCAAACTCTTAACGCCACAAAAAATCGAGCTTTATAAATCTAGAATTCGCAGGACGCTGGATTTAAATCAATAGCTTTATATCTGTAAAAAAAGCCCCCGCTTGCGGGGGTTTTTCTTCTTTGGTGATAATCATGAATAAAAACACTCAACAAAAAATTGATAAACTTCGCGTTACTCTACGTCACCATGAATATCTCTATCATGTCATGGACGCACCTGAAATACCTGATGCTGAATACGATCGCTTAATGAATGAGCTAAAAGCATTAGAAGCTGAACACCCTGAATTAATTACCTCTGATTCGCCTACACAGCGAGTTGGTGCTTTACCCCTAACGGCATTTGAGCAAGTGAGACATGAAATTCCGATGCTCTCCTTAGATAATGCTTTTGATGAAACAAGCTATCTGGCTTTTGATAAGCGTTTACGTGATCGTTTAAAAAATAGTGAAGAGATCACTTTCTGTTGTGAATTAAAATTAGATGGATTGGCAGTGAGTTTACTTTATGAAAATGGAGTATTAGTACAAGCTGCAACGCGTGGTGATGGCACAACAGGGGAAAATATCACTGAGAATGTGAGAACAATCAAAGCTATTCCACTGCGTTTATATGGTGAAGATATTCCTGCTCGTATTGAAATTCGTGGCGAAGTCTTTATGAATGAAAAAGGCTTTGAATATTTAAACGAAGAAGCGCGCCGCACAGGCGGAAAAGTTTTTGCTAATCCTCGCAATGCCGCAGCTGGCTCATTAAGACAGCTTGATCCTCGTATTACAGCAAAACGTCCATTAACCTTTTTCTGTTATGGTGTCGGTGTACTTGAAGGTGGCGAATTACCTACAAGTCACTATGAGCGCCTACAACAATTTAAAAAGTGGGGATTGCCTGTTAGCGATGCTGTAAAACTTTGCACTGGTAGCAAAGCAGTACTTGATTTTTATCACCATGTAGAAGAAGTTCGCCCCAATTTAGGTTTTGATATTGATGGGGTTGTTATCAAGGTTGATGATATTGCATTGCAAGAGGAACTGGGTTTCGTATCAAGAGCACCACGCTGGGCTATTGCTTATAAATTCCAAGCTCAAGAGCAAATGACGATTATCAAAGATGTCGAATTCCAAGTAGGGCGCACTGGAGCGATTACACCTGTTGCGCGTTTAGAACCTGTTCAAGTTGCAGGTGTTGTTGTGAGTAATGCAACGTTACACAATGCTGATGAAATTGAACGCTTAGGAATACGCATTGGCGATACGGTCGTTATTCGTCGAGCTGGTGATGTTATTCCTCAGGTTGTCAGTGTGATTGAAGAAAAGCGCCCTGATGATGCTAAAGAAATTGTCTTTCCGACACATTGTCCTATTTGTGATTCTGATATTGAGCGCATTGAAGGCGAAGCGGTTGCTCGTTGTACTGGTGGCTTAATTTGTGGAGCGCAACGTAAAGAAGCACTTAAACATTTTGTTTCACGTCGAGCTATGGATGTCGATGGAATGGGCGATAAAATTATCGACCAACTGGTTGAGAAAGAATATGTCAAAACACCAGCAGATCTCTTCTGTTTAGATGAAAAAATTCTATCTGGTTTAGAGAGAATGGGTGAAAAATCAGCTAAAAAATTGATCACTGCTTTAGATAAGGCTAAATCAACGACATTTGCACGTTTTATTTATGCACTTGGTATTCGAGAAGTCGGTGAAGCAACAGCAAGTGGATTGACAACACATTTCTCAACCCTTGATGAATTACGAAATGCAGATGTAGAAGCGCTAAAATTAGTCCCTGATGTGGGTGATGTCGTCGCTAAACATGTCGTTAATTTCTTCCAAGAGGAACACAATAGAACGGTTATTGATCAATTGATCAATGATGCCGGTATTACATGGCAAGCGCCTGTTATTGTGACTCATGAAGCGGGTGATAATCCTTTTGCGGGTAAAACCGTTGTGTTAACTGGGTCACTTGCACAGTTAACGCGTGATGAAGCAAAAGACAGATTAATGGCGTTAGGCGCAAAAGTAAGTGGAAGTGTTTCTAAAAAAACTGACATGGTCATTGCGGGTGAAGCAGCAGGCTCTAAGTTAGTGAAAGCTAACGAATTAGGGATAACTGTTATCGATGAAGATGAAATGATACGATTACTTGATCAATCGAAATAATCATCCTAATATTTAATAAATGCTACTGGGGAAATCTTCTCAGTGGCATTTTCACTTAAGCTAAATTCACATTTAATGTTTCTTAAGTAACTTTCAAAGTGTGATCAACCTATCTTATTTAATAAATAGTGTGTATGCGGTTTCATGAGATTGTGACAGTAGTCACATCGTAATGTTACGCGTTACATAAAATGCTCTACAAGATTTATTTTTATTTTTGGAGCATGCATGTCCTCTATCATTCACTTCGTTTTAGCACTCGCCGTTATTGGCGCATTAGCATTCGTTGCGAGTAACAACCGCAAAGGGATCCGTCTGCGTTATATCGTGCAGTTATTAGTTATTGAAATCGCATTAGCATGGTTCTTCCTCAACTCTGATGTTGGTGAAGGCTTTGTTCGTGGCTTCGCTGGATTATTTGATCACTTATTAGGCTACGCCGCACAGGGTACTGAGTTTGTATTCGGTGGCATGATGAAAGGTGGTTTAGCATTCTTCTTCTTGAATGTTTTATGTCCAATTATCTTTATTTCTGCATTAATTGGTATTCTTCAACATATCAAAGTATTACCTTTCGTGATCCGCATTATCGGTACTGTGCTTTCTAAAGTGAACGGTATGGGGAAACTGGAATCATTCAACGCGGTGAGCTCACTGGTTCTTGGCCAATCAGAGAACTTTATTGCCTATAAAGATGTATTAGGCAAAATGTCTCAGCGTCGTATGTACACTATGGCTGCAACAGCAATGTCGACAGTATCTATGTCAATTGTTGGTGCATACATGACAATGTTAGATCCAAAATACGTTGTTGCTGCTCTGGTACTGAATATGTTCAGTACATTTATCGTTCTTTCTGTGATTAACCCATATTCTGTTGAAAATGAAGAAGATATTCAAATGGGTAGTCTGCATGAAGGCCAAAGCTTCTTTGAGATGTTAGGTGAATACATCTTAGCGGGTTTCAAAGTTGCATTAATCGTTGCTGCAATGTTGATTGGTTTCATTGCATTAATCGCTGCTGTGAATGCGATTTTCAGCATGATTTTTGGTATCAGCTTCCAAGATTGTTTAGGTTACGTTTTCTATCCATTAGCATGGGTAATTGGTGTGCCAGAACAAGATGCATTACGTGTTGGTAGTGTGATGGCAACAAAATTAGTGTCTAATGAATTCGTTGCAATGGGTAGCTTACAAGATATCGCTTCTGAGTTAACACCACGCTCTGTGGGGATCTTATCTGTATTCTTAGTCTCATTTGCTAACTTCTCTTCAATCGGGATTGTAGCAGGTGCGATTAAAGGTCTGAATGAAGTACAAGGTAACGTTGTTTCTCGTTTCGGTCTGAAATTACTGTTCGGCTCTACATTAGTAAGCTTCTTATCAGCCGCTATCGCAGGTCTGTTTGTTTAATCTCTGAAGATAAAACAGATAGCATGTGAATAAAATAACAATGTAAACAGCGTCACTTGTTAATCAAGTAACAGAAAATAAAGCAGTACCTTTGGGTACTGCTTTTTTTATCTTTAAATTGCCCTATAATCGGTTCTATTCCTTCAATGACAACGTGGTAGAAAACATGCTAGAGAAACAGCATCTTATCGATATAGCAAACACTCAAATGCCATTTGGTAAGTACAAAGGGCGTATGTTGGTTGATTTACCTGAAGAATATTTATTGTGGTTTGCAAAGAAAGGCGAGTTTCCTGAAGGTAAGCTTGGTCAACTTATGGAGATGACCTTAGCAATTAAAATTGAAGGTCTAGAAGGGTTATTAAAGCCATTAAAGCGGTGATGCTAATTATTGTTTATACCTGATTTTTCAGGTGGTAATGCATTAATAATTTTTTGGCTTAATTCAATAAATAATGACAATACATTTTCTAATTCACTCTTTTTCATAAATATGCCATCTCATGAATTATGTTAACTAAAGTTAATATTATCAGGCCATTCATTTTTTATGGCTTGAATATGGGCTTACCCGCAATATTAAAAAGTAGAGGGAGTAGAAAACAAAAAATCCCGAAGATTTCTCTTCAGGATCTTAAAATTCTGGTGGAGCTAAACGGGATCGAACCGTTGACCTCTTGCATGCCATGCAAGCGCTCTCCCAACTGAGCTATAACCCCACATATTAGATTGTTCTAGAAGTATATTGGTGGAGCTAAGCGGGATCGAACCGCTGACCTCTTGCATGCCATGCAAGCGCTCTCCCAACTGAGCTATAGCCCCAACATACTGGAACGGGCTTGATAATAGGCAACAAGCACAATACTGTCAATCAGTTAATCTCACATTATTTATTGATTGCTGAAAAAGAGTACAAAAAAAAGATACATTCCCCATTTTAGGAATGTATCTTTCTTAATAAGCAAGATTAACGTGGCAATTAAGCTTGGTTTTCTCTTTCAGTAATAAAGTCTAATGCTTTATTAATACGTGCAATGCTACGCGTTTTACCAATAGCGTGAACGGTAACATCTAAGCCAGGAGATTGACCTGCACCTGTTACAGCAACTCGTAATGGCATGCCCACTTTACCCATACCCACTTCTAATTCATCAGCAGTATCTTGAATGGCTTGGTGAACATTTTCAGCCGTCCACTCTGTAATTGCTGATAACTTATCACGAACAACTTCTAATGGTTGACGAGCTACTGGGCGTAAATGTTTTTTCGCGGCAGCTTCTTCAAAGGTTTCGAAATCAACATAGAAGTAATGGCAACTTTCAGCCATCTCTTTTAATGTTTTGCAACGTTCGCCTAATAATTTGATCAGTTCAACCAATGATGGACCATTACTGGTATCAATATTTTGTTGTTTGATATGCCAATCTAAATGAACTGCAACTTTCTCTGCTGGCAGTGTATTGATGTAATGATGGTTTAACCAAAGTAATTTATCAGTATTAAATGCACTTGCTGATTTACTGATAGCTTCTAAAGTGAAGTGTTCAATCATTTCATCAATAGTAAAGATCTCTTGGTCACCGTGGGACCAGCCTAAACGTACTAAGTAGTTTAATAGTGCTTCTGGTAAATAGCCGTCATCACGATATTGCATTACGCTGACTGCGTTATAACGTTTAGATAGTTTTTTACCATCGTCACCTAAAATCATTGATACGTGAGCATATTCAGGTACAGGCGCACCTAATGCTTTGAGAATATTGATTTGGCGAGGTGTGTTATTGATATGATCTTCACCACGAATGACGTGAGTGATTTCCATATCCCAGTCATCAATAACAACACAGAAGTTATAAGTTGGAGAGCCATCAGTACGGCGAATAATCAGATCGTCAAGCTCTTGGTTACTAAATTCTATCGGGCCACGAATTTTGTCATCAAAAATAACAGAACCTTCTTGTGGGTTTAAGAAACGCACAACATGAGGCTCATCAGCGCTGTGATTATGGTTACCGCCACGGCAACAACCATCGTAACGAGGTTTTTCACCTTTCGCCATTTGATCTTCGCGTAGTTGTTCTAAACGCTCTTTAGAACAATAGCAACGGTATGCAGTACCCGCAGATAACATTTGATCAATCACTTGGTTATAGCGATCGAAGCGTTTAGTCTGATAATAAGGACCTTCATCCCAATTCAGATTTAACCAATTCATACCGTCCATGATTGCATCGATGGCTGGCTGTGTAGAGCGTTCTAAGTCGGTGTCTTCTATACGCAGTACAAATTCGCCCTTATTGTGACGGCTATATAACCAGGAATAAAGTGCGGTACGCGCACCACCAACATGTAGATAGCCAGTAGGACTTGGTGCAAAACGGGTTTTTATTTTACTCATTGGGATTGCCTTTGTACGTCTTACTTATATATAGATAAGTAATCGTGATTATCAAAAAAACGAAATGGTTGCCTTATTTTATCACTGGATGCTAATTCCTCAATGGCATTAAGCTTTTAACAGAGATAAATTTTTCAAATTGATGATTTTTTGTTTGACGAAGAGTATCCGTAGGATTACTTTGGTTAATTGCTGTGTCACTTATGGTGCTAAAAAAAGCATCTTGACTAAAAATAAAACGAACGATCATTTTCACGATAAAAAACTGATAAAAATCGTTGACTCATAGCGCAGTATCCCTATAATGCACCCCATCACGACGGGCGGTTAGCTCAGTTGGTAGAGCATCTCCCTTACAAGGAGGAGGTCGTTGGTTCGAGCCCAATACCGCCCACCATTATTTTTCGTTGTGATAAGTTGTATGATTTAGTGTAATTGGGCGGTTAGCTCAGTTGGTAGAGCATCTCCCTTACAAGGAGGAGGTCGTTGGTTCGAGCCCAATACCGCCCACCAATTACATTAAAGCGTGGTAGTGAGAATTTAGTCATCATGAAGTGGGCGGTTAGCTCAGTTGGTAGAGCATCTCCCTTACAAGGAGGAGGTCGTTGGTTCGAGCCCAATACCGCCCACCACTTCATCCGGTTATTTCGCGCAATATCACACAGTTAGGTATGGGTCGTTAGCTCAGTCGGTAGAGCAGTTGACTTTTAATCAATTGGTCGGGCGTTCGAATCGCCCACGACCCACCATTCCTAAAAATACAACATAAAGTAGTGAACATTGTGACGGGTCGTTAGCTCAGTCGGTAGAGCAGTTGACTTTTAATCAATTGGTCGGGCGTTCGAATCGCCCACGACCCACCATTCACAAAGCTACTTACAGATTTACGCAAAATTATTAAATGGGTCGTTAGCTCAGTCGGTAGAGCAGTTGACTTTTAATCAATTGGTCGGGCGTTCGAATCGCCCACGACCCACCATTTAATAATAAAGCGGGCGGTTAGCTCAGTTGGTAGAGCATCTCCCTTACAAGGAGGAGGTCGTTGGTTCGAGCCCAATACCGCCCACCACTTCTTTATTCCTTCGTTATAATTTCTTCTTTGTTCTCCCTAGTACTTCTCAAAAACAAGCAACAATAGTTATTTTGTTTTTAATACCTGTGTTATTGCCGTTTAGTTGCATTCTTTTAAGCCTTAATTGTTTTTTCTATATCTGTTGTTTTATCATCTTGCTCATACATGCCCCGTTCATGACCGCATATCCTTACTCACATGCTTTCCTAATCCTTGTATTGGCATATACCCAAGGCAATACTTAGCGGCTTATCTTGTTCCTTTGGTGCTATTCGTTTCTAAGGCTGTTTTAACTTGCTATTGCATTGTGTTTTCTGTGAAAAGTGATCATTAGTCGGTTTCTTTATTACGCTTTTTTACATTCTGTTATGTTTTTATCATTTAAAGTGGAGGCGCTTAAAAAGAAAATCACTCTTCTATTGTTAAGTTAATCATTTGGGATGAGGGGGCTCAGTAGAAAGTATGTATTTATTTTTGAGTGGAGCTCAAATCTTGAGCCGAAAATATTAAAAAAATTACTCTAACTGAAAAAGAAAGAACTACTCTCTTTAGGCGTAGAAATAGGCATTTTCAGTTTATTAATAAAATTAAATAACCTCAGAGACACGGTTATAAATTATTTGAGTACTTTTTATGAGCAATATCTCTCATAAAATGAGTAAGTTAAAACATTTTAAATCAGCATTGAAAAATATGTGGCACGCATTTTTTAAGAAAAAATTCAGAAGATTAAAAGATAAAAATAGGGCTTTATAGTTAATACTTCTTACTTTTTATAAACTATAGGATAGCGCTAACAAGAAGAAAGATAAAATATAATGATGTTTTATCTTCTTTATTCTTCTTTTTTAAAGATATGATAGAACGGAATATCTTATTTAACTCCATGATTTAAAATAAATTAATCTTAAAATTTGATATTTATCAATTTTTTTCATCATAATGAACTGGATAGTAAATGATATAAAGCAAAAAACACTTGTTTCATCATTAAGTGATTTGTCCTGAAGTGGTTAATTTCATTTTTTACGAAAAATGGAGAAAATTGTGCATTTAGTAGGAATATAAATTATATAAAAATATTAATGTTTATTTTGCCCTAAGAATAACTCTTATATGGAATAGGTGTGATTACTTAGGACGTAAAAAGATTAATTTTTGTTTTTTTTAACAAAATTAGATCATGCTAAAGGCGATATTTAATAGTTCATTCCCTCGTTAATTTGGCTTAAGATGCGATGATTACACTATTTTTGTAATGCATCAAATACGGGTATTTGAGTGAAAAAGAAAGAATAGTATTTTATGCTCATAAAAAGAATGGTTTTTATGGTAATAAGCATAATCTTCAAATAACTTACTGATAAAACAAAAATATTTATATTAACATTCACCTTTTTTCTATTTCATAAAGAAGATTTTTAATCTAATTGAAAATTAAAATAAGTTATTCATTAATAAAAATTCAAAAAAAATGCGTAATTAAATCTATAATTTTTTATTCTGGAGTAATAAAGAATTGTGGATCTTGAAATATATTTAGTTGAAAGAGTAAGGGTTTATGCTTATATAAATTAATTAACAAATGTTTAAAATGAGATTTATATCTATATTTCAATGTAATGCATGTAATTCATTGAAATTAAAGTGTAATATTGACTTTTTTATAAACTCATCAGATTTCATTGATATTGCTTAAGCTATTTAATAAAAATAAGAAAATCGTTACCTTTATGAGGTTAATTTATTATTTTAAATAAATTAGACTGATATAAGTTGATTTATTTTTACACAATTCAAACAATCGCACTTTAAATTAAGCTTGTAGTAGATAATAATTCTAATTAATGAGTAAAGTTTAAGGGAAAAAAAGCGTAATTTTATAAATAAAATATTTTAAATGCATGAAAATAAAGGAAATATACCATTATCCTAGGTATTCTTTACTAGTGTGAGTAAATCATTGTGCTTGCACTGTCTTTTTTCGACTAGTTGAAAGTGTTTAAATGCGTAGTATATTATTTACATATGATAAGTCATGTTATGAATTGTAATATTTCTTATCTACTAAAAATAATATTTTATTAAAACAAAAAGGTGTCCTCGATAGTATATATTTTTATATATTATTACGCAGGAACACACCATTATAAAATTAGATATCAATCAAAGTGAAAAGCGAGAACAATATTATGAGTAGCAAGTATCCAGTCGCTTATGCAGTTGGACAAAAAATTAAGTCATTAAGAAAATCTCAAGGTTATACTGTATTTCAGTTAGCAAAAGAGATTGATATTAGTGAACAACAGTTATTTCGTTATGAGCGTGGTGTAAACCGTATTGATATTGATTGCTTAGTTAGAGTACTTGAAGTACTAGGCGTTAATATTGGTAGCTTCTTTGAAGAAGTAACAGGTGGAATAGCTCAAGAAACTGAGCGTAATGAACAACATATTCCAGCTCATTTCGATAGCAAGGCTCTTTCTATCTTCTAATAATATTCTTAAATTAGAAAGTAACTCATTTTAGAATAACTAAATTGAGTAAGATAATTCTTATATGTAAGTGTGTCTCTCTGGTTAGTTAATAATAAGAATTTTCTTAATAGATGAAATAAAGCCTCTATATGAAACCAATGCCCTTATTAGGGCATTTTACGTATATAGAGAATGAGAATTTTTAATTTTAAGAAAAAAAGAATAATTTTATTACAAATGAACTGAGAATTTCATACTTAGAGAAATATATTCTCGTATTTATTTGTATGAGAAAAAACAGCTAATTAATACTTGTTTAGAATAAGCTTCCCATAAAATTACCTCTTATATTACCCACCACGATTTCACCTCCTGATAACATTTTTGAAGCTATTAAACGGATAACTTATGTCTTTTATACCAATAAATTTAAAAAGAATGAATTTTAATATGATAAAGACAAAATGTGTGCGTTGGAGGAAATACGTTATTAGATCAAAATTTAAGTATTTATCATTAAATGACTATCTATGGATAATAGTAGTTAATATCACATTGGGATGGGCTATTGTTGCCTCTTCGCTGTGAATATGAAGAGACGGTAACAGTTAGTCTTTGAGAGGTTTAAACATTAATGTGACAGCAGGACTTAATCCATTTTCGGTATGATTTGATCCACCAGCACGATAAGCTGTTTGATAACCAATTGCTGCACTCATTTGCCAATCTTCATGATACCCATCGCAAATGCAATGTATATCATTGTATAAATATTTATATAGCGAAAGTGGGCGCCGACTATACACCGAATAACATGTAAATAAAATGATATATTTGCTAATAATAAAACTATAAAATTATTTCTGAATTAAGATCAAAAAAATGCCCGTTCAAACGGGCATTTTAGGAAATGAAACGTAACAGAAGGAATATTGAGAAATTAATGCTCTGTTTTTTCTGCTATGGAACCATGATCATCATGTTTCTGGTGACGGTGATGACCATCGATCATGCTACGGAATGTTTGAGTGAAAGTATCACCCAGTGTGCATAAGTAGAAGTGTGCACAAATAAACATTAATGCCACTATTCCTAATACTAAGTGTGCTTTTAGCATCCAATAGCCATAACCGAGGACTTCAGGATATAAACATAATAATCCAGTAACAAGTAACAGTGGCACTAAACCAAACATCACACCTAAGTAAGCGAGTTGCTGAAGTGGGTTAAATTTATCAGTTTCAGTTGCTGCGAAAGGATGTGGTTCACCTTTCATTATACCGTAAAGATAAAAGCGAGCTTGTTTGATACAACGACCAATTAATCCGCTAAATCTTACTTTGTAATGCACACCGTTACTGGTTGTTAGATTGATAAAAATAAAACTAATCCAGAACGCGATAAGTACAAAACCACAGATCTTATGTAATAGCACCATTGAAGTGACATTTCCGATAGAGAAATGCCCTAAAAATCCGCTTAATAGTAATAGGATAAACAGTAAAGCATTACCCCAGTGCCAAAAACGAATTGCTTTAGAATATAAATAAACTCGCTCTTCTTCATAATGACCAGAGTGTTTTGGTGCAAGGGCATAGCGTAGTAAGCCATGAATAACTAATACTGCTATCATAGCAACGATTAATAAACCAGCTGCCATTAACCATACAGGCCAATAATCTGGCGTATAATGGAGTTCTGCTCCCCAGATACTAGTCATGCTTTATCTCCCTGATGGATTTCTTTACGACGGAATAAACTTGGTTTTCCGACATTATCTAATTGGTATTGATAAACGGATTTTTGTTTGATCCAAGCCTGAATTTCAGGTGAGTCGATGCGACCAAAAGCAAGTGCATCTGTTGGGCATACTGATACACATGCAGGTAATTCACCCTCAGCTAATCGAGTATCAGAACAGAAGTTGCATTTGTCTGCGATATGCGTCATTGGATTGATATAACGAACATGGTAAGGACAAGCACCAACACAGTAATCACAGCCGATACACAGCTCTTTTTTCACCTGAACGATACCATTCTCATCAATAAAAGAGGCACCAGTAGGACACACAGAAACACAAGGTGCATCCTCACAATGCTGGCAAGAAACACGGAAAAATTGGTAATGTGGGTTACCCGCTTCGTCGTCATGAGGACCTTGAATTTGGACTTGAAGTCGGCTAAATCCTTCTGGAATGTCATTGATGACTTTACACGCAACAGTACAAGCTTGGCAGCCAATACAACGTTTCTCATCATGTAACATGACAAATTGTTTATCATTATTGTTCATCGTTATTTTTTTCCTTAAGCCCGACTAATTCTGACACCTGATGTATGCACATCAGTACCTGATACAGGACTAATTTCATGAGGTAATAAGTTGCCACAGTGAACGCCTGTTGTAGTCGCTGCTGTTTTCGCACCTGCTTTTGCACCTGATCCCATATAAACAAATACGGTGTCAGGGCGAATGCCTTCAGTGATCAAAGCATGTGCTTTTTCTTTGCCTATACTGTTTTCCAGAATGATTTCATCACCATGTTTAATTCCATGATTTTTAGCTGTTTCAGGGTGTAGCCAAACTGGGTTTTCCCACATTAATTCAGCTAATAATGGTACGTATTGTGTTGCACCATTAGTATGAACGGCGACTTTACCTTGGATAAAATAAAGCTCGTCTTTTTCTTTTAATGGGAAGTTGTGGAAGCGTGGAATACCATAGTTTTCTAAACGGCTTTCTAATTCTTCAGAGTAAATTTCAATTAAGCCACTTGGTGATTTAAATGAGAGAGCTTTTTCCATCATATCATTGTCATCAACATGCTTAATCGCATCAGGATATTGTTCTACGAACGCTTTAACATAGGTAGGTTCACGTAATAGCAATGGAATACCATAAGATAAATAGCCTTTTTTATGGATTTCTTTATACAGTGCCTCATCGCCATTAACTTGATACAACTGACGAACTCCCATATTTTCCCAAGGAAAATATTGGCTTAGACCTAATTTTTTACCTAGTTCCATCCAAATTAACCAGCTTGGTTTTGTATCGCCAATAGGTTCAACAACTTGCTGGCGTAAGGCATAAGCAGGATTTAGCCCTGAAACATCAGAAATCTCTTCATCACGCTCTAAATAAGTGGTTTCAGGTAACAGATAATCTGCATAAGCAGCACTTTCACTTAAATACACATCACAGCTAACAATTAAATCTAATTTCTGTGCTGCTTTTTCCAACTCTGGACGACAACTGACCGTTTGGAATGGATTATGACGAGACATAATCCATGCTCTTGTTTGATACGGCACACCTTCTAAAGTTGAATCAATAATGGACTGAACAATACCACCACCTTTATTGATGTATTTGAACTGAGGTGCTGTTGCATCAATGCGTTTTGCGGTAATTTCAGGCATACCTTTAACGCTTGGTTTCGCTAATTCAGGAGCAACATTAATGCCTGCTAATTTATTATATTTTGAAGCTGCTTTTTTCTGATACATACCGCCTTCACGTTCAATATTGCCGAGTAAGGCATTGAGGGTGAAGATCATTCTGCGCATATTGATTTCTTCTTTATTAAAGGTTGCGCGGTGACCAGGCATAATCAGTGCATGAGGTGCTTTTGCTGCTATTTCGCGTGTGATACGAACAATATCTTCAGCGGGAACATCAGAATGTGCTTGAGCCCATTCAGGTGTTGTATCTTGTAAAACGTCTTTTAATTGTGGGAAGCCAACGGTAAATTTCTCAATAAAATCTTTATCGTAAAGATCTTCTTTAATAAGAATATGGCTCATTGCCATTAAAACAGGTAAATCCCCGCCAGGGCGGATTGCGAACCACTCATCTGCTTTACTTGAAACGACAGATAAACGAGGATCAAAACTGACTAGTTTTGCACCACGCTCTTGGGCGTTCATTAGTTCGTGTGTTTCAGAGACTTCAATACCTTCATAAAGGTTATGACCGAAAGAGATAATATACTTTTGCTAAATCCATCGCAAGATCGCCACCCATCATCACTGATGCTGCAATGGCTTTACCCGCAGGGCAAGTCGATGCGTGTGTAAAGGTGTTCGGTGAACCAAATGCGGCTGCCAAATGGAAAAGGTGAGAAGAGAGTGAACCTGATTTAGATGAAAAAGAGATACTTTCTGCACCATAATTTTGTTTTATGGCATTCATTTTTTCTGCAATTTCTTGATAAGCTTGTTCCCAGCTTATTACTTCCCATTCACCAGCACCTCTAGGGCCTTTGTGTTTCATGGGTTTGACAATCCGATTTGGATCATTAACTAGGCTAACGCCACTTCCACCTCTTGCACAAACTCGGCTACTTTGGTGTTCCGCATTTCTATTTCCTTGGATAAAAACGGTCTTGTTGTTAACAACCTGAGCTTCTATCGGACAACGATAAGAACACATTTCACACAGGCTAGGTGTTAATTTTGACTGACCCTTAAGAGAATCTACAGGATTAAATGCAAGTGCACCTGGTGGTAAACTACTCACGGTACAACCCACACATCCTATTCCCATCCCCTTAATAAAAGAACGACGACTAATACTCATATAACCTCCAGTTTCTTCTTATAGCTAAATATTATATACAGACAGTTAAATAAATATTTGAAGGCGTCTCCATTTTATTAATCCATAAGTGATGACTTGGTTGTAAATAATAAATAATAGAGAATAAGACGTTAATAAATGTCACTAAATAATTTAACTAAAATAGACAAAATCAAATGATAATTATTTTCCTCCATTGGATACTATTATAAAAGTTTGGAGAAGAAATAGGAGATTTTAAGGGATATAACAGTTGTAGATTGTTCTTTTAAATTCACTAGCTTATATTATCAATCTATTTTATTAAAGTGTATTTAAAATATATGATTAATAATAATTTAAATTTGACAAAAAAGCCTATCGATATATAATTATTTATATATCGAAAATTCGTTATATTGTAATTAATTTGTTATTTAAAAATCAGAATAAATAATATTTTTTATTTTGTTTAAATCCAGTTTCTTCTTAAATTATTTTCTTTTGAAAAACAGCTAACTTATTATTTTGATGATAAATACAAATAAAAAAGAAAAATAAATTGGTGATTAATAATACAAAAAAGGCTCAGTAAAACGTGAACAAACTGATGCTAAATACGAGACAATTTATAAATTATTGTTCATTATGTTTAAATATTAATTAATGATATTAATAGTTATGGAACTGTATCGTGATTGTCAAAAAGAGATATTTTTTGTTTTATGTGTCTTAATATCATTAATGCTAAGTGAAGGTGCGTAGGAAAAAGATAAGGTGAAATGTTAAAAAATGGCGATTTTTTGAACACTCAAAACCACCATTTGCCACTATTTTATGTGTAGCCATTATTGTTTTTTTCGTTATTTATTGCCTTTGTCTCTTCATAGAAGAAAGGATTTAAAACAGCATGACAATCAAAACAAGACTCAGTAACAGAGGATAGACTCTTGCATGCCATTTGTCGGGAATACGAGATAAAAAGCGTTCAGAGATCTTCAAGCCAACCCAAGTGCTACAAATCAGAATAAGTGCAGCTTTTAGCCAAATATAACCAATAAAACCAGATTCACTATTTAAAGGTGACGTAAAAGAGAGGGCGACATAAGTGAATGTTGCAGTGAGTGCTAAAGGTAAGGTTAATGCATTGGCGATTGCTGCTGATTGTGCCATTGGTGTTCCTCTACGGCGCAATAAAGGTACTGTCATCACACTTCCACCAACCCCTAGAAAAGCGGCAATAATACCAATTACTGTACCATTAATGCTTTCTTTTGCTTTGGTCACTTTTTTTGAGTTGTGAGTAGGAGCCATAAAACCGGGGCGAAAATAGCAGTCTAATATAGTGACAAAAAGATAACCAATAAAGATCCATTTGATCCACACACCTTCAACTGTTAAGGCGAGAAGAGCACCTAAGATCCCACCAAAAGCGATACCAATAAACAAAATGAACATGATATTCCAATCAAGCCTTTTGGCCTTATGGTGTTTAATGGTTGTGACTGTCGCAGAAAACAACATAATTAATGCAGAGGTAGCAACTGCGATTTGCATAGCATGTTCAGCAGGTAAACTGCCTATTCCCCAGAGTGTAAGAATAAGTGTATAGAGTAAGGGAACAGTGACAAAGCCACCGCCAAAGCCAAATAACCATGTTGTGATGCCTGAAATTAAACCAAAAGAAATCAGCCAGAGTGTCATTTCAAATCTCCTGTTGAGTCAGGAGATTAACAATATAGAATAAAATGATGGCTTACCCACGCGATAATGACAAGTTTATACGAATTTAGGACAATTTAAATATTATGCGTAATATCGATATCAACAGTGTGGATAACCTTCCTCGTGATATTTTAGCATTAGGCTCTGATTATCCTTATGACACATTACTTGAAGCTCACCATCATCGACGAGCTCAATTTTTATATGCCCCTAATGGGGTAATGAAAGTTAAAACAGAAGATGGTCAATGGATTGTATTACCTTACAGTGGCGTGTGGATCCCAGCAGAAAAGGTACATCAAGTGCTGATGTTGGGGAGTAGTACTTATAGTCTCTATATTGAGCCTAATAAAATCCCTCGTCACTCAGAATATTGTGAGGTTTTACAAGTTTCCCCTCTGCTTCATCAGCTATTACTTTCGGCCAATGAACTTCCTTTACTTTATGATTTAGGTGGACGAGATAGTGCATTATTGACTTTGCTTTGTCATGAATTAGCTCATGCTAAGCCATTGCCTTATTTTACACCATTACCGCAACATGCTTTATTAGATGAATTGTGTACTGAATTTATGTCACAACCTAATATTCGCACGACACCAGAAATGTGGGCTGAAAAATTAAATAAGAGCCTACGTACTTTTACCCGTCTTTTTCATAAAGAAACGGGTCTTTCTTTTCGAGACTGGCGTCAAAAAGCGTGTTTAATGTATGCGTTAACCGCTTTAAAGAGAGGTGATTCAGTTACTGAAGTTGCTTTAGAACTGGGTTATGAAAATCCGAGCGCCTTTAGTGCGATGTTTAATAAAGAGATGGGATATTCACCGAAATTGTTTTTAAAACAACTGAAAGAGTTTTAATAGAACAGACATATATAAGAACAAACCATAATCATTGATGCTGATATTTATCAGATGGTTTTTAAGCCAAATTACATTGTTCAAAAAAGAAACAAAAAAATTCCTTCCAATATCAGTGCGTTAAAACTTGATTAATAGAGAGTGAGGGGGGTAGAATATAGCCCGTCCATAAGTTGTACTTAATTTTATTACGTATGTTCCCTTAGTTAAATGGATATAACAAGCCCCTCCTAAGGGCTAGTTACAGGTTCGATCCCTGTAGGGAACGCCATCTATTACCCATCCTGTAAATTTAAATATTATTCCTAGAGCAGTGTTTATCAGTTCACGCTATTATCACCCTTGTTTTACTTCTTCGTTCAATCACCAATAATATATTTAGGTTTTTATATGGACATAAAATCAATTAATGATATTCGATATCTGTAATTTTTATTTATTACTTATTTTTTTCTACTGGTGGGGTGTAACTCTAGGCTAATTGATATTCTTGTACCTCCTGAAAATTTCTATCAAGTTTCAGAAAAAGTTTATCGTTCAGGACAGCCAACACCGGGTGAAATGAAATGGTTAGAAGCCCAAGGCATCAAAACGATTATTAACTTACGCGAATATCATAGTGATAGTGATGATGCAAAAGGGACACAATTAGAAACCTTCCAAGTAAAAATGAACGCTAATAGAATTACTGATAAGGACGTTATTGAGATATTGCGTAAAATAAATAGCACGTCTGATCCTGTATTTTTTGTTTAAAAAATAAATTACTGCTAGATTTTATTTAGTCTATTTATAAGGTTTATTTTTATGTCATATTATACAACTTTTCCAGCAATTATTATTACCATCACTTAGTGGTGGTAATTGATTGTATTTAAGAACTCTCCTGATGAGCGTTTTTTTTATTTAAATTCCTTATCTGGCTTAAAGATAAGGAGAGGAAAATTTTCACTACTGAAGAATTGGAACAATATACCCAATTGCTAACGCAATTAATAACCAATGCAGACCAAGCTGTTACTGACGAAAATCTTGAGTATTTAGTGAATTTTTATACTGAAAATGGCACGTTAGTGGTTAAAGATGATTTTCATATTTCTGGTAAGCCCTCACTAAAAAAGCATTTTTCATACTTAGATCCAGAAGAGCTATTAGCGATAAAAGAATATAATTAAATCACACCATGTATTTTTATATTAGCCTAATAATATTGGGCTAATATTTTAAATCAGCTCGATAAGGTAATCACAAAACCCGAATTATCTTATAAGATCAAAACCTAATAAAAGTACCACTTATCATGCATTGACAGTATTATGTGTAGAGTTTATGAATATGCGAACTATGATGCTGCTCATCATAAGATAATTAGCGGAGAACATTATGAAGTATCGCCTGTGCGGTGTTGCTCTTTCAGTCGCCTTACTTTCAGGATGTGCAAGTACCCCTAATAATGGGGAGGGGCGCTCTGACCCATTAGAAGGGTTTAACCGCCAGATGTTTGATTTTAACTACTATGTTTTAGACCCCTATATCTTACGTCCAGTTGCCGTTGTTTGGCGTGATTATGTGCCACCACCAGCAAGAAATGGCTTATCTAACTTTTTAGGTAATTTAGAAGAGCCTGCAAGTATGGTAAACAGCGTATTGCGTGGTGACTTTGAAAAAGGTGCAAAACATTTTGGTCGTTTCTGGATTAATACCGTTTTTGGTATGGGCGGTTTAATAGATGTTGCTGGCATGTCTAAAGAGACGATGGAAAAAGAAGTCCCAATGCGATTTGGTAGCACATTAGGGCATTATGGTATGGATTATGGCCCTTATGTTGTTGTTCCGGGCTATGGTAGCTTTACTGTCCGTGAAGAAGGTGGTGATTGGGCTGATTTAACGTATCCTATGCTGAGCTATTTAACATTTTGGATGTCGGCGGGTAAATGGGCATTAGAAGGCATTGAAACACGAGCACAATTGCTCGACTCTGATGCAATTTTACAAAACTCGTCTGATCCTTATCTAATGATGCGTGAAGCCTATTTCCAAAGTAATGACTTCCAAGCGGGTACAGTAAAAGAAAACCCTAATGCGAAAGCCATCGAAGATGACTTAGATTCCATTGACTAACCTTTGCTGTTAGTTTTATGTATAAATAAAAAAATGGTCTTAAAAAAGACCATTTTTTGTATAAAAATACAGTGGAAATTAAAAACGGTAGTTAAAGTTCATACCGTATAACCATGCTTTACCTGATGATTCAAATTCATAAGCAGGCAATGGTAAATCTTCAGATAATTTCTCTTTGATTGTGACTTTTTTACCGTGCATATACGCTAAGCCCACATCAACAGACATATCTTTATTAAATGCGTAAGTTGTACCAGCACTTAACCAGAAGCGATCTTGGTCTGGAATGGAAATAGAACGTTTATCAGCGGGAACTGGGCTATCATCAAAGGCAATACCGGTACGGAATGTCCAGTTATCATCGTGATAATAGGTTGTACCTAAAGCCACACGCCATGCATCACGGAAGCCTTCTTCTTTCTTAAACAGTTGTTGACCATCGCTCTTACGTGTTGCTCTTAACTCTTCAAACGCACTCCAACTGGTGTAAGCGAAGTTATAGTGAACAGCCCATTTTGGTGCAACACGGTGATAGGCCGCAAATTCCCAAATTTCAGGTAGGTTAAGATCCAGCTTACCTTTAATGGTTTCTCCGTTAGTGCCGACAATTCCCATTCCTTCGAGTTGTGGAATAGAGCGCAAATCACTTTGATATTCACCGTCTTTAAATTTCACTTTTACTTTAGAGCGATAAGTGAAGCTAATGCGGTTACCTTCATCAAATTCGTATAATAGACCTGCGTTCCAGCCAAAGCCCCATGCATCACCTTTTAACTGAGCAAAGCGATCGCTAGGAGATAAGCTTGATAAATAACCACCTAATTGTTCCATGCCAGGCTTTTGAGATAATGCGCCACCTAACACTTTACCCGCTTCACCAACATGACGAGTAATTTCCGCATCAGCGTAAAGAGCATTTAACCCTAAACCTACACTAAATTGGTTATTTACACGGTAACCTGCACTTAAGTTTAAGTTCATGGTTTTCAGATCAGTTTTACCGCCGATAAGTCCTGCAGGATAATCGTTAGGGAAATCTGTCGCTAAACCAAAGTTTGTTGTACCTGATGCGCCAATGGCCCATTTATCATTGATGGGTGCTACAAAGTGGATATTAGGTACTAATGCACTTGGTGCGATATCTTTTGCAGTGGTATCAGTACCTGTAAGAGGTGATTTACCTTTAACATCAACGCCTGGGTTAATGAGAATAGCACCGACAGAAAATTCGGGGCGATCAAACATAGTCAGTGCAGCTGGGTTTCGGCTACCTACGCTTGCGTCATCGGCAATAACGCCTTCCCCTGAAAATGCACGCCCTAGTGCTGAAGTTGAATATTCATTTAACTGAAAACCGGCAGCGCCTGCTTGAGAGGAGATTGCTCCTACAATGGCAGCTAGTGCTGTGCGAGTAAACAGGTTTTTACGGTTCATGACCTAAACCCTCATAATTTTTTTAAGTTAGTAACTTCTGATTAGAAGCGCTGGATTTTAGGTGCGGTTGTCGTTATGACAAATCAGACCAGTTGATTAAGTATAAAGG